>NZ_JAVIMC010000049.1:0-261 GCF_031196995.1 Acinetobacter sp. 12966
ATCAAAATCATTTAAATAGAAAGAAGCAAGGAGTGGAGAAATAGGCATACCTTGCCTTACGCCTTTCCTTAATTTAGAGTAAATTAGTTTTTTATAATCTTTATTATATTCATAAGGAATGCTTGGATCACAATAAATAATTGACTGGAATAAATAAAGTATATCTGGTGGCATTACATCCTTTATCTCATTTAATAATTTTGCTCGATCAATATTGTCAAAAAAAGAAGATATATCTGTCTTTAATACATAGGGTTTAGT
>NZ_JAVIMC010000005.1:0-220 GCF_031196995.1 Acinetobacter sp. 12966
AAATCAGTGAGGCGAAATTCAGCCAAAGATTCCAGATTCTTAACTTCAAAACTATATTCGGCAGCATGTACTCCAGTAGAACCATCAGTTCCAAATAGGCCAATTTTTAAAAAGCCATTTTCCATTGTGATTGTTGAATTATGAAATGGTTTAGTCACTTTTAAAGTAGTATGATCAATTCCGCTTCCATCTTCTCCACAAATCATGTCTTTTATTGGAG
>NZ_JAVIMC010000050.1:0-259 GCF_031196995.1 Acinetobacter sp. 12966
ATCGGATCGAATGCTATGTGCCAGCGGCCAAACGGGTATTTGGATATTTTTGTTTGCCTATTCTTTATCAAAATGAGTTAGTAGGACGAATCGACTGTAAAGCACACCGGACAGTAAAAGAACTAGAAGTGATTAGTCTACATTTAGAAAAAACGGTAAAAGATAAAGAGCATTTCTTTTTTGAATTAGATCAGGAACTCAAGCGTTTTGCAGCATTTAATCAATGCTCAACTGTGAATGATAAGGTAGTCAAACTCAT
>NZ_JAVIMC010000051.1:0-186036 GCF_031196995.1 Acinetobacter sp. 12966
CACTAGATATTCCGTAGAGCCTATTTTTTTACAAACAAATATTTCACTTTTTAAAATTTTATAATTATATTTGTAATATTAAATATGAATACCAAAAATCTGTTTTGGGAGAATAAAAATGAATGCACAAGTGAGTGTGACCGATCTATTTAGCAGAGAAGAAATACAGGAACTCACACAACCCTCAGATATATACGGTGCTTGGGCCGTTGCTAGTACGTGGGCCGTTATTGGCGGAACATTTGCTAGCTTAATCATGATGTGGGATTACTTACCTAACTGGGGAAAATTACTCGCTTGTATGCTAGCTTTAGCTATATTGGCAGGTCGCCAGTTATGCCTAGCAATTTTGATGCATGATGCATCTCATAAGAGCTTATTCAAAAATAAAAAAATAAATGACTTTGTAGGCGAATGGCTATGCGCCCGTCCAATCTGGAATGATCTACAAAAATACCGCGTACATCATGTCCGTCATCATGCAAAAACCTCTACTCCAGATGACCCCGATCTTTCGTTAGTTTCTGGTTTTCCTGTAAACAAAAAATCGCTTACTCGTAAATTTTTACGCGACTTAACAGGTATGACAGGATTAAAGTTTAGCTTTGGCCGAGTATTAATGGATCTAGATCTAATGAAATGGACCGTTGCAAATGATCAAGTCTGGTTAGATCGAAGCAATAAAGATTTCGTTGACTATGCCAAAAGTCTTATAAAAAACAGTAGCGGCGCCATTGCTACCAATGTTGCTCTTTATTGTGTTTTAAAAGCTTTTGGTCAACAACGATTTTATTGGTTATGGCCCCTAGCTTATTTAACACCCTTTCCTTTATTTTTAAGAATTCGCTCAATGGCCGAACATGCAGGTATGCAAACGAGTAATACAGCTTTAACCAATACACGAACAACACGTGCAGGTTGGATTGCTAGAAGTTTTGTGGCGCCTATTCATGTCAATTACCATATGGAACATCATTTAATGGCTTCGGTGCCCTACTTCAAATTGCCGCGTATGCATCGTTTATTGAGAGAGCGTGGCCATGTTCCGGCACCACCTAGCTATTTTAAAGTGATTGAATCACTCTCATCTAAGCCAGAACAATCTACTTAATTAATTCATATGATAAATGAAAGGCCATGAAGTTAAATTTATGGCCCTTTAATTTGAATCCGCCATTTTATGCTGGGTTCGGAAATATTTAGGCGTCATCCCCATCCAGCGCTTAAACGCACGAGTGAAGTGAGAAGTCTCGGCATAACCTAGCATTAAAGCGACTTTTTCGATCGACATGTTATTTTGAGCTAAAAGTTTCTGGGCATGCTCCTTTTTCAGTGAGTCTACCAAGAGGGTAAAACTAGTATGATCAAGAGCTAAATAGCGTTGCAAAGTTCGCTCCGACATATTCATGATATGAGCCACTTGCCCAACTTTTAATGCGTCAGTATTCCCATTTAAAAGCAATTTTTCGGCAACTTGTTTGACTTGCCCTTTCCAACCACTTTTTAAGTTTAATTTCTCTATATCCCGCTTACATTGTGCATTTAACAACGGCGCTAGCATTGGGTCTGCTGTTAATACAGGCTGTGCTAAATACTCTTTTGGGAATATCCAACGGTTAAACTTTTGATTAAATAAACAAGTCACAGCCAGTTGATGACTGATTTGGTCAAAACCTATCGGCTCTGGCATTTGTAATTCAACTTTTCCCAAATGAGAAAGCCCTGTTAATTTTTTCGCAATTTGAACAAAACCGACTAACAAAAAAATGTTGGCATTTGAGCTCAGCTGAAATGCATTGACGGGCTGATGAATGGACCAATATGCTTCATTATTTTCTTGTTTTAATTCTGGTTTAAAAACCTTACAACGTGAACCAATGAATTGTTCAAGTATTTTCAGCGCTTCTCTTAAATTTGGAGAAACCATGGCAGCCATTCCAACTGAACCATAACATGAAGCTGTCATGTTTAAAGCTAAATACCCTCCTAGTGCTGGCTCTTTGCATAACTCAATCGCCCGTTCAATAAGCTGATTTAAGGTGTTGAACTCAACATACCAGTAAGGCTTTTCTAATTGGTCTAAGGTTATTCCACTTCCATCTAAAAGCTGCTCACCAGAGACACCCCACCGCTTAATAGTCTCGACAATTAAATTAATATACGTTCCGGGTAATTCTGGGTTCATAAGCAAGCCGATGAGCAAAATAAAATGGCGCGAAATGGTAAAAACTGTCAGTTCATGAACTATGCCATCCTTTTAAATTGATGCATAGTTATTCAAAACAAAATCCGCTGAATTGCACCAGACAGCATAATTTCTGAAAAGAATACAGGTCTCACCTTATGAACATTCTTATTGTCCATGCTCATCCAGAACCACAGTCTTTCACCACTGCTCTAAAAAATACAGCTAAGCAAACCTTAGAAAAATTGGGGCACAGTGTAGAAATTTCAGATTTATATGCGATGCAATTTAACCCTATTGCATCCAAAGAGGATTTCTTAGAGCTTAATCAGCCTGAGTATTTTAACTATGCACTAGAACAAAGAAATGCCAGCAAAAATCAACTTCTAGCTCCAGATATTCAAGCAGAAATTGAAAAAGTTAAAAAAGCAGATCTAGTCATTTTAAATTTCCCACTTTATTGGACATCTGTGCCAGCAATTTTAAAAGGTTGGATTGATCGCGTATTTGTCTCAGGGCTTTTTTATGGAGGCAAACGGTTTTACAACCACGGCGGCATGGTAGGTAAAAAAGCGATGTTGTGTTTAACACTCGGTGGTAGAACACACATGTTTGGAGAAAACTCTATTCATGGTCCAATTGAAAATTATTTATCCCCGATTCAACGTGGTACTTTGGCATATGCTGGTTTTGAAGTCCTGCCTCCATTCATTGCTTACCATGTACCTTATATTAGCCAAGAAGCACGAGAAACCCTTCTTGAAGACTATGTAATCTACCTTACTCATTTGGACCAGCTTGAGTCATTAATATTTCCAAAGCTTGAGCAATTTGATGAAAAACTATATCCACTCTAATGCTATGTTTTAGCTCTAAAAGTTAAATAACCGAATTTAGATTACTATTTTCGTTTTTTTATTGCATATAACTTTCAAATATAGAATCCAAATTCGCTCAAAAAAAATAGATCAAATGGTAAAAAAATTAAGGTAAATTTTTTTATAAGGCTAAGAATATAAAACTGAATCAATAATATACAGATGTAGATAAACTAAACTTATCAACTAAAAATGACTACGAATACTCATTTCATAATCACTTAAATCATATTTTTACAAAAAAATCTTTGACCATTTTTCTTGGATTTGTGACAAAAATGTCATTAAATAAAACCACTCCAATAATAGATAAAAAATATAAATATCAATTAATTAAATTAATTAAACAATAGAAATATTCCTTCATATTTCATCCATTATTGACATTATTTGTATAAAAAGTGAGTACTCCTCAGTTCATATAACAGATTTACTCTTATTGTAATTATGCTATTTTTGTTACATGGAGTTATCAAAGCTTCTATTACTTGTAATTAGGAGCTTTGAAGGCAACACAGTTTAAACGGTTTAACTCTGTTACTTTTAAAAAAATGTCTTGAAGTTCAAGGAAAGATTAAAATGAAATTAAAACATCTGAGCACTGCAATGATTTTAGCAACGCTGCCTGCAACTGGGGTTTTTGCAGCAGCATTGGATCGCTCTGGACAATCTATCTCTGCATTTTTGCAGCCTGGTAATTACTTTGAAGCTGGAATTTCTGTTTTAGACCCAGATGTAGCTGGTAAGGAAGCCGGTACAATCAAAACAGGTCGTAATATTGGTGATATGGGAGAAGATTATTACTTCCCAAGCGCAGCCTTAAAACTACAACTTACTGATAAATTCTCTTTTGGTTTACTATACGATCAACCATTTGGAGCCGATGCACAATATTCTGGTAATAATGCTTTTGTAGCAAGCCCATCAGATCCAATTCTTGGCACTTTACCAATTACAACAGGTGCTTTAGGCGGAACTCAAGGTGCTACTTCTGTTGAGGTTGACACCCAAAATATTTCGATGATCTTTGGATTCCAACCCACTGAAAATTTTAACTTTTATGGTGGCGGTGTATACCAAACGATTAAAGGAAATGTTCATTTAAGAGGTTCTGCATATAGCCTATATAATGGCTATGACGCTTCAATTCCTGAAGATGGAGCAGCTGGCTGGTTAGCTGGGGCCGCTTTCCAAATTCCGGAAATTGCACTTAAGGCATCGATTACATACCGCTCAGAAATTGACCATAAAATTAATGCAGATGAAACAATTGCACTTGCAGATTCAATTACAGCCAATGCTGGAGCACTTGGATCAACTATTGGACAATTAGTTGCAGCTGGTCAGTTAACTCCTGCCCAAGCTGGAGCAATTCAACAAACAATTGGCAAGGCTATTGCTGCTAACCAATTAGAAGGAAAAACTACAATTACTACACCTCAGTCTGTAAACCTTGATTTCCAGACAGGGATTATGGCAAATACAGTTGCATTCGCTAATGTACGCTGGGTAAATTGGAAAGATTTCGCAATTCGTCCATATAAATTTGGCAAAGTATCAGAAGCTGTAGGTCCAATAGCAACTCCTAGCCGCCCAAATGGCTTTAATTTAGTGGAATATTCTGATGACCAGTGGTCTGTTAACGCCGGTGTAGGTCGTAAACTTAACGACAAGTGGGCGGGTAACGTTTCTGTAGGTTGGGACTCTGGCGCAGGCAACCCTGTAACAACTTTAGGTCCAACTGAAGGTTACTGGAACGTAGGCGTAGGTGTTCAATACAGCCCTACTCCACAAACCTTTATTGCTGGCGGTGTAAAATATTTCTGGTTGGGTGATGCCAAAGCTCAAACTGGTGCCCAAGCTGGTAGCGATGACTACTATGTTGCAGAATTCTCTGACAACAACGCTATCGCTTATGGTTTAAAACTTGGTTATAAATTCTAAGTTTCAAGACTCATTCAATAAAAAAGGCGCTTAAAGCGCCTTTTTTATTATTTATTCTTAAGCTGGTATTGTACGCTGTGAAACTGAACGGATTGCTTCTTTTAATGCATCATATCCGTGAATAGCTGGAAACTGAGGAAACTCAGCAATCACGTTTGCAGGGGCATCAAATAAAAAGCCATGATCTGCTTCACCAAGCATGGTTGTATCGTTATACGAGTCACCAGCAGCAATTACACGGAAATTTAAACCATGTAATGCTTTAACCGACTCACGTTTTTGATCTGGTTGACGTAGTTTATAAGCGGTAATCATACCTTCTTCATCTGTCTCTAACTTATGACAGAAAATTGTTGGCCATCCTAATTGCTTCATTAAAGGATGTGCAAATTCATAGAAAGTATCTGACAAGATCACAAGTTGGAAATGAGTACTTACCCATTCAACAAACTCTTTTGCACCTGGTAATGGTCCCATCTCAGCAATAACTTCTTGAATGTCATTTAAGCCTAAACCGTGTTGTTTTAAGATATTAAGGCGCTGAGTCATTAAAACATCATAATCCGGAATATCACGAGTTGTTGCTTCGAGTTCTTTAATCCCTGTTTTTTTAGCGAAATTGATCCAGATTTCAGGAACTAAAACCCCTTCAAGATCTAGGCATACGATTTCCATGAATGCTTCCAATGTTGGTTAAAAATTGCTGTATCATACCATTAAGATTTTCAGTTTTGCGTTGTTATTGATCAAATCAATTTTATTCATAAGGATCGAAATTAAAGTGCTAAGCACTTTATCAACTATCCTTTAGAATATTTTTCATAACTCAATGCGCCCAAGCCTTTTGCCAGGAACACACATGACCGTTATTCCGACTATTGATATCGTAGATGCTCTTGCTGCTGAATATGCAACCAAAAGCCCTCGAGAAATTTTAGAACTTGCCTTAAGCCAACAAGGTGAAATTGCAATTTCATTTTCGGGAGCAGAAGATGTTGTGTTAATTGATATTGCTTCACGCTTAGGCAAACCTTTCCGTGTATTTAGTCTCGATACGGGCCGCCTGCATGCCGAAACTTATCAATTTATTGAAACTGTCCGTAAACACTACAATATCAATATCGAAATTTGTTTCCCTGAATCTGAAGCTGTTCAAAACATGGTAAACGGAAAAGGTTTATTCAGCTTTTTTACAGATGGGCATCAGGAATGTTGCGGTATTCGAAAAGTTCAGCCTTTGCGTAAAAAACTTGCGACTTTAGATGGCTGGATTACGGGTCAACGTAAAGATCAAAGCCCTGGTACGCGTACAGAGATTCCCGTAGTACAAGCTGATGCAGGTTTCTCTGGCCCAGGTAAGCAACTCATTAAATATAACCCTCTAGCGAACTGGACAAGTGCTGAGGTATGGAGCTACATCCGTATGATGGAAATTCCATATAACCCTCTTCATGAGCGTGGTTTTGTTTCTATTGGATGTGAACCATGTACGCGACCTGTATTACCAAATCAACATGAGCGTGAAGGACGCTGGTGGTGGGAAGAAGCCACTCAAAAAGAGTGTGGCTTACACGCAGGTAATATGAAAAAGTAATTGGATATCAAAAAACCACTGGCAAATCAGTGGTTTTTTTTATGTCATGTTCCGTACACAAAGTCATATTTTCTCTACTCTAAACGCTATATACTTAATTTTACGGTTCTATAATTCTAATAAGAGCTCATATAAGGGCTTCTTAGAAAAATGCATGAGGCACAATGATTTATGCGTCCATTACACCCAATTGATTTCATTTTTCTGTCACTTGAAAAAAGACAGCAACCCATGCATGTCGGTGGATTATTTTTATTTGAAATTCCTGAAAATGCACCAGAAACCTTTGTACATGATTTAGTAGAAGATATTAAACGCTCAAAGAGCATTCCTATTCCGCCCTTCAATAACCGTTTAAGTGGTCTATTTTGGGATGAAGATGAAGAGTTCGATATCGATCATCACTTTCACCACATTGCTTTGCCTCACCCGGGCCGTATTCGTGAACTACTGGTTTATATTTCACAGCAGCATAGCTCACTAATTGATCGTGCAAAGCCACTTTGGACTTGTGACATTATTGAAGGAATCGAAGGCAATCGTTTTGCCATGTATTTTAAAATCCATCATGCCATGGTAGATGGTGTTGCGGGTATGCGTTTGATTGAGAAATCTCTATCAAAAACACCAGAAGAGAAACATGTTGTTCCTTTATGGTGTGTTGAGAGCAAAAGAGCTAAGCGTCTAAAAGTACCAACTCCAAGTACTAGTAAAATTAAGAGTATTTTAGGCGGTATTAAATCTCAACTCGACATAGCTCCAAAAGTCATGCACGAGTTATCTCAGACTATATTTAAAGAAATGGGTAAAAATCCTGATTATGTTTCTACTTTTCAGGCACCAGTTTCTATTTTGAACCAAAGAGTCAGTGCTTCACGTCGTTTTGCGGCCCAATCATTTGAATTAAGCCGCCTTAGAAAAATTTCAAAAGCATTAGGCGTGACAATTAATGATGTTGTTCTAGCTGTATGTTCAGGCGCTTTACGTGAATATTTGATTAGCCAAAACAGCTTACCTAAAAAGCCACTTATTGCCATGGTTCCAGCTTCATTACGTACAGATGATTCTGACATGAGTAATCGAATTACCATGATTTTGGCAAATCTAGGGACGCACAAAGATCAACCGTTAGAACGTCTAGAAATCATTCGCCGTAGCATGCAGAATTCAAAGCAACGCTTTAGCCGTATGACTGCGAATGAAATTTTAAACTATAGTGCAGTTGTTTATGGTCCGGCAGGATTAAATATCATGTCAGGAATGCTTCCTAAGCGTCAGGCGTTCAATTTAGTAATTTCTAATGTACCAGGACCACGTGAGCCGCTTTATTGGAATGGCGCGAAATTAGATGCGCTCTACCCTGCTTCAATTGTCATGGATGGACAAGCTCTAAACATTACCATGACCAGTTATTTAGATAAGCTTGAAGTTGGATTAACAGCTTGTCGAAATGCTTTGCCGAAAATGCAAAACCTTTTGACTCATTTAGAAGATGAGATTCAACGTTTTGAAGAAATTATTGCAGAGAAACAGCTGAAACATTATTCAACAAGTTAGAAAATTAAGGGGCTTTGAATTGGCCCCTTATTTTTTGATTGTGCGGCACTGGTTAAGCAACTGATGACATACTGAACGAATCATTGCAGTTGTAATCGGTACTTCTTTACCTTGGTCATTCAACATATAGCAGCTATTTACTGGCGTGCTTTCTAAAACATGTTTAAGACCGTTGCTAATTAAGTTTTCACTTACATTCATGGGTTATACCTCTTATTGTTTGCTAAGACGTTTAATAGGGAGAACGTCTAGGGCTACTGTATGTAAGTAGTATTTAAAATTCATGAATGAAAGTAAAATTTCAGTTGTAACAAGGATTAAGCGATATCTTGTTACAACTTTAACTTAAAATGATATCGTATTGCTCTTGCGTATATAAATTTTCGACCTGAAATTTAATAACACGGTTAATAAAATGCTCTAAATCG
Organism: Acinetobacter sp. 12966; assembly: GCF_031196995.1. Taxonomy (NCBI): domain Bacteria; kingdom Pseudomonadati; phylum Pseudomonadota; class Gammaproteobacteria; order Moraxellales; family Moraxellaceae; genus Acinetobacter; species Acinetobacter sp. 12966. The sequence goes on from NZ_JAVIMC010000051.1 coordinate 8,587, forward strand.
GCTACTGCTGGTGCTTCTGCTGTTAATAATCGGTCAATCACAGAAGGATGGGCAACAACAGTAAAGCCACTCGTTGACTCAAATGCGCGGGTATATCGTAATATCTCACGAAATATTTCGTAACATACTGTCTCCGCTGTTTTGACAAAACCACGTCCTTGACATGTTGGACATGATTCACATAACAAGTGTTCTAATGATTCACGAGTTCGTTTACGCGTCATTTCGACCAGACCAAGTTCTGACACTTGAGTAATTTTGGTCTTCGCGTGATCTCGCTCAAGCATTTTCTCAAACTGACGCATCACCTCTTCACGGTGAGTTGCTTCTTGCATGTCAATAAAATCAATAATCAGAATACCACCCAAATTACGCAGTCTAAGTTGACGCGCGATAACTTGAGTCGCCTCCATATTGGTTTTAAAAACAGTGTCTTCAAGACTACGACCACCTACATATGAACCTGTATTAACGTCAATCGTTGTCATGGCTTCAGTCTGGTCGATCATCAGATAACCGCCCGACTTCAAAGCTACCCGAGTTTGTAAGGCTTTTTGAATATCTTCTTCAACATTATAAAGATCAAATAGTGGTCTCTCCCCCGGATAATGGATGAGACGACTCTTCATATTCGGGACAAACTCATCTACAAACTCAAGCAGTTTTGCATGAATCTCTCGCGAATCTACATAAATCTTTGCGGTTTCTTCGCTTGCTAAGTCGCGAATAATACGTTGAGGTAATGGAAGTTCTTCAAAAATTAAAGAAGGAACAGCAACATCCGTCTGCTTGCGCTGGATGTACTCCCACAATTTGCTCAGATAACACATGTCCTGTGCAATTTCTGCCTCGTCCACACCTTCTGCAGCCGTACGGACAATCACACTACCGGGTAAATTATGCTCAGATTGAATACCTTCAATAATATTACGCAGACGATCTCGCTCTTCTTCAGACTCTATACGCTGTGAAACACCAATATGGTTGCCATACGGCATTAAAACCAAATAGCGAGAAGGGATTGAAAGATCTGTACTGAGGCGTGCGCCTTTTGTGCCCAACATATCTTTCATTACTTGGACAGTAAGGGTTTGCCCAGGATGTAATAGCTCAAAAACATTCGGGGTAGGTTGTGAACGAGGCCAAACCATATCATTGATATGTAAAAAGGCTGTTCGAGACAAACCAATATCAACAAAGGCAGCTTGCATGCCCGGAAGCACTCGTACAACTTTACCCTTGTAGATATTGCCGACTAAACCGCGTTTAACTGTACGCTCGACATACAGTTCATTAACAGTTCCATTTTCGATTAATGCCACCCGACACTCCATAGGCGTGACATTAATAAGTAGTTCTTCTGACATACATAAACTCAAAGCATTATAAAATTTTTTATTAAAGAGTCAGAGAAGCTGTTAACTTTAACGTTGTCTAGTGTTCATCGACAATGCTATTCAATGAAGAATGATAACAACCCCTTATGTCTTTACTCTTTTGAATAACTGTGCAAATTCGTATAAAGGAAGTCCTACCACATTACTATAACTTCCTTGAATTTGGGGAATATATTGCGAGGCAATTCCTTGAATTGCATATCCACCCGCTTTTCCAACAGGCTCACCCGTGGTCCAATAATCTTCCATATCCTGTGTAGTCAGGCGCTGAAACTCAACTTGTGTTTGCACTACCTGACTTAACATCTGTTGTTGAGTCGCAACGCACAGTCCCGAAAACACATCATGCCAACGTCCAGATAATTGTTTCCAGATTTCAAAGGCATGATTTTTCGATTCAGGCTTACCAATAATTTGACCGTCAAGTCCCAGACTTGTATCGGCAGCAATAACAATAGCTTCTGGAAAAAGCTTCAATACAGTTTGAGCTTTTTCTCTAGCCAACCGTTCAACATAGTGATGAACCAGCTCATTTTCATGAACAGACTCATCAATGTCAGGACTATAGATTTCAAAATCCAAGCCTAGCTGTTGCAACAGCTCCTTCCGACGAGGAGAGCTAGATGCTAAAACTATATGCGCCATTTTGCCAAACAATAATAGACGACCAGCCATGTGATGATACTTGTCATCAAAGGCTGCCAATGTCTAGCAATTGAAAAATGAATTCCACCCATCGTCTGTGTTACCCACATAAATGCTAAATGGGCAATAATGACCAACGTTGCTATCGTCCATAAATTAACAAAAGTTAAAATACGGCGTTCCCGAATTAAAAAACGGGTAAGAAAAGTCACAATTACAAAACTTAAGGCATTGAGTCCTAAAGGTGCATCAAGCAGTAAATCTGTAAAAATCCCCATCCCAAATGCAAACCAGACCCCACACCATGTTGGCTGACATACCACCCAAAATAGCATGATCATTAACATGAACAGTGGCCGCCATCCTGAAATATCATAGGATAGCGGATAAACCATGAGTACAGAACCCACAATAACGGAGAGAATAATTCCCCATAATGGATCTTTACGCTTTTCTCGTTTAAGTTTAGCGATCGGCATATGGCTGCTCCTTCGCTAATGATTCAGAGAAAAGTACAACTACATGATGGCCTGTTGCTAATTGTGCTGATGGTGTTACATCAATTTCAGCAAACTCACCTGAATTATGGCGTCTTATTTTGGCAACTGTACCCACTGCGTAACCTGCTGGGAAATGTTCACCCAAGCCTGAGCTAAACACTTTATCACCCACCTGAATATTCGCACTGGTCGGGACATATTCCATTTTTAAACGGCCCAAATCACCTGTACCAGAAACAATCGCCCGCATTCCTGTACGCTCAAGACGTACCGACAGTGAATGCTCTTTATCTGATAACAACATCACGCGTGAGCTATGAGGATATACACTAATGATCTGCCCCATAATACCTTTATCATCCAAAACCGTTTGACCGACCTTTAGATGGTCCATAGAGCCGCGGTTAATAATGATGATATGACGTAATGGGTCTGCATCTGTTCCAATCACTTCGGCAATTTCCATACGACCATCAATAATTAATGGGGTATCAAGAAGTCCTCGTAAACGGGTATTTTCAGCTGACAGTTCAGAAAGCTTCTGTAAGCGGACTTGAGCTTGTAAAAGCTCAGCCTGCATCGCGGTATTTTCACGACGCAGTTGTGCTTCAGATTTTGTTTGTTGATTCAGCCATTCTCTCGACAGTACCGGATAACTAGCCAATGCATAAATTGGGTTATATGCAGCGTACAAGACATCCCTTGCTGGCTGAATTACATAAGGCATGCGCCAATCAAAGAATAGCACAACCAAACATGTAATGACCGCAATAATGAACGAGCGGAAAGATGGCGGCTGTCTTGAAAAAATATTCGGTTGCACCGCCTAATCCTTAAACTTAACCGACGAAAAGCATGTCATGGTTCGGGTTGTCGAAGAATTCTAATACTTTACCACCACCACGGGTTACACAAGTAAGAGGATCTTCAGCAACAACAACTGGTAAACCAGTTTCTTGAGCCAATAACTTGTCAAGATTACGAAGTAGCGCACCACCACCTGTCAACACAATACCGCGCTCAGCAATATCAGAAGAAAGTTCAGGAGGAGTTTGCTCAAGAGCAGATTTCACAGCGCTTACAATGCTTTGTAACGGATCAGAAATAGCTTGAGTAATTTCGTCAGAAGTTACGGTAATTGCACGAGGCACACCTTCTGCAAGGTTACGGCCACGTACTTCAATTTCTAATGTTGTACCATCAGAAACAGCCATACCTACTTCTTTTTTAATAATTTCAGCAGTAGTTTCACCAATCACACAACCGTGAGCTTTACGAACATAATTGATGATTTGCTCATCAAAAACATCGCCGCCGATGCGTAAAGAGTCAGCATAGACACAACCTTGCAATGAAATAATTGCAATTTCTGTTGTACCGCCACCAACATCCACAACCATAGAACCACATGCTTGTTCAACTGGCATACCTGCGCCAATTGCTGCCGCCATAGGCTCTTCAATCAAACGAACATCACGGGCACCAGCATTAAATACTGCTTCGCGAATCGCACGACGCTCGACCAAAGTTGATTTACATGGTACACATACAACTACACGAGGTGCAGGTGGGAACAAACGTTTTTCGTGAACTTTACCAATAAACTGATTTAACATGGTTTCAGTCACTTCAAAATCCGCAATTACACCGTCTTTCATTGGACGAATTGCAGAAATATTCGCAGGCGTACGGCCCAGCATTTGCTTAGCATCTAAACCTACAGCAGCAACAATTTTTTGTGAACCACTGTGACGAATTGCCACAACTGTTGGTTCATTTAATATAATGCCGCGGCCTGGTGCATAAATAAGTGTATTTGCTGTACCTAAATCAATGGCTAGATCCGGCGAAAACAAGCCAATTAGTCGTTTTAGAATCACGGTTCGTTCTCAGTTAAACTTTCATGTGGATGCAAGGTGGCAACTTTAAACTAAATGTGATGATTTGAACAAGTCAATCGCTTATTATAACGCACGATATTTTGAAAATTTTTAATACTGATTAGGTGATGTTATGTCTACATCGGATGCACAGCATTCAGCAGATTTAAATGCACAAACAGTTTCAGCAATCGCCAATCTTGCTCGATTGTCGCTCAATGATACGCAATCTGCTGAATATGCTCAAAGTCTAAATAAAATTTTAGGCATGATGGAAACCTTAAAAGGCATTGATACGGAAGGCGTAGAACCTTTGAAAAGTCCTTTTGACAATCCTCAACCTTTACGTGCTGATGTGGTAACTGAAAGCAATCATCGAGATGAATACCAAGCAGTTGCACCAGCAACTCAAGATGGTTTGTATCTTGTTCCTCGCGTGATTGAATAACTTTTAGTCAATTAATCCATCTTCCCTATTTTGAATGTAAAGAAATTTTACTCATGACTGATTTACATCGCTTATCAATTCGTGAACTTGCTGAGGGCTTAAGCCAAGCGAAGTTTTCATCTCGCGAACTGACTGAACACTATTTAAAACGTATTGCTAAAATTGACCCACTGGTAAAAAGCTACGTGACGGTTACGCCTGAACAAGCTCTTGCTGAAGCCAACGCTGCCGATGCAGCTTTAAAAGCAGGTAATGCAACAGCTTTAACGGGTATTCCTCTTGCTCATAAAGATATATTTTGTACCAAAGGCATTAAAACGACTGCTGGTTCAAAAATACTAGATAACTTCATCTCTCCTTACGATGCAACTGTTGTTGAAAAAACTAAAGCAGCTGGTCTTGTCACTTTAGGTAAAGTGAACATGGACGAGTTTGCCATGGGCTCAACTTCTGAAAGTTCATATGTTGGCGCAACGAGCAATCCATGGGCACTTGACCATGTTCCTGGTGGTTCATCAGGTGGTTCTGCTGCGGCTGTAGCGGCTGATTTAGCGCCTTTCGCTACAGGTACTGATACAGGCGGCTCAATTCGTCAACCTGCGTCATTCTGTGGCTTAACAGGCTTAAAACCAACCTATGGTCGTGTATCTCGTTTCGGGATCATTGCTTATGCATCATCATTAGACCAAGCAGGTCCAATGGCACGCTCTGCTGAAGACTGTGCTTACCTGATGAATGTAATTGCAGGCCATGATGCTAAAGACTCGACTTCGGTTAAAAAAGAAGTTGATGACTACGTTGCAAACCTGAATAACACATCTGTAAAAGGCTTACGCATTGGTATTCCTAAGCAGTACTTTAACGTTGCAGGCTTAGATGCAGACGTTAAAGCACGTGTTGAAGAATCTTTGAAAAAGCTTGAAGAAATGGGTGCAACGCTTGTTGAGATTGACCTCAACATGACTGAAGCTTACGTACCAACGTACTACCTCATCGCGCCAGCAGAAGCATCTTCCAACTTGTCACGTTATGACGGTGTTCGCTACGGTTACCGCTGTGAGAACCCAGCTGACTTAATGGATCTTTATAAGCGTTCTCGCTCAGAAGGTTTTGGTCCAGAAGTTCAACGTCGTATCTTAATTGGTACATACGCACTTTCTGCAGGTTATTACGATGCTTACTATGTGAAAGCACAAAAAGTACGTCGTTTAATTCAGCAAGACTTTTTAAAAGCATTTGAAAATGTAGACGTGATTGCTGCTCCTTCTGCACCAACAACTGCTTATAAAATTGGTGCGAACTTAACTCCAACTGAAATGTATTTAGGTGATATCTATACGCTTGCAGTGAACTTAGCAGGCTTACCAGCGATTAATGCTCCTGTTGGTTTTGATAAAGATAGCTTGCCTATTGGCTTACAGTTGATTGGTAACTACTGGTCGGAATCGCAATTATTGTCGATTGTTCATCAATACCAACAAAACACCGATTTCCATACTCAACGTGCGGCAATTGCTGAGGAGAATGCATAATGACTGAAGCTCAAAAGTTGAAACTGATTGACGGTTGGGAAGTCGTTATTGGTATCGAGATTCACACTCAGCTTGCAACCAATTCTAAAATTTTCTCAGGTTCATCAACTGAATTTGGTCAAGACCCAAATACACAAGCGAGCCTAGTAGATTTGGCTATGCCGGGTGTACTCCCTGTTTTAAATGAAAAAGTAGTTGATCTTGCTATTCGCTTTGGTTTAGGGATTGATGCCTATATCGATCAAGCATCTGTGTTTGCGCGTAAAAACTACTTCTACCCTGACTCTCCAAAAGGCTACCAAATTAGCCAAATGGACAACCCGATTGTGGGCTTGGGTCACATTGACATCCAACTTGAAGATGGTACGACTAAACGTATTGGCGTAACTCGTGCTCACCTTGAAGAAGATGCTGGTAAATCTGTACACGACCAATTTGAAGGTATGTCTGGCATTGACTTAAACCGTGCTGGTACACCTTTGCTTGAAATCGTTTCTGAACCTGACATGCGTTCGGTTGAAGAGGCTGTTGCTTATATCAAAGCGATTCACACGCTAGTACGTTGGTTAGGTATTTCTGACGGTAACATGGCAGAAGGTTCATTCCGTGCGGACTGTAACGTATCTTTACGTCGCCCGGGCCAACCTTTTGGTACGCGCTGTGAACTTAAAAACCTCAATTCATTCCGTTTCATTGAGCAAGCGATCAATGTTGAAATTGAACGCCAAATGGAAATTTTGGAATACGGCGGAAGTATCGACCAAGAAACTCGTTTGTTCGATCCAAACAAAATGGAAACGCGCTCTATGCGTTCTAAAGAAGAAGCGAATGACTACCGCTACTTCCCCGATCCAGATTTGTTACCTGTGATTATTGCTGATGAGCAAATTGAAGCTGCTCGCGCTGCACTTCCAGAGCTCCCTGCTGCACGCCGTACACGCTTTATCGCAGACTTTGGTGTAACTGAGTACGATGCACATGTACTTACGCTCTCACGCGAAATGGCAGACTTCTATGAAGCTGTTGTGGCTGCTGCTGGCGGTGCGAAGCAAGGTAAAGTATCGGCAAACTGGGTAATGGGTGAGTTCTCTGGTGCTTTAAACAAAGCAGGCCTAGACTTAGCAGACTCTCCTGTTTCTGCTGAACAGCTTGGCGGCATGATTGCTCGTATTGTTGATAACACCATTAGCGGTAAGATTGCAAAACAAGTCTTTGGCTTTATGTGGGAATCGGAAGGTAAATCTGCCGATGACATTATTGCGGAAAAAGGCTTAAAGCAAGAAACTGACACAGGTGCAATTGAAGCAATCATTAAAGAAGTACTTGCAGCCAATGAAAAAATGGTTGAAGAATACAAGTCTGGTAAAGAGAAAGCCTTTAACGGTCTTGTTGGTCAAGTCATGAAAGCATCTAAGGGTAAAGCTAACCCTGCGCAAGTAAATGAATTAATGAAAAAATTGATTGGTTGATTTATTGACTAATTCATTGTTTTTATGCGATAAAAACCTCACTTAAAGTGGGGTTTTTTATGGATTTTAATAAAATAAAAATAGATAGACCAAGATCTATAATTACATATTTCGATTATTTTAAAGACAATATGCTTGATTTTCATACAGCCATGGCTTCAGGCGGCTTTGCTACTTTAAGTGATATAAGTTACGGTTTCTCAATAGAAACATCTCTTAATTGGACTGTATTTCTTACCTCTATATTAAAAACAACCAATCTAATTGATTTAATAGCTTTGGAAACTATAGATAAAAAAATAAAAAAACTATTCAAAGAATATGTTCAGAATAGTAGTTTAGATATATTTTCTGAGTTTAATAAAGTTATTTCAGAACTGAAAACTTATAGTCAACAAACTAATTTCTTCTATTTCATTATCCAAGGATTAAACTGCGATAAAATATATTCATTTGAAAATATAACTCTTGGAAATTTTAATGAAAAAAACTCAAACAACATTTCCTTCTCAGAAAAAATAAATAAAAATATAAAACTAGTCATAGATGAGCGAAAAAGAAATGGGACATTTAATCCCAAAGATATATTTTTAAAAGAGCTAAAAAATACAATAAAAAAATATAAAAATAAAACAGTTATTGAGGTTTCTAATCTTGGCGACCCATTAATGGCCAAAGAAAAAAGTAAAAATGATGCTAAAGAGTTCATAAATCAAATTATTTTCATCACTCATATATCAAAAAGTTATAAATTCCACATTCAAGTACATACTTATGAAGTTAAAGATAGAATTCAACCATTATGCGTAAATTATGACGAATTAAGTACTAGCGCATTAAGTGATGAAATTATTTACAATGTCGATTTTAGCTTTTCACAAAGGAATAATATAGATAGTCTAAGTAATATTGGTTCTAAATTTAAAGAATTATGCTTTCCTATACTAACTAATAGCTTTAACAATGACTTATTAGAGAAATTGCGTGTTTCTATAAATTGGTATAGTGTATCCATTAATTCGGAAAGTTTAAATGAGAGCTTTTTATTCTGTGCTATTGGAATGGAATCATTATTAACTACAGGTAGAGACTCCATTACAAAAGTATTAGCTGAAAACACTGCTTTTTTAATAGCTAAAGATGACATTGAAAGTAGAAAACTAGTTTACAACACTATGTGCAATTTATATGCAAAACGTAGTGGTATTGCACATGGTGAAAACATAAATATTGAAACCAAAGAGTTAAAGCAAATAAGATACTACTTAGCTATGAGTATAATAAAAATAATATCAAAAATAAAAGCCGATGAAATTAACTCAAATAAAGATTTAATTACTTTCCTAGATAATCAGAAATTTGGTTAAAAAAAATAGCTTTACTTTTGTTTTGGCAAAAGTAACAAAACCATCTGTTAGGCAGAAGGCACATCCCTGATACCTCTGCCTAACGGCGACATCCATGTCGCCTATCACGTAACTAATACCAGTGAATTATCAAAAACTGTATTTGTTATTCTCACCCTCTAACTTCAGCCACCCTTCAACTAAAGAATGCACTTTTTGCTAAAAATCATACTTTCATTGTGCTAATTTAAATTACAAATTGAAATCACATATATTTTAAATAAAAGAGATAAATCATGTCTAAAAAGATTCTAATGCTAGTCGGTGACTATGCCGAAGACTATGAAACTATGGTTCCTTTTCAGTTTTTAACTGGTTTAGGTTATACCGTACATGCTGTTTGCCCAAATAAAAAGAACGGCGACCATATTGCGACTGCTATTCATGATTTTGAAGGCGAGCAAACTTATAGCGAAAAACGGGGCCATAACTTCGCGATTAACTATGATTTTGATGCCGTTAATACCGAAGAGTATGTAGGCCTAGTCATTCCGGGTGGTCGTGCACCAGAATATTTACGTATGAATGATCGCGTTGTCGAAATTGTACGTGAGTTCGATAGAGTGAAAAAACCAATTGCAGCTGTATGCCATGGTGCTCAGCTACTTGCTGCGGCAGATGTGTTAAAAGACCGCCTTTGCTCAGCTTACCCAGCATGTGCGGCCGAAGTAAAACTGGCAGGTGGACAATATGCAGACATTGCCGTGACTGAAGCCGTTACAGATGGACATTTAGTGACAGCACCAGCTTGGCCTGCACATCCAGCTTGGTTAGCTCAATTTGTGAAAGTTTTAGGGGCTACAATTACGATCTAAGAGATCTCTTCATCCCAGAAACAATAAAGCCTGCATTTAGATAGCAGGCTTTATTACTAAAATAGAAAATTAGATTTTTATCTTGTAATTCCTAATTTATTCCAAATTTCTGGCGTTAAAAACGTCGTCACTAATTTATTTAAGTCAATATAGCGTAATGTGCCCTGCAACTGCTGTTTAACAGCCGGGTCTTTAACAATATCTTCACCCGCACTTTGACCTAACTGTTGAAAAGCTTCTCCAACTGCTTTCACGCCTTCAGCCTGAATCACAGCTTTAGTTTGGGTTGAACATTGCTCAACAATCACACGTTGTAAAACCTGTGCCAGTTTTTGATCTAACTGATCCTTTTGCTCAGGTGTTACATTACTAAATGCTTTTAAATCGGGATGGGCAGCTAAAGCCGTAAATGTCCATTGAAGTACAGTAGTTTTGTCAGAGGCAGTTGTTGCTTTAACCAGACAGTCACTTAACTGATCAACCGTTGGGCCAGCCATCGCAATTTGAGTAGTCCCCAATACAGCAGCCGCTACACATACTGAACGGCTCAGATGTGAAAACTTACGGCGAGCAATAGCGTAAAGATGATGTGACATAGGTCTAGCTCCAATAAACAATCTGTTCTTTTTATCACAGAGTCACCAAAGTTACCTGTTATGACTCTGTAACCGCAAAATACTTATTTCACTACAGACTCTATTCGATCAAGCTCCCACACCCCACCTGCTGCCAAGCCTTTGCACATACCTGTCCACATATCCTTAGTATGTACAAAACTCTTGCCATCCCACACCCATTCCTCACTTACCCAGCAATCTCCAATGCCTCTGCCCTTTTGAGCACTGCTAATCATACCGCTATCAAAATCTGAGGCGGATTCAGTCACAAACGCGGCCTTACCATTTAAGGACTCATCGAGTACCCAAGCGCCATACCCTTCGTTATAGGCGCCTCTCCAGCACAACGTAGTTGCCAGAACTTTCTTATTGGTTAGTTTATATAGCTCAATTTTCTGTGGTTCAGCTCCATCGCTATTACTGCCATAAACGCCTTCACAAAAGCCATATTCTTTCAGATCCGGTTTAGCAGCCATTAAACTATGGTGTATTGCCTGGTACTGTTTATTTTTAGGCTGTAAAGTTAAATAAGGTTTGTTTGAAGTCTTAATACGTTTAACAAGTAGTTTTGGCTCAGGCATAAGCACTTTGGTTTCATTGGCGCTGCCCTTTTTAACCAAAGCCCCAACAGTTCCGATACGCTTCTGAAAATCATCCATTTTTAATAACACAGCAGTCATTCCAGCATCAGAAATTTTCCATTTATGCTGTGCATTTTTAAATACTATTTCAGTCTTCTGTTTCGACTGCTCTAGTAGAGCATTGACTTGCGAGCTGTTTAGCTTACCCATAATTGGCAGCTCAGTACCATCTACAGTCACAACGCCTAAGTCTTTTCCATTTATATAAAAATGGATATTTTTAAGCTGGTTTTCGGGCATGCTTTGTTCATAGTCTGACAAAGCAAATTCAACTTGCACAGGTTGTTTTGGGCCTGCTTTACGTGTTAATAAAATTGAAGCTGGATTGTCACCATTTTCTTCATTTTGATAACCTGCAGCCTTACATGTTCCCGTATTACTGCAAGAAACCTCCCACTCTTGGTGTGAAAATGAAATACCTTTGATTTCTTGAGCAAAACTATAAGAACTCATTACCGCTAAACAGCAGATTGAAAGCATATTTTTCATTATTTCATATCTCGATAGGTCTGTTTTTCTTATTAGGTTAAAACAGTTTAAATTTTGAGTTACCTTCTAGTTTAAAAGAATATGCTAGATTTATATAAAATTTAAATTGATTACTTACTAAAAATGAAAAAACTGAATTTTTTATTATTTACTGCATTTACCAGTTTAACTTCATCTGCTTATGCAGAAGTAAAAAGCTTTACACCCCATTTCCCCAAATTTTATAGCTCTGCTGCGACCCGCAAAGCAGACAATCAGTTCTACGCTCTTGGAGAGGCAAAATTTTTAAACGGCATTGCCATCCCTTTTTATGGTGTGACGGCACAAAGCCCAACAGAGAATGGTTTACTTAAAGACTTTGAAACCTGTACTCCTAAAAGCTGCCGTTTTAATTTCAAACTCGAGGCTCAACATGCCAAGCAACTCAAGCTTCTTGCATTACCTGAAACAGGTTTAGTGCTCGTTCCAAGAAACTGGCAAGATGTGCATGCAAATGCAGGTGCGAATGGAACTGGTTTTGCTCTAATAATGAGTCCAGATCAGAAGCAAGCAATAGAACTTTACGACTCTTCATTTTGCGTTGGATGTGGCTTACCCAATGCAACGCTTTATTTTCCCGAACTATTAAAAGAAAGTCTGGAAAATGAATTTGGCGGATTTAAAGATCCTAAAAAACTCATCAATATTGTTCACCCTTCTAAAAAAGTGGCTTTTTTTAGTTATCAAATTCCACAAGTGAACAATAAAACCCATGGCATTGCCAAATATGATGATGAAGACACTTTTAACTATAAAGAGATTCAAGTCACCTTAGATAAATCGCAGCAGTCTTTAGTTGGCCCTATCTTCAATTTTTATAATGCAACGCACTAATCCGATACTTATAAAAAAAACCCGCTTTCGCGGGTTTTCATTTATTTATGCAATATCGATTCAAAAGCTTTTAAACGTTTATAAATTGAAAGCAGTTCAATAATTGTTTTCCATGAACTAATTAAATATTGGAAGGATTCACGAACTTTATCGAATACACCACCAATTTGGTTAATCAAGCCTAACGTCATCTTCCCACTTGCAATTGCAGGAAATAAAACAACTAGACTATATAAAATATCTAATTGCTTATACCAAGTTGCTACCAAGTTAAAGTAGGCATAATGAAAATAGAGGCGGAAGTAGTTTTTACGAACTCTGCTAAATAGTTCTTTTAAAGTAGCTGGTCTTGCACGCTCTACATGATCTTCACCATAAACTAATTCTTTACGATAAGCCGCTTCTACTTTTTGATTATTAAATTGGAGTCCAGGTAATTTAATACCAACTACCATTAAAAGAACAGTACCAAAAGCAGCCCATACAATTGCAGCCCATACTAGAGAATGTTCTAGTTCACCAACAATTGGTAAAACAGGAACATGTTTAGACAGTTGAAATAAAATAGGTAAAAAGGCAATTAAGATCATAACAGCTTTCACCAGTTCAACGCCTAAGTCTTCCATAATGGTTGCAAAGCGCATAGTGTCTTCTTGCACACGCTGTGAAGCCCCCTCGATATGACGAAGCTTTTCCCAATGTTCTGTGTAATATTCATTCATTGCTGTACGCCAGCGAAATACATAATGGCTTGTAAAAAAGGCATTAATCACAGCAAGAGTCACAGCCACCATAGCAATATAAAGAAAGACCATTGTCTCACTATATAATGCTGAGAGGTCTCCTCCGCCATCCGAAAGCATTTTTTGAATTAAATCCCAAAATGGTACATACCATGCATTAATCGCAACACTGACTTGAACACCAAACCAAATATTAAACAAAATAAATGCGGAACCCCACACTGACCAACCCTGCCATGGATTATTAGAAACAATTTTCCAAAATCCAGCAAAGAGCGCAGTAGAGACTAAAAACCAGACATAAAACCATAAGAAAGTTGGAGACCAAAAACGGCTCACACCCACTGGTAGTTGAGCATCATGATAGCCTTGAGGAAACCCGATAAAAGTTCCCCACGTGTTTCCACCTGAATACCAAAGCATCATATTGAGTGCGATCCAAATGACCGCAGATATAAAAAAATACCGTGGTGATGGAAAAAATGATTTGAACATTGAGCGTGGATATCCCTATATTTCTTCAAATTTACAATGAAAGGAATACTAAAACCTAAACCTTAAAATTGTGAAGGGTAAAGTTTAGAGAATTGTCAGTTTTTCCTATTCCATTGAAGGATTTGATCGTTTTTTTGTAAATTAATCCCTTTTTTGGCAATTTAATCCATTTAAATTACCTTGTATATGACTCTTGATAGAGTCATATACGGCTTTTATAACACAGTGATATCAGAGATTAAATCTCTTCCTTACGAACAATATAGCCTTCTAATTGCATTGCTTGAATAAGCAAATCTAGGTCCGAGGCACTTTTTAATTCGACATCAACGCTTACAGCGCTTTCTTTGGCACGACTTGTTGCCGCAAAGCGTTCATGACGCAGCTCATAAATATTACCGCCCTGCTCAGCAATAATGGCTGTTAAACGAGCTAAGGCGCCTGGATTATCAGGTAATTCAACACGAATACGAACCATACGGCCTGTACGGGTTAAATGGCGTTGTAATACAGAGACCATAACACGTGTATCAATATTGCCACCTGACAGAACCACACCTAATTTATGACCTAAAAACAGATCGGGACGCGACATAATTGCAGCAATACCTGTCGCCCCTGCTCCTTCACATACTGTTTTTTCAATATTAAGTAATAGTGCAATAGCCTCTTCAATCATGTCTTCAGTGACAACGACAATGTCATCAACATATTCTTTAGCAACTTGGGTCGTAAGCTCACCTGGAGTTTTTACCGCAATACCTTCAGCAACTGTAGAGCCCATTGAAACGGCATGTTGATAATTACAAAGTAGTTTTGCCATACTTGGGTATACAACTGATTGCACCCCAATAATTTTAATTTTTGGATTGATCGCTTTAGCAGCAATTGCAATACCAGAAATTAAACCACCACCACCAATTGGCACAACTAGAATATCCAGATCAGGCACAGCTGCAAGCATTTCGAGTGCAATGGTTCCCTGACCTGCAATAATTTCAGCATCATCAAATGGGTGGATAATCGTTAAAGATTCTTCTTGTGCAACACGGTGCATTTCAGCAGCAGCTTCTGAAAAGTCCTGCCCATGCAAAATAACGCGTGCACCATACTCACGTACTCGTTGTACCTTAACGTTTGGTGTCGATTTCGGCATTACAATAGTCGCGGTCACACCTGTCCGCTGAGCGTGGTAGGCTACACCTTGGGCGTGGTTGCCTGCCGAAGCTGCAATAACACCATGTTGCTTTTCTTGCTCAGATAAACACAACAGTTTATTTAGAGCACCCCGCTCTTTAAATGAAGCTGTAAATTGTAAGTTTTCAAATTTCAACCACATCTCAGCCCCTAAGGTTTTAGAAATGGTTTCTGAGAAAACAAAGGGAGTTTTTACAACTAAACCTTCCAAACGCTCTGCGGCAGCATGAACATCGTCTAATGTTGGAAAGCCATTTTTAACCTGTTGCTGTATCATTTATCCAGTCAGCCTCAATACACTACAAATCAATTATTTAAAAAAAACGGCAACAATATTTCATATTGACCATTAGAGTTTTCAGCATATCCAACATGTCTCTAATATACAAAAAATTTTATTCCAAAAATTGAAGATTTAAACTTCCATAAAAAAAGCCCTTTGTGGGCTTTTTATTTAATTTTCAGAATATTAACGTTTATTTATTGGCTTTGAGCACTCAAGCCTTCCGTAGACATATTTTGTTCAGCTATTTTTTCATCAATAGCAAACTGAATATCAGAAAGCTTGGCGTTAGCTGCATCTATACCAGATTTCATAGTAGCTTCACGGCCTTTGACATCA
Organism: Acinetobacter sp. 12966; assembly: GCF_031196995.1. Lineage (NCBI taxonomy): Bacteria > Pseudomonadati > Pseudomonadota > Gammaproteobacteria > Moraxellales > Moraxellaceae > Acinetobacter > Acinetobacter sp. 12966. The sequence goes on from NZ_JAVIMC010000051.1 coordinate 24,356, forward strand.
AAAATATGTGCTTTTTCTCTTAAATCTGGCTGAATAACAACATCTGCATATTGCAATTCTTCTGCTGCCAAACGACCTTGCATGATATTAATATTCTGATTAAACAGTCCCCAGACATTCGAAGTTTCTGTGTAAATAGGCTGAGCCAGAATATCAACTGCAATAATGACATCAGCACCTAAATCACGAGCCACTTCAACTGGCACAGGACTCACTAAGCCGCCATCAACATATTCAGATTTACCAATTTTAGTCGGCACAAACATACTCGGAATCGAAGCAGAGGCTCTCACGGCCTGCCCAGTATTGCCGTAGTTAAATACGGTCTTAGTGCCATGCTTCAGTTCAGTTGCCACCACATACATTGGAATCTTCATTTTTTCGAGTGGCATATTATTTACTTGCTGGTTAACGTAGTTCTCTACTTTTTTGCCATCAAAAAAGCCTTTTAAACCGATACTAATATCACGGACATCGCCAGCTTTCATTTTTAAAGCAGTATCACGCAGTTCAGCAGGTGTTTTACCACTCGCATAAATTGCCCCAACAATACTACCCGCACTCGTACCTACAATAAAATCTGGGCGAATACCATGTTGTTCTAAAACTTCAATCACCCCTATATGAGCATAACCTCGTGCTCCACCGCTACCCAATACAAGCGCAACAATAGGACGTTTTTGCATTTTTTTAATTCTTGCAAAAGGTTGATCGACAGGACGAGCATAAGCTTCTGTCGTTTGCGGTTTTAGAGCAGCAGACAAGTGTGTGGTGGTCTGGCATCCCGCCAACACCATAGAGAGTCCGAGAACCCACAATTTAAGCTGTTTCATGGCCCATCTTCGCACTATGAGGTTTAAGTTCGGATTGCAATTTTAGTTGCTACTTTCGTGAAAAGCTGTAGTGAATTTATTTAATTTGTCATGTTTAAAATTTAGACTCAAGTATTTTATTTATCGCCTATATGAAAAAGGCCCCTTATGTATAAGAGGCCTTTTGAAACTTACCAGATATCTGAATCAACTTTTTTCTTCAATTCCGGATACTTGTCAATTTTAAACTCAGGCTCTTTGATGCCTCGTTTCAATTGCTCACGGTAATCTTTTAACAAAGTACGTGCCATTGGCGTTAACAGTAAGATCGCAATCAAGTTAATGGTTGCCATGATACCCATAAATAAGTCAGCCATAGACCAAACGAGTGGAACACTACCGATTGCACCGAAGTACACCATCACCAATACGAAAATACGGAAGATGAACATAACTTTCGGGTTGTTATTAATAAACTGTACATTACCTTCTGCATAGGCATAGTTACCTAGTACAGCTGAATAACAGAATAAGAATAATAAAACTGCAAGGAAATCAGCCCCCCAATGTCCAACTTGAGTTTCTAAGGCACGTTGCGTTAATTCAACACCAACAAAACCTGCATCTTGGTAAACGCCAGAAACCAAGATGATGATTGCAGTACTTGTACATACAATGAACGTATCTACGAATACACCAAGCATTTGTACTAAACCTTGGTTTACAGGGTGTTTTACATCAGATGCAGCAGCAGCGTTTGGCGCAGAGCCCATACCCGCTTCGTTTGAGAACAAACCACGCTTAATACCTTGCATCATTGCCATTGACACTGCCGCACCGAAGAAACCACCTGCCGCAGCATTGAAGTGGAAAGCTTCAGTCACAATCAGCTTTAAAATATCAGGCAAAATTGCATAGTTGCTTAATGCGATATAGAGAGCAACAGATAAGTAAAGACCTGCTTTTAAAGGTACAAACATCTCTGCAAATTTAGCAATACGTTTAATACCACCAAAAATTGCCAATGCCACCAAAACTACAAGCGCAAGGCCAACCCATGAAATTTCTAGATCAACACCACCTAAATGTGCAATGAGATTAGCTTTATCCCACCCCCAAGCATGTGAAGATGCCTTAGCAATCGCATTGATTTGAACTGAGTTAAATACGAAACCATAGGTAAAGATGAGTGCTAATGCGAAAACCGCACCAAACGTTTTACTGCGTAGACCTTGAGTAATATAGTAAGCTGGACCACCACGGAACTGTTTAGTCTTACTATCTCTAACTTTAAATAGCTGAGCAAGCGTAGACTCAATAAAAGCAGAGCTCATACCAAGAAGAGCGGTCACCCACATCCAGAACACTGCACCAGGACCACCGATGGCAATTGCGATTGCCACACCAGCAATATTACCTACCCCAACACGGCTCGCAAGACCTGTTACAAATGCCTGAAAAGGTGTAAGGCCATGTTCATCCTCACCTGCTGTACGACTACTTTTCATGACTCGGATACTTTGCAAGAACATGCGAATTTGCACGGCTCCTGTTAAGACCGTATAAAAAATACCGACAGCCAGCAAGAAGATAACCAAAAAGTCCCATAAAGGGTCATTTAAAAATTGTACCCACGACATCAGTGTGGCATTGAGTTGTTCATTCATACTCGGTCCGCTTACGTTCTTGCTAATGTGCTATTAGCACAAGCCAAAATACTGCAATAAACAAAAAAGCCCCTTAAAATAGGGACTTCTTCAGTACATTTAATAAAAAACTTTTAATGTCACTTGAATAGCAATTAACGTCACAAGTTTAAGCAACATAATGCCCAGCACTAAGCCTTTGAAGGTAACATGAGAGAAAGTACCCTTCAGATAAAATGAATTCATCGCACCACTGAACATATTCCCATTTGGGTGAACAGAATGCATCGACTCGGCTACAAACTTGGAAACTAACAAATGACCACCGCTAAATCAGCTCGCTTAATGATTCCCATCAATTAATCGAGTTATAAAAATCTGGATTTAAGCCAATAAGCATATTTACATATACTTGAGAGCGAATGTCTAAAATGGATATGAATTTCAAAGACTGTAACGAGCCATCGCCATAACGCGGCTATCTGCGCCCTTTTCCCTCTGATTGGAGAAGAGTGCGTTTAGATCTGTACCAAGCTGTTGTATTTCTTGTGGCTCAGTAGTTGCGTGAGTTACGTTCATTTTCATGGTTGCAATGGTAATCGCCAATCCTTGTTTCATGAACTGCTTGTTGATGAGCGGTAAACTCATGTAAAGCTCCTTATTCCTCGTGTATTTCTCCATTTCTACATCCAAATCCTTTTTGTAAAGGGATTTTTTATGCAGCCATTTCTTTCCTAACATGAGTATGGAGAAATCATACCTGCGTAAAAAAGTCGGTATTATGCAGAAATTTAAAATTTTGTGTATGTTTTTCATTAAAATTTTATGTTATTTCCGATTGTTTTTTATCCAAAACCATCTGTTTTGCACTGTTTTTAAACATATTATACCTTTTTTTCAATTGAGTGATTTTTAATCCATCTAATGCTATAGATTTATTTTTATAGTCAAAAACATCATACTTTTTTGTCTATTTAGATCTAAAGTGGCATATTCACATTAGAGTTAATTAGACATCATATCCAAACTAAACACATCATCATATCTTTAAGGATACCCCTTTTCTAATATTTTTTGCTTATAAATGAAGTACTTTCAAAACATGAAATTAAGCTTCAAAAAAGTATTAAGTATTTAAGAAAAGATATAGGAGTACGCATGAATCTGGAACAAGTTCGTCTCGTTGATGAAGCTATCACTTCTCGACATTCTGTCCGCGCTTTTTTAAATACCCCAATTGAGCCAGAAGTCATTAAAGATATATTACGAGTCGCAAGTCGAGCACCTTCTGGAACGAACACCCAACCATGGAAAGTCTATGTGGTCACAGGCAAAAAGCGTGATGAAATAGTTGAACGTGTCTGTGCTGCACAAATTGAAGTTTCAAAAAATCCTGAACTTGCAGAACAATATAAAGAAACTTTTGCCTATTACCCTGAAAAATGGATATCCCCTTTTATTGACCGACGCCGCGAAAATGGTTGGGGCCTTTATGGTTTACTCGAAATCAAAAAGGGCGAAAAAGAAAAAATGGCTGAACAGCAGCTACGTAATTTTAAATTGTTCGATGCACCAGTCGGCCTTTTCTTTACCGTAAATAAAACTATGGGAATCGGTTCTAAAATGGATATCGCCATGATGATCCAAAACGTGATGGTCGCTGCCAAGGCGCGTGGCTTAGATACATGCCCACAAGCAGCTTGGAATCATTTTCACCCTATTGTTTTAGATATAGTGGGTGCATCAGATGACGAAGAACTAGTATGTGCAATTGCATTAGGCCATGCTGACCCTAATCATATTGTAAATACCTTTATCACACCTAGAGAACCTGTTGAAAATTTCACAGTTTTTCTAGACGAATAAGCTATAAGTGGCCATTCTCTAAAAGCTATGAGAATGGCTTGGTTTTGACCTGTTGTGTCGCTTTCAAGACGACAATAAAACCACTTAGTGTAAATAACACCATCATCACCCCCATATTGAGCGATGCAGACCAAATCAGGAAGTTAAGAAGCACGCCACCTAAAAGGCCACAAGCGAATTGCATACTTCCCATAATTGCACTTGCTGTTCCAGCACGAGCACCTTGTTTGGACATTGCTAACGCCATCGCATTTGGGCCTGTTAAACCAATGCCTGAAATAGCTAAAAACAACCCTACCATAACCAGCCATAAAGGCGCCGCAGGAATTAAACCAGCAATAAATACAATGATGGCTCCAGTCACTTGCACAAGTGAACCTGATTTTAAGCGTTTGGTAATTTCAACACGTGTTGTTAAATGCTTGTTTAAAGAAGACATCAACATAATACCAAAAGCATTTAGTCCAAATACGTAGGCAAATTCTTGCTGATTAAGCCCGTACTGATCCATAAAAACCGCAGGCGCTGAGCTGATATAGCAAAATAATGCAGCCCCTGTTAAACACCCTGCAAACATAGGTAAGCGGAAACTCGCATCTTTGAAAATAGCTCCATATAAAGTCACCACTTGATAGAGCGATAGCTTAAGCCTTTTATCATTTGCCAAAGTTTCCTTAAAAAAGAAATGTACACACAGCCAACACAGCGCACCCACAATTGAAAGTGCAATAAAAATAGCCTGCCAAGGGAACCAAATTAAAATCCATGCTCCGATCATAGGAGCCAAAATTGGTGCTAAGCCCATTACGATCATCATGCTAGAAAAAGCTTGTGCAGAGCCTTGTACGTCCAATCTATCGCGTATTGCCGCACGCGCCATGACTACGCCAACACAACCACCTAAAGCTTGTAAAATACGGGCCGCAATCAAGCTCCATTCATTAGTAGCCATTACACAAAATAAGCTTGCGACTGCATAAAGCGCGAGGCCAAAGTAAAGTGGTTTCTTTCTACCGATACGATCGCTTAAAGGACCATAAACCAATTGCCCAATGGCTAAACCAAAAAAATAAGCTGGCAGTGTATTTGCCACCATTTGCGTACTTACCCCAAAATCATGGGCCATTTGTGGTAGCGCAGGTAAGTACATATCAATGGATAACGGCCCTAAAGCCGTAAGTAAAGCGAGCAACATAATCCAGCCAATAGAGTATTGACGCTGGGCTGTTTGTTCAGACATAACGATATTTCATTTTTCACTCATTTGCATACAGACAAGCTTACACTGTCTATCGTATGATTTGTGCAACATTGGTGTAGAAATACACAAATCCTTTATCACTCAGGTTGATCAGCAAGGACTTCATTTGAAATCTTGGTTTAAACGCCTAAAAAGAGCGACTTATAACACAACATTTATGTATAACGTGCGAATGCTGATAGCCTTTTCAGGAACTGCTTTCGTGCCTTATTTTTTAGGCTATCAATTAGCAACTATTCCACTCACTTTAGGTGTAGTCGCAGCAGGTTTGAGTGATATTGATGATCGCTTTTCCGTGCGAATCATGAACCTAATTTATACTTATATTGGGTTCTTCGTTACTGCAGCTTCTGTACAACTACTTTTTCCCTACCCAATGGCTTTCGCCTTAGGGTTGATTGCCTCATGTATTGGCTGGATTTTACTAGGTTCATTAGGACGTCGTTACGCCACCATTTCTTATGGTTGTTTGGTTGTTTCGGTCTATACCATGTTGGGTGTTCACCTTTTCGATCACTGGTATATTCAACCTGCTCTTTTAGTTGCAGGTGCTGCGTGGTATGGCCTCATCGCCACGATTAGCTTTTTGTTATTCCCCGTTCGCCAACTTCAAGACAAACTCGCAGCGTCTTATGCCTCTCTAGGTGATTTTCTATTTGCGAAATCAAACTTATTTGATGTAGATATGACTCCTGCCAGCTATCAGCAAAGCATGATTGAGTTGTCATTAGAAAATGGTAAATTAATTACGATTTTTAATGACTTAAAAACAGCTTTATTGACTCGTTTAAAAGGTGACCGTGGACAAAAAGATACACGTCGAAGCTTACATTATTATTTTGTCGCTCAAGATATTCATGAGCGTGCTGACTCAGCCCATATCGACTATCAAAAGTTAGCCAAAATTTTTCAGCACAGCGATATTTTGTTTAGATTTCAACGAATTTTGGCAGTTCAAGGTAAAGCTTGCCAAGAGTTAAATGAATGTATTTTACAACGTAAACCCTATAAACATAACAAACGTTTCAAGCAGAGCTTTGAGAACTTAAGACTATCTTTAGAGAAGCTAAGACGTGATCAGCATTATGATCTTTTATGGGTAAATGCTCTTTTCGCTTTATACCAAAATTTAAAATCTATCGACTCTCAGTTACTTAACTTAGAAACGGAACAACACATTCAGGCTGATAAAGTTAAACAAGCAGAGAACCAGCTTAAAGATGATGATTTACAGGGATGGAATGATATTGTCATCCGAATAAAGCAAAATCTAACTCCCGAATCTGTACTCTTCCGCCATGCAATTCGCGTCTCGATTGTTCTTTTTATTGGATATGTGTTGATTCAAATGACCAATATTGAGTACGGCTATTGGATTATGCTTACAGCGCTATTTGTAAGCCAGCCTAACTTCAACGCAACCAAACGTCGCTTACGCTTACGAATTTTCGGAACATTAGTCGGAATTATTGTCGGTCTTACCATTGTATTTCTCGTGCCTTCCGTCGAAGGACAACTATTAATGCTAATCCTGAGCGGAGTACTGTTTTTTGAGTTACGCAGTAAGCAATATGCTCAAGCAACCGCATTTATCACTATTCTTGCATTAATTAACTTTAATCTAGACGGTTCAGCAATGGCCGCTGCTATTCCGCGATTTGTAGATACTTTAATTGGATGTGCTCTAGCTTGGTTTGGGGTGACATTTATTTGGCCTGACTGGAAATTCCGACGCTTACCTCGCAACATCAGACGTTCATTACAAGCTCAATGCAATTACTTAGCTGAAGTTGTTAAACAATATCATGAAGGCCGCAATCATGCGTTGAATTACCGTATTGTAAGACGAGCTGCACATAATACTGATGCCGAGGTTGCTTCGCTTATTTCAACTTTAGCAACAGAGCCTGACTTTGACCCAACCCGTAAATCAGATATTTTTGAATTTCTGTGTTTAAACCATACTTTTTTAAGTTATATCGCCGCACTTGGAGCACATCGAGAAAGCATTCAAGACCAAGCTGTTCTTAAACTCTTAGACCAAGCGCTAGATGACATTCAAGGTGCTCTATTAAGAGATGAGATGCCTGATCTTACAGCACAAAATATGCTCCAAACGATACGTCAACGTTTGAGTCAAAATAATGAAGAGGACCAAAAATCACTCATTATCTTACAACAGCTATCACTCATGCTTAGTGTATTAAACCGTTTCAGTATGCTAAAACAACGCCTAAGTCATGATCTTGATAACGATGCCAGTGAGCTTGCATCGTTATAAATCTGAGTCGGAAATTAGTATGAAATTGGCATAATATCCTTTCCTGACTTATGCCAATTAATGCTAAACTTAAAACAGTTTACAATTTGTTATTTGCACTATGACCGCGAAAACTTTATACGCTTATACGCTTCAGCCTGTTCCCTATGACGTGTCAGAAGCTGAACAACGTCATGCACAGCTTCTTATCTGGCGCAGTACCAATAAAATCAGCACAAAAATCTGGGTAATTATGGGTGTGGTTTTAGCCCTAGCTATTTTAGGTCTTGTTTTTATCAAGAACTACTCTACTATTTTTTGTTGGGTTGCTATTGTCTGCGTAGTCCTTTACTACGTAGGACGTAAATACGGATTAGAATGGTACGTTAAACGCAAGATGAATGAATTTCCGGTACAGGAAATCAAAGGTATTCGTTTAGGTGTGCAACCTCATGGTATTGTGATGCGTCAACAAATGGGCTTACAAGAAGGCGTAGGTACTATTGGATGGAAAAATATCTACGAATGGTACAATACACCTGATTTTATTTTGGTCAATTTCAAAGTAAAAGATCCAAAAGGCCAAGAACAACAAGGTGCTTATATTCTACCTAAGCGCATGGATTCGAAAAACTTCTCGTTCAACACAATTCGCACACACTTAAAAGAATCTGTAGGCGAACCAAAAACCTTGTAATTCTAGATTTTATAAAAAGCCTCCTCACGGAGGTTTTTTATTAAGCTAAAAATAAATGATAATGAAAATTAATATTATCTCCAAAATCCATATTATCTCCCCAATCTTCGGCTATACTTCGTTACAAGATCTCCATCATATTTACATTTTCGACCATGTTTAAAAAGATTTTATTTCAAATTCATTGGTTTCTGGGAATTACTGCTGGCCTCATCTTATCCATTATGGGTGTCACAGGTGCAATTTATTCTTATGATCAACAAATTTTAAAATGGGTGAATTCTGATAGTTATGTTGTTCAAGCTGAAAATACTCCTAAACTAACTCCTGCTCAGCTTTATCAGCATTTCAATACAACTCAGCCTGAAATCAAAATTAATAGCATTACGATTGCTAAGGACCCCACCTCTTCTTCTGTGGTAAACATTGAAAAAGAAGGTGAACGTCGTGGCTACAATATGATGGTTAACCCCTATAACGCTGAGGTTCTTCCAGATGTTAAAGGCCGAAAGTTATTGTTACTCATACAACAAATTCATCGTAATTTAACAGCCGGTGAAGTTGGTAAACAAATTACGGGTGCCTGCGCACTCATGTTAATTTACTTTGTACTTAGCGGTTTGTATTTACGCTGGCCTAAGAAGCATTCTGCTCGTCAATGGCTTGCCGTAAAACCAAAACTCAAAGGCCGAAATTTTATTTGGGATCTACATGCGGTTGTTGGTACATGGGTCATTGTTTTTTACCTTCTTTTCGCATGTACAGGCCTATATTGGTCTTATGATTGGTGGCGTAGTGGCATGTTCAAAGTGATGGGCGTTGAACAGCCTAAACGACAAGATCATGGCGCTACTCCTCAAAATCAAAATCGAGGAATGCAGCAAGGCAAACAATCTGAGCGTAATAATGATAAAAAATCAGAGCCTCAATTAGATAATACTCAGCTCATTACAGCACTTAATCAAACATGGAGCGGCTTCAATAGCCAAATCGGACGTGATTATTCGACACTAACATTAAGCTTACCGAAAAAAGATGATGGGAAAATTGAGTTAAGCTTTGTCGATGCTATCCCACAACACGAACGTGCACGCAATCAAGCCATCTATAATTATCAAACTGGCAACATCGAAAAGATGGAGCTTTACGAAGACAAAAAGCTTAATCAAAAGATTATGAGCAGCATGTTACCCGTACACCGTGGTAGCTTCTTTGGACCAATTTATCAATTCGTTGCAATGCTTGCTTCTCTAGCAATGCCTTTGTTCTTGGTTACTGGGTGGATGCTATATCTTAAACGCCGTAAACAGAAAAAACTAACACAGGCGGCTCGTCAGTCTTTAGCAGGACAATACATTGATCCAAATGCAAAGCCTTGGCTTATTACTTATGCAACTCAAACAGGCGTAGCTGAACAACTCGCTTGGAGCACGGCAACAAGTTTACAAGAAGCTCATCAACCTGTTCAGGTAAAACCTGTACAGCAACTAACCCAAACTGATTTAGAACAACATCAACAGGTTTTATTCGTGATCAGTACTTATGGTACCGGTGATGCTCCTGATCTCGCTACAAGCTTTGCTAAGAAACTTTTAAAATTGAATGTGGATCTTAAGCACATCAACTATGCTGTTCTAGCTCTAGGCTCTAAAGAATATCCAGACACTTATTGTAGTTTTGGCCATGCAGTAGATGCATGGCTTAAAGCAAATGGTGCCCACGCTCTCTTCAATACAATTGAAGTTGATAATGCAAACCCATCGGATATTCAAAATTGGAATCAATCTCTCGCGAAGGCAACTAAATTAGATTTGCATGCTGTAAATCTGGAAAAAGTATTTGACAGTTGGATATTGCAGCAACGTGATTTACTCAATCCAAATAGCTTAGGTCAGCCTGCTTATAATATTGAACTTAAAGCAAATCATGAGGCGATATGGCAAGCGGGTGATATTGCTGAAATCCAGCCTGGTAATAGTCCTGAACGTATTCACGCTTTTTTGCAAAAGCATCATATTCTTAAAAATTCAAAAGTTGATTCATTACAGATTTCAATCGAAAAAGCGCTTTGGAATAAAGATTTAACTGGTGAAATTGAACCATTTGCCAATCTGGATCATTTATTAGAACAGCTTCCTACCTTACCAACACGAGAGTATTCGATTGCGAGCATTCCGTCTCAGCAAGTCCTTCGTTTGGTTGTTCGTCAACAATATGATGCGTCTGGTAGTTTAGGTTTAGGTTCGGGTTGGCTGACTCAACATACGCAAGTTAATAATGAAATTGCTTTGCGTATTCGTACCAATGAATCATTCCATCTTATTGATGACAACCGCCCTATTATTTGTATTGGTAACGGAACTGGTATTGCTGGTTTAATGAGCCTATTACACACCCGTACACGTCATGATTACACTGAAAACTGGTTAATCTTTGGTGAACGTCAAAGAGCATGTGATTTCTTCTATGAATCAACTATTGAAGCATGGAAAACCACGGGAATGTTAAAACGCCTCGATTTAGCATTTTCGAGAGATCAAGAACAACGCATGTATGTTCAGGATGTAATCCGTCAAAATGCAGCAGAATTAGTAAGCTGGATAGAACGCGGTGCTGTTCTGTATGTATGCGGTAGTATTGATGGTATGGCAAGCGGAGTTGATCAAGCACTTATCGAAATTCTAGGTGAAGAACAGGTAGATGATTTAAGACAACAAGGCCGTTACCGCCGTGATGTTTATTAAAGATCAATAAAAACAAAAAACCGAGTAATAGCTTAAATGCTTTACTCGGTTTTTATTGCATTCAGAATGATTTTGCATACACTGTCTGCAATTTAAATTGCAACTCTAAGCACAATGCAAGTCAGTAAGTGGATCCGTATTTTCCTAGCAATCATTGGTTCGATTTTATTTCTAGATGGATTAGTTCTAATTTGTCTCAATAAAATTAATGTAGGCACTGTTATTCCTTTAATTTTAGGTGCTTTCTTCTGCTTATATTCCTTATTTTATTATCATTTAGAACGCTTTTTCTTCTATCACTATCGCTTGCACACACTTTGGCGTTTTGGATGGTTATGCTTCTGGATATGGTTAATTGGCTTAGGCTATTTTTTTAGCTTTATTAAAGAAAATAAAGATACTTCAAATAATATTCCTCCTGTAAAAGCAATTATTGTCTTAGGAAGCGGTGTTGAGAATGGTCAGCCCTCCACAATTCTTGCAAAACGTTTAGATACGGCCGTCTCTTTAGCCCTAAAACAGCAGCAAGCCCAGATTGTTCTAACAGGTGGTCTTGATTTTTCAGAAAAAGAAAGTGAGTCATTGGTTATGTCTCGTTATCTTGAACAAAAGTATCATATCGCAAGAGATCAAATGATCCTTGAAGATAAAAGCACCAGCACAGAGCTTAACTTAAAAAATAGTAAACCCTTATTAGAACAGCACCACATTACCTTAGACCAGCCAATCGCTATTGTCACAAGTGATTTTCATATTCCTCGCGCAGTAGCAATTGCGACAAAACAGGGCTATACCCAAGTTCATGGGGTAGCGGCCGAGACCCCATTAGCTACTCGCTACAATGCATGGTTACGTGAATATTTTGCTTATGCAAGTGGATGGCTTCTAAACGAATATTAAAAGTAATTTAATCGGAAAACTGCTATTTAAAAAAATAGCAGTTTTTTTTATTTGTAAAAAATATTCGTGATCGGTACAGATACAAAGCTGATATTAGCTAAAACTAGTAAATTACAGGCTAGATTCTTATCTTTAAGCACTAGTAACGCAATTTAATGAGGTTGAGGAATCCCATCAAAAGCTTGAAGAAACACTAATGTTAAAAACTAAAAAAAATAGCGATCACTAAAAAGAATAAATTAAAGATCTCAGGATTTTAATTTTAGAATAGAAAAGTTGTATCTATACTGAACCACATAGTAAATAAATTTACATGTAAGTATAGGATATTTATAGATGAATATAAATTTAGGGGATTTTAAATTTCTGATATAAATTATGGTGGGCGCTGACGGGATCGAACCGCCGACATTCTGCTTGTAAGGCAGACGCTCTACCAACTGAGCTAAGCGCCCTTAATGAGAAAAGATAACGAACTTATCTTCATACTCTACATTCTCTAGACAAGGGAATCAAGAGAATGGCGCAGCGGACGGGGCTCGAACCCGCGACCCCCGGCGTGACAGGCCGGTATTCTAACCAACTGAACTACCGCTGCACTACAATACTTTAAAATAAAGTATGGTCACATATATGGTGGGCGCTGACGGGATCGAACCGCCGACATTCTGCTTGTAAGGCAGACGCTCTACCAACTGAGCTAAGCGCCCTAAGAAGAAAAAACTAATAAATTATTAATTTTCCGATTTAAAACTTTTATATTTTAAATCTTCTTCCAAACACAACCCGAACTGAAAAGTGGCGCAGCGGACGGGGCTCGAACCCGCGACCCCCGGCGTGACAGGCCGGTATTCTAACCAACTGAACTACCGCTGCACTTTCACAATATCGCAATTGTGGGGTAAACGATGTTAAGTCTTAAGTGGCGCAGCGGACGGGGCTCGAACCCGCGACCCCCGGCGTGACAGGCCGGTATTCTAACCAACTGAACTACCGCTGCACTTGAGAGCTTAACGTAAAGGCTTGGTGGGCGCTGACGGGATCGAACCGCCGACATTCTGCTTGTAAGGCAGACGCTCTACCAACTGAGCTAAGCGCCCTTAACGTCTTCATCGTTTGTGAGGTGCATTATAGAGAATCTTTAACAGGTGTCAAACGCTTTTCGACAACTTTTCAAAAAAATGCGAATGAATGATTAAAAATAAGTCATTATTAAGTAAAAAACAATTTTTTGTATTTTATTTAAGCACTTATTTTAATATTTTGATCATTCGACGAATAAAACAGGAATATTTAAAATCTTATTTTAGGTTAAAGATTGCTCAGACAAGTAAACCAATGCATCTTCAGAGACTAAATCAAACAATTCAATGATTTCTTCATTACGCATTCGAATACACCCATGAGACATTGGAACTCCCATCGGTTCTTTATCAGGTGTCCCATGAATATAGATATAACGTTGCATGGTGTCGTGGCCATCGCCTTTATTGAAGCCTTCTTCTAAGCCATCTAACCAAAGAATGCGTGACAATATCCAATCTCGCTCAGGGAATTGTGCTGCAAGTTCATTACTATAGACCTCTCCTGTTGGCTTACGTGCAATAAAAACTGCATTTTGAGGAGATTGTGCGCCAATTTTTTTTGCAACCCTATGCCAGCCACGCGGAGTTTTTCCAGTATTTTCTTGTTCACCAATTCCATTCTTACCTGTAGAGACCACATAAAACTTATTTTGTTTAGGTAGGCTTAAAGTTTGATTTTCTAAATCAATGAGAATATCGGCATCTTCAAGTTTAAATTGGGACATGGAATTTCTTCTCTTAATTATATGAACTCAACTATCTTTTGAGTTTTAATGAAAATTTATGGGAAAACTTGCATTAGACCAAAAATAAAAGATTATCAATCTTTTATTTTTGGCTCAGGACGTAACCATAACCAAACTGCAACGATGAACATGGTAGTATCAGTGAAAACTTTTACCCAAAACGGCGCTGAGGTAAATAGCATTAAAATACCACTTGCAGCCATCATAATGCTTGCAATCCACTTTGCCTTACGTGGTACTGTACCATTTGCTCGCCAGTCACGTAGGGTTGGTCCATATTTCGGATGATTTAACAACCATGCATCCATCTGAGGCCATCCCTTTGATGCGGCCCAAGCAGCCAGAATAAGAAACACTGTTGTAGGCATGCCTGGTAAAATTGCTCCGATAATACCAAGCGTGATAAAAATCACGACCAGCGTTCGCCAAAACAATGTTTGCATATAGAAACCTTAAGCTATTGTTGGTCATAGTATAAAGTGTTTTTCTGGTATTGTTTTGTTGATCAACCATGAAATTAGGATGAATTATTGCGAGTATTAAACGTATGAATATTGCCTCAGTTCAAGCATCCTATTTTGAGCCATGGTTGCAATTTAACCACCCAATGGTCAGACAATTAGCGTTTACGATTGCTAGTGCGAATCTACTTTGTCACCTTCCCCAAACTCTATCTATTCAACATAGTTTCCAATTACATACTGATCAGATTTGGGAACAACATTTTCAGAACTATCTACCACGTTTAAAGCAGCTCGATGAAGCACCTCAACCTTTACTTCAGTTTATGTCTCAACTTAAAAGCACACGTTTAGGTTTACGTTTTGAAAATTTACTTTGGTTTTGGTTACAAGAAGATAGTTATCATCCTTACCAATTATTGGGTCATAGTATTCAAAAAATTGATGGGGCAAGAACTTTAGGTGAGTTAGATTTTTTAATTTTGAATAAAGAAACTCAACAAATTGAACATTGGGAGGTCGCATTAAAATACTATCTAGGTGAAGCAAATTTAGATTTAGAACAATGGATTGGATTGAATCGTCAGGATACTTTAAGCAAAAAACTTTATCATTTTACTAACAAACAATTTCAGTTCCCTGAAGCATTAAATTTTAAGATTCAACAACGTTTTGCTGTTTTAAAAGGACAGCTCTATCTTCCTTTACAATTAAATTTGCAACAATCATTACCAGACTGGATAAATTTAAAGCGTCGATTGGGATATTGGGGCACTAGCATTCCACACTCTTCTTTTTATCGATTGGAAAGACACGAATGGTTGTGTCCAAATAAACAACCTAGTTCGAATTCAGCACATTGGTGGACAGACGGTTTATATTGTAAAAATAGTGAAGAGATTTTGTTTTATATGTTTAGACATCCTTCCTACTTAAACATCAAGCCTCACCTGCAAAAATTAAGCTAATTAACAATAAGTTTTAAGCTTCTAGAAACATTTTATAACGTTTTTACTATTAAACAGTCATGTTTCTTTTCCCGTTTGTTTTTTAATCTAAATTTACTTCATTATTAAATTTAAACGGAGAAAATGATGAAAAAAGTTTTAGCTGCGTCTGTAATGGTTGCTGTGATTTTAACAGGGTGTAATACATTTAAAGGTTTTGGGCAAGATGTTTCTAAAGCAGGTGATGCTGTAACAAATACTGCTGAAAAAACACAAGATAAAATGTAAGTTAGAGTTATTACGTCAAAACCTTATCGTTCCGATAAGGTTTTTTTATTTTTACGTACCCATCCCATAGAGATTCGCCTATTATATCGAACTATATTTCACCTGATCAGCACGCAATTTTCGGTATGAACCATTCAGATACTCTCTCGCTTAGCTTAGAACTGTTACAACAACCTTCTGTTACTCCTATTGATCATACATGCCAAACCATCATGGCAGACCGTTTAGCCAAAATTGGTTTTCATATTGAACCGATGCGTTTTGGTGAAGTTGACAATCTTTGGGCACGTCGTGGAACTGAAGAACCTGTATTTTGTTTTGCCGGTCATACTGACGTAGTTCCGACAGGTAAGTTAGAAGCATGGAATTCAGATCCGTTTGCACCTGAAATTCGTGATGGAAAATTATATGGTCGTGGTTCGGCCGATATGAAAACAGCACTTGCAGCCATGGTCGTTGCATCTGAGCGTTTTGTCGCAAAACATCCTGATCATAAAGGTTCAATTGCTTTTTTAATTACTTCTGATGAAGAAGGCCCTGCTATTAACGGTACGGTTAAAGTGATTGAGACTCTTGAAAAACGTAACGAAAAGATGACATGGTGTTTGGTAGGCGAACCTTCAAGTACTCATAAATTGGGTGACATTGTTAAAAATGGTCGTCGTGGTTCACTCAATGCCGTATTAAAAGTTCAAGGTAAGCAAGGTCATGTGGCTTACCCACACCTAGCGCGTAATCCGATTCATGAAGCATCGCCAGCTTTAGCAGAACTATGCCAAACTGTTTGGGATAATGGAAATGAATATTTCCCAGCAACATCATTTCAGATTTCAAATATTCATGCTGGCACTGGCGCAACAAATGTTATTCCGGGCGCACTAGAAGTTACTTTTAACTTCCGTTATTCAACAGAAGTGACCGCAGAACAGCTTAAACAACGTGTGCATGAGACTTTAGATAAACACGGTTTACAGTATGAAATCATCTGGAATCTTTCTGGTTTACCATTCCTAACACCCGTGGGTGAACTCGTTAATGCAGCGCAAACTGCTATTTTGAACGTAACGGGTACTGAAACTGAGCTTTCAACAAGTGGTGGTACTTCTGATGGCCGTTTTATTGCTCCAACAGGCGCACAGGTATTAGAGCTAGGTGTTCTGAACGCAACAATTCATCAAATTAACGAACACGTTGATGTACAAGACCTTGATCCACTAACTGATATTTATGAGCAAATTTTAGAAAATTTGTTAGCTAAGTAAAAGTTAAGATCTGATGAATTGAAAAAGCGCCCTTTTTGGGGCGCTTTTTCAATTCAATAAATTAGAAAATTAGTTTTAATATAAATGGCTTAAAAAGCTGCTTTTGAATTCTTATCTATCCATTGCAATATAGTTGGCCAGACTTCTTTAGCAGCATTTTGGCTAAGTACAATTCGACTATGAGAATAATTTTCTAAGTTATTATTGGAATGACCAAATTCTCGAAATATATTATTTTCATTTTCAAAAGCTTGCAAATATTTATAGCATCCTTTAGCAGGGGCAATAAATTTATCGCCAGCCCCGCAAATAGAATATATTGGAACTCTAATAGAGCTCATAAATTTTTTATAATCTATATCTTTAAATTCACTTATAAAATTTTCCTTTAAGTTCCAATTAAACCATGGACGCATCGTGTAGTAAGTTTCATTTATTCGTCCCAACTTAAATTTATTAGCAGGAATCTGACCTAGACCTTTTACAACTAATTTTGCAGAAAACAATTTAATAAAATCAAAGGAATTATTTACTGCTCCAAATGCTTGGCAAGCAATAAAAGTAATACTTTGAATATTTTTTAAATATTCAGGATAATTAATTAAGAACATGGTTAAGCATAAACCTCCACCACTGTGTGTTACACAGTGCAAGGAGGTTATATTAAAATGATGGTGAATATAGTGAAATGCAGTTTTATATTCATATAATGCAATAGTTTCAAAATTAAATGGTATATCTGTTTTTGGGCTAGTACCATGCCCTCGCCACTCTAAAATAAAACAAATATAACCATGATTTGCCAAATAATCTGCAACGCCTATGCAAACAGTTTTATCCGAAAAAGCACCATGAGATAAGAAAATTGCTTCTTTTTTTATTGGAGAATTATTTCTTTTAGAAATTTCCCATAAAGCAAATTCGCCATGATCATCTGTCTTTAAAATATGTAGTTCTTTATGAATTGACATTTACTGTTTCTACTTTTGCAAAGACTTTATTCTAGGTTGACTTAATAACGACTGAATAAGTGGAGTATAAAACTCACCTTCATTAATAAGTTTAATATAGTCGTCTCTATACTCTACCCAGCCTTCTTCAACTAAAGCATCCCATATAAGCTTATAGTCGAGTTTAATATCACTATTAAAAATTTTCTCATATTTTTTAGTATTAATTTTCATTTCTTGTAATGCTTGGAATATCCAGATTAGCTTTACATCTTCAGTATCATGAACAAACATACGTTCAATAGGAAGCTTATTCAAAGATATCGCATTATAATATTCATTTAGGTTTCGGTGGTTCATTGCTGAAACAGACTTAATTTCTGATGAGTTAGGCTGTAATCTCATATTAACCGCTGCATAACCTAATCCGCTCATTGTTGTCATTTTACTTTGACCATTTTCATGTAAACAGTCTCTGAGATTATCTTCATATAAATATTTTTCTGAGATCAGATGATTATCATTTGGTTTTTCCCAGTCATACATTGTTTTCTGTTTATAACCTTTACTTATTAAGAATTGTTTTGCAATGTTATACATTTCAATTTTTCTCTCAATAGATGGCGTATTCTGCTTTTGTTTTGTCGCAAAATCAGAATGACCAGCAATATTAAGCTCATAATGAGTAATATGTTTTATTCCTGATTGAACAATACTTTCTAAATCTCCTAGCATTGCTTCAATAGATTGGTTTGGCCAGCCATAGATCAGATCAACATTGCAAGATAGAGAATACTTATGAAACAATTCAATTGCATCAAAAACCTGCTTTCTTGTTTGTTTTCGACCACTTGCAGCGATCAACTCATCATTAACCTGTTGTACCCCCATACTGACACGATTGAAACCAGCTTCTCTAATTGCTCTTATTTTATCTTCGTTAAAAAGTTGAGGAATACCTTCTAAAGTCATTTCTATCGGTTTAGATAACCCTATGTTAGGAAAAAGAGAAGATACAATATTAGTCAGTTTTATATAATCATGAGGTTGAAGTAAATTAGGAGTACCTCCTCCGACATATAGACTCTCTAGTTTAGCGCCATGATAAAATTCTTTATATAAATGCGCCTCCCTATTTAAAAAATCTAGATAATAATCGATCTCTTTTTTTCCTTTGTAGTCTTGAGTAGGGAAAAGACAAAATCCACAATGAGGTGGATTAGTAGGAATGCAATATGGAATACCTAAATATAAATTTATAGATTTATACTTAGCTTCTGTATTTTTTAGCAAATAGTTATTTTCTTCCTCTTTTAAATCCGTTTTCCACATTTTAGGTGAAGGATGAGTATGCAAAACTTTATTTGATAAATGTCTAACTTTATTTTTCTGTATGAATTTTTTAATTGCGGCGATATCCATAGTCACTACATCTTTTTAATATATTTAAAAATATATTATATTTGAATATATTGGTTCATGCAATTAGTTCAGTTATCTTCTCCTCTAGCATAAAATTTCTACAGCCTTATTAGCTTAAGCTGGATTAAAAATTCTGCATTTCTTACACAAAATCTAGATCGAACGATTTATATATTTATAAAAAACATTAACTTACTTTTTTACAAACTGTTTAGTTTTTATAAAAAAAGAACTCAAAATGAGTTCCTTTTTTTATAACTAAAGTGAGTTTTGGATATATTGTAAATTTGGAACGTGGAAACGTTGATTCTCCATACGCACATATTTAAATACACTAGGGTGCTGCAAAGAATCTTGTATATCATCATTCTCATCTACGACTTCAGAAATACGCAAACGAACTGAGACTGGCATCGATTTACATATGAGTGCAAACCGTTGACTAATATCTTCACTTTCAATTACTAATGCTACTGCTCGTAAATCAGTTTCATTATGAACCGAATAAACAGGGAGTTTTACATCATGCCATTCAATATACTTTATACCATTTTTAACATCCATAGCTGATAACACTATATTTTGTGGCAATAGCATTGGTACTTGCTGATCGCATTCAATAATATATGCATCAATAAAGCCTGTTGAAACAGTAATTAAATGCTGGAGTTCTTGCTGATCCATTTCATTAATTAAGGATGTACTTATATTACTTTTCATTATGCAAGTCCCCCTTCACATGTCATGAATAATGCATCAATATTGTGAAGTAAATCTTCTTCCTGGAAAGGTTTGCCCATGTATTGGTTAACGCCTAAAGTAAATGCTCGTTCACGGTGTTTTTCACCAGTTCTAGATGTAATCATAATCACTGGCATATTTTGATGGAGATCATGATGTCGAACCAGGTTGAGTACCTCAAAACCATCCATTCGTGGCATTTCGATATCAAGTAACATTAGATCGGGTTTAATATTTTCTAGCTGCTCAATCGCATCGATCCCATCTTTAGCTGTGACTACATCATAGCCCTGACGTTCGAGTAATCGAGACGTCACCTTACGTACTGTTACCGAGTCATCTACAATCATGATGAGACGTCGTTCATCAGACTCTCGTTGTCTATAAATAGTGTCATTAATCAGCTTATTTCGGCGACTAGCCTGAATTTGGCGAGCAATATTTTGTCCATCTAAAATTAGACAAACTTGACCATCACCTAGAATAGTTGCTCCTGCAATTGCACCAATACTAGAGAATTGTTGTCCAATTGGTTTGACCACAATTTGTGCACGTGAGCCAATAAGCTGATCAACTAATAACGCAACCGTTTGTCCATTATTTGCTTTAATCATTAATACAGGTAATGAATACATCATTCCACTTAAACGTGGAATTGGCTGATTGCCAACGAACTCAGATAAGTAGCGTAATGGATAGTGTTTGTTTTCAAATTCAAAGAATTCTTGTGTACTTCCAAAATACTGCTCTAATGATGTCGGTGAAACTCGTACAATTCGATCAATTTGAGCTAATGGGATTGCAAATTGCTGATCAGCAACTTTAACCATTAAAGCATCACTGACAGCTACTGTAGTTGGAACACGTATGGTAAAGACAGTTCCCTGCCCATATACAGAGTCGACACTCACGTGACCACCCAAGGCCTTAATATCACTTTGTACTACATCCAGTCCTACACCACGACCTGAAATCTGGGTGACTTGATCAGCTGTGCTTAAACCAGGGTGGAAAATTAACTGTAAAATATCGTGATGTTCTAATACTTGTTCAGCATTAATTAAACCAGACATTAAGGCCTTTTGACGGACCTTCTCAATATCAATCCCTCTTCCATCATCCTTAAATGTGACAACAACATCTGTACCTTGACGATGGATATTGAGTTCAATACGTCCAGTTTCCGGTTTTTGTGTTTGTTCACGTTGCACACGGTCTTCTAGACCATGGTCAATTGCATTTCTGAGCATATGCTCAAGCGGGGTCACTAATCGTTCTAAAATATTACGGTCTAACTCACCTTCAGTATTATTTACAAAAAGTTCTGCTGGTCTATTCAACGCTGTAGATGTCTGACGGACAATTCGCTGTAAACGCGGCAGTAATCGAGAGAAAGGTACTAATCGCGTTCGCATCAAACCTTCTTGAATTTCTGCTTGAATCCTCGACTGTTGTAAAAGTAAGCTTTCTGTATCTCTGATCTTGTCAGATAATGTATTTTTAAAGTCGACCAAATCCGATGCAGATTCAGCAAGAGATTTTGATAATTGATTTAAAGACGAATATCGGTCCATCTCTAACGGATCAAACTCCGTATAGCGAGAGTGCTCAATACCGTGTTTTGCAATAATTTGGGTTTCCAATTCACCTTCCATTCGACGCAACTGATCTGCAAGTCGCTGAATGGCCAATTCCATTTCCGCTAGCGTATGTCCAAATTGGCTTAAATCCATTTCAATTCGCGAACGGTTAATCGAATTTTCACCCGACAGATCAATCATTTTTTCAATTAAATCTGCCGAAACTCGGATCATCTCATTATTTTGATCGAGCCGTTGAGTTTGTTCCCATGCTCCCATCATTGGCGGTGGTTCTGTACCATCACCTTGTATAAAGGTCATCACAGGTTCTGAGCTAAACAAATCAGCTTTACTTAACTTAGCTGGAATTTGGATATTCGTTTCAAAGAATTGAATATTTTCTAAACTTTGTTGTAGTCCATCGAAATGCTGGTAGTTGTACTTGAAAATTGCGTCTTTTAGCCATGCAATTGAACTTTCGAGCAAATGGTCATAAATATTCGAGTTGAAGTGATGTAGTGCAAATTGTTCAAAAGTATTTTCCAGTTGATAGGCAATCGCATACACGGCTTCTAAACCAACCATTCGTGCACCACCCTTCAAGCTGTGCACGGCCCTTTGTAATTGAAGCAAGATACTACGATTCGTACGCTGATCAAACCATTGTTTCAATAGCATATCAGCCATTTCTAACAATTCAGCAGCTTCTTCGAGGAATGTCTGCTCAACAACAGCAGTAATGTCCTCTTCATCAACCAGAGCGTCATTCTCTTGCGACGATACAACTAATGCTATTGCTTCCACTGGCGCAGCCAATTCAGTAACAACTGCATCGAATACTTGATCGTGATGAGCTTCTAATTCTTCAATAACAGCTTCAATTTCTGCCGGTACTTCATCTATTAATACTTCAGATATCACCTCTTGTTCAGAGAATATCTCACGTTCAATATCAGATGCTTCAATCTCAGGTACAGATTGGAAGTTAGAGTTTTGACCTGCTCTTTTCAATGCGTTAATTGTGTAATAAGCTTCATAATCTAGCTGTTTTTCACGCATGATTTGTAAACGGTCAGCCAAGTCATCTTGAACCAGACGTATAAAATCAATGAGAGCTGATGAAGCAATTAGCTGCCTTTGAATTAAGCGCTCATAAATACTTTCCAATTCATGTGCAATTAAGCCAATATAAGTTGCTTGGATCATATTTGCTCCACCTTTTAAGGTGTGCAAATAACGCATCAAATTATTGAGAGCCGCAAAGTTCTCTTGATCATTAATCCAAATATTAAGATCTGTATCCATTCCTTCAAGCAACTCATCAGCTTCTTCGAGGAAAATGTCTAATAGATCTGGATCAAAGTTTCGATTTATCTGTGTAGAGGAAATATATTGACGATCTTGCTGTACACTTTGGCTTAATAGGGTCCAGTCAGCAGAGTCTGATAAATTCTCTACTCTAATAACTTCTGGAACTTCAGACTCTAGTTCAATATTGAATAGTGACTCATCAAAAGTAAAATTCTGCTGAGATAAATCGTTTTGAATACTCGGTGTATGTAGCGTATAAAGTTTTAATTCTTCTAGAATACTTTGATGTTGCTTAACAATACCGACTCGCTGGCCAGCAGCTAAAGCATCGAACAATTGAATAAGTTGTTGATGCGCTTTTTGATAAATTTCAAAAATATAGTCCGATTGCAATAACACAGGTTTATCAAGCAATACATTGTAGCTGTCTTTCAATTGGCTCGTATATTCATGCAAACCAAGCATTGCTTGAGAGTGGGTATGCTGTAGCAACAAATTAGCCTGTTCACTTAGACGTTCAAGATAACCAGGAAACTCGTTACGAATCCCTTTCTCAAAATCTAATTCTGCATCGAGTAGCTCAGAAACATCTAATAACAATAATTGCGATACTAAACCATGTGAAGGCGTTAATGGATCTGTTCGATCACCATGTTGCTCAACGTAAGCATCCCATGACTGATTAAACTGCGCTAATCTCGCTTCAAGCTGTTCACCTGAACTATTGCTAGATAGCAGTTCTAAGCTCTCTCTAATAAAATCACGATATTCTTGTAGTAATAAAATTTCATCTGAGTTAGAAGAGAGTTCTTCTTGCAATAAGATTTTAAATAAGTGCTCAACTTTAGTACTGGCTTCAAAAATTGTTTCGACCTGTGCCATTGCAGAACTGCCACGCAAAGTATGTAGCGCACGTATTAAAGCATTGTAGCTATCATACTGATGTAGTTCTTGATTTAAGAACTGATGAATTGTCGATAAATGCTCTTCTGCCTCCTCCATAAACAAGGCTAAAGTTTCATTTAGTTCAGTATGTACATCTTCAACAGTTGGCCCAGCCAATGAATCTTGCTCAATATAGTCTAGCTCAAGCCCAGTCATTGTTTCGGCAGTAAGCATATTTGAAAGCTGTAAAAGCTCTTCTAAAGCAGGTTCTAAACTTTGCTGTTGTTGTAATTGTTGTCCCAATAAAATAAGCGGTCTAAAATCTACTGCATGTGCTCTTTTTTGCTTAAAGTTATCTACTAATTTAAGGAAATAGAACTTAAACACTAACTGAACATAACTCTGGATAGCTGGAGTCAACTTAAGGCTTTGATTGATTACTCGATTGAGCGTATCTTCAACTGTCCAAGCAAGCTCAGCTGAAGATTTAGCGCCAATCATTCTCCCAGAACCTTTTAAGGTATGGAAATGACGGCGAATTTCAGTGAGCGTAGCAATATTCTCGGACTGCATCCATTCATTTAGTAATGGTTGCAAATCAACAAAAATTTCTTCAATTTCTTCGACGAAAATCTCAAGAAACTCAGCATCTTGTTCAGAATAGCTATCTTCAGGTAGCATCATTGCTTCAGTTAAAGTTTTTAATATTTCTTTCATAGCAAAGGCTTCTTTTGCTTACCCCCTGAGTGGGGAAAACTACTGAGTCAACACCAAAAAAATAACTATTTCCCCAATATTTGTTTGGCGCTGCTCATACTTTTAAAAGAATAGCTATTATAAGAATAGCTATTCTCATCCCCCAATTTAGTCAGGTAATTTAAAGTCCGTTACTGACTCACGCAATGATTCCGACATATTCGCCAATTCCGACACGGAACGAGCAGTATCGAAGGTTGCCGTTGTTGTTTGTGAAGTAATTTCTTGTACGACTGTCATGGTTGCAGCAATATGACTTGCAGATGCTGATTGAAGTTTTGCAGCATCGGAAATGCTCGCAATTAAGTTTGCCAAGTCACCCGATACTTTTTGAATTTCATCGAGTGCAATACCCGCATCTTTCGCCAAGTTAGCACCACGTACAACCTCAGTTGTCGTTTGCTCCATCGAGATAACGGCTTCGTTGGTATCCGTTTGAATCGTCTTAACAAGCGTTTCAATCTGCTTAGTCGCTGAAGCAGAACGTTCTGCAAGACGTTGGACTTCATCGGCAACCACGGCGAAACCACGCCCCGCTTCACCGGCCATAGATGCTTGGATTGCTGCATTTAATGCAAGAATGTTTGTTTGGTCTGCAATATCGTTAATAAGTGATACGATATTACCAATTTCTTGTGAAGATTCACCCAAACGTTTAATACGCTTAGATGTTTCCTGAATCTGTTCACGAATCGTATCCATACCCTCAATAGAACGGTTTACGACTTGTGCACCATTAGATGCAATATATACCGAACGTTGTGCTACGTTAGCGGATTCAGATGCATTAGATGATACTTGGTCAATAGACAATGCCATTTCGTTCATTGCTGTTGATGCACCTGCAATTTCTTGTGCTTGGTGTTCAGATGCCTCTGCCAACTGGTTAGTAATATTCTGAGTATTATGTGTATAACGAGCAACTTCTTGTGAAGTTTCATGAATTCGAGATACGAGGTCTCGTAATTGGTCAATCGCAAAGTTAATCGAGTCGGCAATCGCACCAGTAAAGTCTTCAGATACCGTTGCATATGAGCGCAAGTCACCATCTGCAAGATCGGCAATTTCGTCAAGTAAACGTAAAATTGCATTCTGGTTACGATCATACTCTTCTTGTAATGTAGCTACACGTTGTTTATCTGCTTTACTACGAAGGGATAAAAGTTTTAAGACAGAACCAATCAAACCAAGCAGTGATAATGTGAGTAATGCAACTAATGCAAAAGCCTTCCAACCATATTGTGTTTGCTCTGAAAGATCACCTAATGCAGTTAACATTGCATCAGACTGTGAGAAGATCTCACTAGACGATTGACGTACGTTTACAATCTGGTTTGTATTTTTAAGTACTGATGTCGCCGCAGATTTTAAAACTTTATCATACTCACTTTTAATACCTTCCAAGGATTCACGAATTTCAGGAGAATCAACTTTAGCTACGCCTAATTCAGCATTTCCGTTTAGCTGCGCCTCTAAGTACACGCCGAAAGTCTCGATATCGATACTAAAGTCATGTGCTGAGTTCTCAGAGTTCTCTGTACCAACGAAAACGGAGTTAATAGATCGTAAAATACGTTCCGCAATAAATACCTGGTTTTTAGCAATCACAACCTGATTACTTGATACTTTTTCGCGAACCATCTTATCAACCATCAAGTTATATTCAGCTTGAATCTCAGGAATAGAATCACTAATCGAGATATTCATATTATATAATTGGTTAATTACGCTCTGTTGTGATGAGATCAAGTCAACGTCATAAGACAAAGATTTCCACAGACTGGCTACTTTTTTGTATTCTTTTGAAGATGTGCCATAAATGTTTTCGACATTTTTAATATTTTTGGCAAAAAGTTGGCGTGATTCAATTAACGCTTTCATCGCTTCAGGCGATCCAGAAGCCGTTGCTTCCGTAGCCTGTCTAGAAATTGTTTGTGATAGTAAGCGCAACTCACCCATACTACGTGTCAATTGGTTATGACGAGGTACACTATAAAATAAATAAGTGAGCGAAGTTGAAGCTAATACTAAACATACAGAAGCTACATAAAGGATAGGCTTGGACTTTTTACTTTCCCCAAATAAACTGGCATATTGCTCAATTTCTGACTGGATTTTCGCAATAAAGTTGACATTCGATTTTTCGTTTACACTACGATTGCCACTTTTCTTTTTAAGTTTAAAGCCCATACAGCTTCTCCCCAGAAAAATATACTGTTTATTAACAGCATAAAAATTAGTTTATAAATTTTGTCGATGCATTCATATAATGTGGGTTTTGCAATAATCGACTAAATAAAAAGACATGCCAGTGCTGATTGTGCTGGTGAAAATACCCTTGGCAATATTCTTTTAGATTTTCCTCCAAGTTTAAACTTTGAGAAAAAAAGCTTTTTTTATTAAAGTGTTGAATCCCCAAGACTTGATCAACAACCAACCCCACATACTGGTCATGATGGCTAATACATAATACTTTTTGGGCAGACGAAAATGAACTTCGTTGCCCTGAAATAAAATGCGCCAAATCAGAAACTGAAAGTAATCTTCCCCTGATATTTGCCAATCCCTTTACCCAACTTTGGGTATTTGGAACAGATGTATATTTTGGTGGATAGATAACTTCTGAGATTTCCCCAAGTGGTGCGACGAAGTATTGCCCTCTCATTTCAAAAGCAATTCCTGACCACCGTTCTGCTTCATTTTGGACTGAAGCGTAATTCTTGTTACCTCGTTTAGACAAACGAAGTAACTCGATAAATCCGTTCGCGGCCATACTCGATCCTATAAGACGGGCGTACCCCGCCATTTATGCTTTTATGGTTGGATGAGTTAATTTAGATATTGTTTAATTACATCGATCAATTGCTTTTCTTCGATTGGCTTAATCAAGTAGTCAAGTGCACCTTGACGCTTGCCCCATACTCGGTCGGTTGCTTGATCTTTAGTACTCACAATTACAACAGGAATATGTTTAGTGTCTTCATCACGAGTAATCTGGCGTGTTGCCTGAAAACCATTTACACCTGGCATGACTACATCCATCAATACAAGATCTGGTTGCTCTGCTTTTGCCAAAGTTACACCATCTGCACCATTAGATGCTTCAAGTACGTCATAACCATGCTTGGTTAAAATTTCTTTAAAACGAAAAGTTTCTGTTGGTGAATCATCTACAATAAGAATACGTGCCATTTCTTTGCCCTTAAATTACTTAATTATGAACTTACATGATTACGAATCGCATTTAGCAATTCATCTTTGCTAAAAGGTTTCGTCAAGTATTCATCTGAACCTACCACACGCCCTTTTGCCTGATCAAACAGACCATCTTTACTAGAGAGCATAATAACGGGAATGTTCTGATAATTTTGAGAGTTCTTAATCAGCGCACAGGTTTGATAACCGTCTAAACGAGGCATCATGATGTCGACAAAAACAATATCTGGATTTGCTTCTGCAATTTTGGACAAAGCTTCAAATCCATCCACAGCAGTAATGACTTCACAGCCTTCACGCTGTAATAAGGTTTCTGCTGTACGGCGAATGGTTTTTGAGTCATCAATCACCATTACTTTCAGATTTTGGAACGCATCTTCCATTTAATCTTCCATCCCCATAAAAATAAAATATAAATGCAATTTAACTTAAATTTGTTTTTACACATTTATACGCATTTTTAACATATCTCACCTTCTATTTTCAATGAGGCATTTTTGTCTACTTTCTCATTTATAAACAATAACTTTTAACCTCATCACACTTTAATTAAAATTATCATTTTTTTTATAATGACTATATTTTTATTCAGCTAAATAATAATTAATATAATGAAGATTAAATATTTAAAAATAAGCGACTTAGCTATCTTTTTTGGGGATTTTCAATGAATGACAGAATGAAATATGCCTTTTACAGGAACTGTTTGTCTGTATCTATAGGCATTATTTCCTTCGGATCACTTTTTTTCTTATCCTCTAGTATTGCTATTGCCGATACGCCTAAAGCGGTTTGGTATCGTTATTATGATCAACATGGTATTGCCAATATTAGTACATCGGTTACACCAGCCCATATTCGTTATGGTTATGAAGCTCTAGATCGCAATATGCAAGTAATAAAAAGAAACCATTCGTATAATGCTGAAGCTGATTTAAATCAATCAACTCAACGCGCATTATTAGCACGACATAAAGAACAAGATATCAAATTAAAAAAAGCTTATAGCAATAGTAAGACAGCTTCAATTAAAAGAGATCAGGCATTAGTGTCTATAAAAAAGCAAATTAATTATCAACAGGAACAACTTAACCAATTACAACAAGACAAAATTTTATTTAAGCGTCAGGAAATGGAGTATTTCAGAAAAGGAAAACCGATTCCTAAGCGTCATAAAGCATTGATTGAAAACAATCTAAATAATATTAATCGGGTTAAACAAACCATTGAAACACTTTCCAAGATCTATAGTCGAACTAATAATGAGTATGAAAATATTATCGAACGTTTAAAAAAGCTTGAATAACGGCAAAGGTTTATCAAGAATAGGGGCAAAATAAAATTTGAATTATAGGATGATGCTGTATGCACACAATGCATCTCACCCCTTCTACTTTTTTTAAACTGAGTATTATTAGTTTATGTTTAATTTTAACTGCATGTAATCAGCAAGAAACAACCAAAACTACTGAATCAGCTCCTGTAAAAATTGAGCTTATTCCTCAAGACCTTATTGCAGTTAAAGAAGGAGCACTTGACTCCAAAACTGCATTTACAGGAACAATTCGTGCGGTTCAGCAAAGTTCCATTCAGGCACAAGTGAATGCAACAGCGACGAATGTCACTGCCAATGTTGGTCAACAGGTACAAAAAGGTCAAGTGCTGGTGAGATTGAATAATCAGGACAATGTTGCACGTTTAGCACAAGCACGCGCCAACCTTGCATCAGCTCAATCACAAGCTGAACTTGCACGTAATTTGATGAACCGGAAACAAAGATTATTTAATCAAGGTTTTATTGCTCGTGTCGAGTTTGAACAAAGTCAGGTTGACTACAAAGGCCAGCTTGAAAGCGTAAAAGCACAACAAGCAAATGTCGACATTGCTAAAAAAGCTGATCAGGACGGAATTATTATCAGTCCAATTTCAGGTGTGATTACTAAACGACAAGTAGAACCAGGTCAAACTGTTTCAGTTGGACAAACACTATTTGAAATCGTAAATCCAGATCAGCTTGAAATACAGGCCAAGTTACCAATTGAACAGCAATCTGCGCTTAAAGTAGGTAGCAATATTCAATATCAGATTCAGGGCAATTCTAAACAATTAAATGCAACGCTTACTCGCATTTCACCTGTCGCCGATCAAGACAGTCGACAAATTGAGTTTTTTGCTGCTCCTAAAGAAAAAATTGATTCGTTAAGCATAGGAGCGTTTATTAATGGAAATATTTTGCGCAATGACACTCATCAAGGCCAAACGATTCCTTTAGACAGCATTCAAAATATGCAACATGACCCGTTTGTATGGGTGATACGCAATCACACCATTCAAAAAGTTAAAATTCGGGTGGTTGAACAGCGTTATAACGACAATATTGCTTTAGTCGAAGGTTTACAAAGCACAGATCTGGTCAGCCGTATTCAATTTGAAGATTCCGACATTAATAAAAAAGTGACGGTTACAACCGACAAAAATAAATAAGGTAGCAAATAGCGTATGTGGTTTACTCGAATCAGTGTGAAATACCCCGTTTTTACCATTATGATGATGCTCAGCTTA
This sequence comes from Acinetobacter sp. 12966, assembly GCF_031196995.1. Classification (NCBI taxonomy): domain Bacteria; kingdom Pseudomonadati; phylum Pseudomonadota; class Gammaproteobacteria; order Moraxellales; family Moraxellaceae; genus Acinetobacter; species Acinetobacter sp. 12966. The sequence continues at coordinate 54,754 of NZ_JAVIMC010000051.1, forward strand.
ATGGTACTCGGGTTGGCGTCTTGGAAACGTATGACTGTCGAAGAGTTTCCAAATATAGATTTCCCATTCGTAGTAGTCACCACACAATATGCGGGTGCGTCGCCTGAGGCTGTTGAGTCAGATATAACAAAAAAACTTGAAGATCAAATCAATACTATTTCGGGCATTAAACAGATTACTTCACGCTCAAGTGAAGGCCTTTCAATGGTGATTGCCGAGTTTAATCTTGATACTTCTTCGGCGATTGCTGCTCAGGATGTTCGTGACAAAATTGCACCCGTCACAGCGCAGTTCCGTGACGAAATTGATACTCCGATTGTGCAACGCTATGACCCCTCGTCTAGCCCAATCATGTCAGTCGTATTTGAATCAAACAGCATGAGTTTGGCTCAATTAAGCTCCTATGTAGACAAAAAAATTGTACCTCAGCTTAAAACTGTTTCTGGTGTAGGTAATGTCAATTTACTAGGTGATGCTAAACGTCAAATTCGGATTAAGGTTCATCCTGAACAATTACAAAGCTACGGTATTGGTATTGATCAGGTCATTAACACGCTAAAAAATGAAAACATAGAAGTACCTGCAGGAACCTTACAACAAAAGAATTCTGAACTGGTTGTACAGATTCAATCAAAAGTCATCCATCCTCTTGGATTTGGTGATTTAGTTATTGCTAATAAAAATGGTTCCCCTATTTTTTTAAAGCAAGTGGCAACTGTTGAAGATACTCAAGCCGAACTACAATCGAGTGCTTTTTATAATGGAAGAACTGCGGTCTCTGTCGATATCTTAAAAAGTTCCGATGCCAATGTAATTAAAGTCGTCGATCAGACTTATCAAACGTTAGAAAAATTAAAAGATCAAATGCCTGCGGGTTTAGATTACAAAGTCGTAGCTGATAGCTCTAAAGGTATTCGCGCTTCAATCAAAGATGTTGTTCGAACCATTATTGAAGGTGCTGCTTTAGCAGTTCTCATTGTTTTACTCTTTCTAGGCTCTTTCCGCTCTACAGTTATTACCGGTCTAACCTTACCGATTACTTTGCTCGGAACCTTAACTTTTATCTGGGCTTTTGGGTTTAGCATTAACATGATGACGCTGTTAGCACTATCGCTCAGTATTGGTTTACTCATTGATGATGCAATTGTAGTTCGGGAAAATATCGTCAGACATACTGAACTTGGCAAAGACCATGTGACTGCTGCTCTTGAAGGGACAAAAGAAATTGGTTTAGCCGTACTCGCAACTACACTTACCATTGTGGCAGTATTTCTACCTGTTGCCTTTATGGGTGGTCTGATTGGACGTTTCTTTTATCAGTTCGGTGTAACAGTCAGTACAGCTGTTCTAATTTCAATGTTTATTAGTTTTACGCTCGATCCAATGCTTTCTGCTCATTGGAAAGATCCTGTAAAGAAAAAAGATAATTGGCTACAACGGTTTTTTAACCATATTTCTAAAATACTAGATCGGCTTACCCATGTTTATGAAAAGCTATTAAAACTTGCTCTACGCTTCCGTTTAATCACGGTTATTGTTGCAATCGCTTCATTATTTGCTGCATTAGGACTATCGAAACTGATTGGGACCGAATTTGTACCTACACCAGATAAGGGTGAAGTGCGCATTCAGTTCGAGACTCCTGTAGATTCTTCTTTAGAATATACCCAAGCAAAATTACATCAGGTCGATCAAATTATTAGACAATTCCCTGATGTCGTTTCTACTTATGGTGTAGTGAACAGTGAAGTAGACTCTGGTAAAAACCATGCCGGTTTAGGAGTGACCTTAAAGCCAAAACAAGAACGTAGCTCAGATCTAAATACACTCAATAATGAGTTCCGTGATCGTTTGCAAACTGTAGCCGGTATTCGAGTGACTTCTGTTGCCGCAGCACAAGACTCTGTATCTGGCGGTCAGAAACCAATCATGATTTCGATTAAAGGATCTGACCTAAATGAACTACAAAAAATTTCAGATCGCTTTATTGCAGAAATGGAAAAAATTAAAGGCGTAGTTGATTTAGAAAGTTCATTGAAAGAACCTAAACCTACTTTGGGTGTTCATATTAATCGCGTACTGGCAAGTGATTTGGGCTTATCTGTTTCCCAAATTGCGAATGCCATTCGACCATTAATTGCGGGCGATAATGTCACCACTTGGGAAGACCGTGATGGTGAAACTTATGATGTGAATTTACGTTTAAATGAAAATAAACGTATGCTTCCGCAAGATGTGCAAAATTTATATATCAACTCTAATAAAACCAATGCAGCTGGACAAAATATATTAGTTCCATTGAGTGCCGTCGCAACGACCGAAGAAAAGCTTGGGGCTTCGCAAATTAACCGACGTGATCTTGAACGTGAGGTTCTTATTGAGGCAAATACCTCAGGTCGCCCTAGTGGCGATATTGGTCAAGATATCGATAAAATGCAAAAGTCATTTAAGTTACCTGCAGGTTATACATTCGATACGCAAGGGGCAAACGCCGATATGGCTGAATCTGCGGGATACGCATTAACAGCCATTACCCTATCGATTGTATTTATTTATATCGTGCTAGGTTCTCAGTTCAATAGCTTTATTCATCCCGCAGCAATTATGGCCTCTTTACCCTTATCATTGATTGGTGTTTTTCTTGCCCTATTCTTGTTCCAAAGCACCCTAAATCTGTTTTCGATTATTGGTATTATTATGCTGATGGGACTTGTCACTAAAAATGCGATTTTGCTGATCGATTTTATTAAAAAAGCGATGGATCAGGGTGTCAGCCGTTATGATGCTATTTTACAAGCTGGTAAAACCCGTTTACGTCCAATTTTGATGACAACAAGCGCTATGGTGATGGGGATGGTTCCCTTAGCTTTAGGTCTCGGCGAAGGTGGTGAACAAAGCGCACCAATGGCTCATGCGGTTATTGGTGGAGTGATTACCTCTACCCTATTAACTCTTGTGGTTGTACCCGTCATTTTCACTTATCTGGATGACTTGAAAAACTTTATGCTGCGTCAAACTCGACGATTCATGTCATAATGCAGCGATTATCGTATAATCTGCGTTTTTATAACGCTTAACTTTTAGGACTTTTTCCATGCGCGCAAGCCGCTTTTTATTTGCAACGTTGAGAGAAACCCCAAATGATGCTGAAGTGATTTCACACCAGCTCATGTTACGTGCGGGGATGATTCGTAAATTGGCATCTGGTTTATATACATGGCTGCCGATGGGAACACGTGTGCTTAAAAAAGTAGATGCGATTGTTCGTGAAGAAATGAACCGTTCAGGCGCGATGGAAGTATTCATGCCCGTGACTCAACCCGCAAGTCTTTGGGAAGAATCAGGTCGATATGAACAATATGGTCCTGAGTTATTACGCTTTAAAGATCGTCATACGAACCCATTCGTACTTGGGCCAACGCATGAAGAAGTTATTACAGATATGGCGCGTAACGAATTAAAAAGTTATAAGCAGCTCCCTGTAAACTTCTATCAAATTCAAACCAAATTCCGTGATGAAATTCGACCACGTTTTGGTGTAATGCGTTCACGTGAGTTCATCATGAAAGATGCTTATTCTTTCCATGCAACTCAAGAGTCATTACAAGAAACTTATGATGTGATGTACGACACTTATAGTCGTATTTTCACTCGTTTAGGTTTAGATTTCCGCCCAGTACAAGCAGATACAGGTTCTATTGGTGGTTCAGCTTCACACGAATTCCACGTATTGGCTGCAAGTGGTGAAGATGACATCGCGTTTTCAACTGAATCTGATTATGCGGCAAACGTTGAAATGGCTGAGGCTGTTTTAGTGGGTGAACGTGCAGCACCGACACAAGAATTTAAATTGGTTGAAACACCAAACCAAAAAACGATTGATGATGTTTGCCAATTCTTAAAGGCTGATCCAAAGCAATCTGTTAAAGCTTTATTGGTTCAAGGCGTTGCTGATGAAAAAGGTAATGTTCCTGTCGTTGCTCTATTTGTACGTGGCGACCACGAACTTAATGAGATTAAAGCTGAGAAGCATCCTTTAGTTGCTGCGCCTCTTACTTTTGCAACTGAAGAACAACTTCAAGCATTTGGTTTAACTGCTGGCTTTACAGGTCCACAAGGTTTAGTCGAAAAAGGCTTAACTGTAATTGTTGATCGTGCTGCATCTGTTCTTTCTGACTTCATTGCTGGTGCAAATGAAGCGGATAAACATGCGGTTGGCGTAAACTGGGAACGTGATGCACAAATTAGCGAAGTTTTTGACCTACGTAATGTGGTTGAAGGCGATCCATCTCCAGATGGCAAAGGCACACTACAAATTAAACGCGGTATTGAAGTAGGTCATATTTTCCAGCTTGGTACTAAATACTCTGAAGCTTTGGGCTGTAAAGTTCTAGGTGAAGATGGCAAACCATTTACAGTAACCATGGGATGCTACGGTATTGGTGTAACACGTGTTGTTGCAGCTGCAATTGAACAAAACTACGATGACAAAGGTATTATCTGGCCTCAAGCCATTGCACCTTTTGAAATTGCAATTGTTCCAATGAATGCGCACAAATCACCACGTACTCTTGAAGCAGCAGAGTCTCTTTATGCAGAACTTCAAGCTCAAGGTTTTGATGTGTTACTTGATGATCGTAACGAACGTCCAGGTGTTAAATTCTCTGACCTTGAATTGATGGGTATTCCACACCGTATTGTAATTGGTGAAAAAGGTTTGGATGCTGGTACTTTTGAATACAAAGGCCGCCGCGATGCTGAAGCGAGTAATTTAACTAAAGAAGAGCTTTTAGCTAAATTAGTGCGTTAATAAATACATAAATAAAAAAGCAGCTTTTAGAAGCTGCTTTTTTATTTCAATTTTTATGCTTGAACAGTTAAATCCTTGATAGTCGTAGATGAACCATTATTTTTAACCGACTCAATTCCTTTATCACGTGAAGCTTCGCTCGCATAGAACTGGCTCGTGCCAATAATCTGATGATTTGCAGCTTTTAAATTGAAATAAGGTTTCCCATTCTTTGCAGTTAAACGCTCATATCGGGCATCATCACCACTGTTTTTCTGAATTGACTCAATACCATTTACAGCAGAAGCTTTTGCCTTATATAGCTCACTATTTAAAATAGGTTCACCATTTCCTGCCTTTAAGATAAAGCGGTATTGTCCATCACTCGCTTGTGAAATTTCGTACCATCCTGCCATAAAAACCTCATTTTTTTGTTGGTGTGGGTATGACTTTCGTTATTATTCTGGACGAAAGTTATTTGTTATTAATGACAATATAAAGGCGCAAACATTCCTTGAATAGTCCATTTTTTATACTTTTTCGTAATAAAATTATAATGATGTTAGGAATTTAAAAAGCAGAGATATAAACGTATATCTCTGCTGAAATGTAATAATAATTAACAGTTTAAGCTTTTTTTACAAATTCAGATTTTAATTTCATCTGACCAATACCATCAATTTTACAATCAATATTGTGACCATCACTTGCATCTGGCACTAGACGAATCGTTTTTACCTTTGTACCTACTTTAACGACTGAAGAAGAACCTTTAATTTTTAAGTCTTTGATTACAGTGACGCTATCACCATCTGCCAAGATATTTCCATTTGCATCTTTAATAATTTCTTGTTCTTCAGTTGCTGATGCTTCTCCTTCTTTCCACTCATGTGAACATTCAGGACAAATCAATAAGTCGCCATCTTGGTAGGTATATTCTGATTGGCATTGTGGGCAGTTTGGCAAAGACATGAAAAAAATCTCAAAAAGTATATTATGCGAGAAATGATTCATTTTTTAAAGTTTTAAATAATAGACTTTTACCAAAAAAAAATTTATATATTATTTTAAGTTTTTACTTAATAAATATTCCTTCAAAATAATTGCGTGATTGTTTTCAACATCTTTGGCTGAATATAAAAGTGTGATCGTATTCTTCAATGCGATTTGTTGTAGCTCTTGAACTGCGGAATTGGTCTCAAGCTCTTTTAAATAGCGCTGTTTAAACTCGTGCCAATGATCTGGTGTTGCAGCATGAAACCATTTTCTAAGCTCGGTCGATGGTGCTATTTCTTTTAGCCACAAATCTAAGTGGGCATTCTCCTTACTAATTCCCCTACTCCATAAACGGTCAACCAATATTCGCTTTCCATCACTAGGCTCAGCATTTTCATAAATTCTTTTAATATGTATATCCATTTCTGACACCTACTCAGCTCAATCTAAATATCATTGGCTTAATCATCACATTGATTTGCCTTCCTCTACAATCTAAATCTTTTGCGCTAGATATTGTCTCAATTTGCCATTACTGATTAATTCAGGCATATAAATTGCTTTTGAATTTTTCATTATTTTATCAAATGGTAAAAAATGAAATATTATATTTATCCGTGTTCAGCTCAAAAAGATGCCCCTTATTTGATTTTCTCATCTGGATTAGGTGGTCATGCTAGTTTTTGGAGCCCACAACTTGAATCGTTGAGTACGCATTTCAACATCGTGACTTATGACCAAGAAGGCTGTCACCAAGACAGTGCTTTATTACCTGCACACTACCATATGTGTGACATGGCAAATCAAGTACTACACTTATTAGAACATCTTCAAATTCATGAATTCCATATGATCGGGCATGCTTCAGGCGGCATCATCGGAATGGAGCTAGCAAAACAACTACAATCCAGCTCAATTACCATGCTCAGCCTGACACTGATTAATGCGTGGGATGAGCTAGATGCGCATACACAAAAATGTTTTGATGCCCGTATCGCATTATTAGCGTCAGCAGGTGCTGAAGCCTATGTGCGTGCACAGGCATTATTTTTGTATCCTCCAGCATGGATTTCTCAGAATCATAGCCACATTAAAAATACCGAAGATATTCAACTCCAAAACTTTCCACCTAAGACAAATGTATTTGCACGACTCAAAGCATTGATGCGTTTTCAATTACAAGCAGAGCACTTACAAGCATTGCAAGACACCGCAATTCATATCGTTGCCAATCAAGATGATTTTTTAGTTCCAGTACATAAATCACAGGATCTTTTTACCAAACTCGCTCATGGTCACCTCTGCATTTTACCCTCTGGTGCCCATGCTTCCACAGTGACCGAATCTCAACGACTAAATCAAACTTTCATTCAATTTTTCCATAGCATTAAGGCCTTATCATGAATGCAAAAACATTAAATATTTTAGATCAACTCTTTTTAGAAGCTAGAACCCACAGCACGTGGTTAGATAAAGCGGTCAGCACTGAGCAAATTCAACAAATTTATGATCTGGTCAAAATGGCGCCTACTTCTGCCAACTGTAGTCCTGCTCGTTTTGTCTTTTTAACAACACCTGAAGCTAAACAAAAACTCAAGCCAGCATTGTCGTCTGGCAATGTAGAAAAGACGATGACAGCTCCTGTCACTGTTTTGGTTGCAACCGATGCAAGATTTTATGACAAACTGCCAGAACTATTTCCTTATGCCGATGCAAAGTCATGGTTTACATCAAGTGAAGCCGTAGCACATGAAACTGCTTTTCGTAATAGTTCATTACAAGCTGCATATTTAATTATGGCATGTCGTAGTTTAGGTTTAGATACGGGTCCAATGTCTGGTTTTGATGCAAAACAAGTTGATGAGCTATTTTTTGCAGGCACAAATCATCATATTAATATCATCATTAACATCGGCTATGGCGACCCTCAAAAAGTTTATACTCGCCTTCCCCGTTTAAATTTTGAAGAGGCTTGTCGGGTAGAATGAGTTAAGTACATAACCCCCTCTTCAATCTCAAAAGAGAAATACCTTAGTTCTACACGGCGACTTCAATGTCGCCTTTTTTTTATTCTGCTGTTTTAAAACATTGGATGTTATACACACTCCAAAAGCAAAATTGATCAAATGATGCACAATGAAGCAAGTTAGTTCCTCCTTGGTGCATAATCGCATTATTTTTTACCATTTGATAAAAATTATACCAAACAATAAATCCAATACATTGATAAATATATAAATATTAAAGTTGGCACGAGCTATGCATTACTAAAAACACATATTAATTCTGAAAATTATATCTTTTATAGCTTTCAGTTCGACTTCCTAAACTCACGATGGGGAATCAAGATGAAGATCGGCGTTTTTTGTCCAATTGGAAATAATGGCTGGCTGCTTTCAGAAAATGCACCGCAATATAAACCAACCTTTGAATTAAACAAACAAATTGTACAGCGTGCTGAACACTACGGTTTTGACTTTGCCCTTTCCATGATTAAGTTGCGTGGTTTTGGCGGAAAAACTGAGTTTTGGGACTATAACCTTGAAACATTTACCCTCATGGCAGGTCTCGCTGCTGTCACCAGTAAAATCCAAATTTATGCAACCGCTGCAACACTAGTCATGCCTCCTGCAATTGTGGCACGTATGGCATCGACCATAGATTCGATTTCCAACGGTCGCTTTGGACTAAACGTCGTGACTGGATGGCAAATGCCTGAATATTCCCAAATGGGTATGTGGCCTGGCGATGAATATTTTGCTAAGCGCTATGACTACTTATCTGAATATGTCGAAGTTTTACGTGAACTTTGGGCAACTGGGAAGTCAGACCTAAAAGGCGAGTTCTTCCAGATGAATGATTGTCAGGTCAAACCACAGCCTCAAGCTGATATGAAAATTATCTGTGCAGGACAGTCTGATGCTGGTTTAGCTTTTTCAGCAAAATATGCTGACTACAACTTTGTTTTCGGAAAAGGTTTAAATACACCGACAGCCTATGCCGAAATTAATGATCGCTTAAAAGTTCAAACCGACAAAACTGGACGCAATGTACAGACCTATGTGTTGTTTATGGTAATTGCTGCCGAAACAGATGACGCTGCAATGCAGAAGTGGCAACACTATAACGATGGTGCGGACATGGAAGCTATTCGTTGGCTACAAGACCAAGGTGCAAAAGATAAAGTGTCTGGCACTGACACCAATATTCGCCACATGGCCTCTAGCGTTTCTCCCGTCAATATCAATATGGGCACCATTGTTGGCTCTTTTAAAAATGTCGCAAAAATGCTTGATCAAATTTCCGAGATTAAAGGGACAGAGGGAATTTTGTTGACCTTTGACGACTTTGTACAAGGCGTAGAAGATTTTGGTCAACGCATTCAACCGCTCATGAAATGTCGTGAAAGTGTCGTTACCGAACTGGCAGAGCAAGCCGAACCAACTGTTTTGGAGAAAAGTGCATGAATGAAATGTCTAATATTGTATGTGCAGAATTCACGGCACAGATTGGTACAGGCAAAGTGTTGAAAGCCGAACCTGAACATATTCAATTAGCAGCAGAACAAACTGCGCTTATTGTCATTGATATGCAAAATGCCTACACCTCTTTAGGTGGGTATTTAGATTTAGCAGGTTTTGATGTCTCAAAGACTAAACCCGTAGTCGAAAATATTAAAAAGGCGATTGATGCTGCACACAGTGCAGGGATTCAGGTCATCTATTTCCAAAATGGTTGGGATAAAAACTACGTCGAAGCTGGTGGTTTAGGCTCACCAAATTTTCATAAATCCAATGCCTTAAAAACCATGCGTAAACGCCCCGAATTACAAGGCCAACTTTTATGTAAAGGCGGTTGGGACTTTGCTTTAATTGATGAGTTACAACCTCTTCCACAAGACATCATTATTGAAAAGCCACGTTATAGCGGTTTCTTTAACACAGCGCTCGACAGCATTTTACGTGCTCGTGGCATTCGTAATTTGGTCTTTGTAGGTATTGCCACCAATGTCTGTGTCGAGTCGACCTTACGTGATGGTTTCTTTTTGGAATATTTCGGTGTTGCACTTAAAGATGCTTGCTATCAAGCCGGACCTCAAGAGGCTCATAACGCAGCCCTATATAACATTAAAACTTTTTTTGGCTGGGTGTCTGACACCAATAGTTTTATTGAAACCTTTAGTTCGGCATCAACATTGCTACAGCAATCTGCCTAATTCATACATTTAATTTTATCTAAATTTTTTGATTTGGAGCATCTTATGTCTAAACAAGTTGTTATTCCTGAAGGAACATCGGCACCACTTGCACCCTATGTTCCTGCAACCAAAGCAGACAATATTGTGTATGTCTCAGGCACATTGGCTTTTGATGAAAATAATAATGTGGTCTGTATTGGTGATGCCGCAGGACAGACTCGCCATATTTTAGAAACGATCAAAAAAGTGATTGAAACTGCGGGTGGTACCATGGATGACGTAACGTTCAATTCCATTTTCATTAAAGATTGGGCGGACTATAGCGCAGTAAATACGGTATATGCAGAATATTTTCCGGGTGACAAACCTGCTCGCTTTTGTATCCAGTGCGGCTTGGTGAAACCCGATGCCTTAATTGAAATTGCATCGATTGCCCATGTGGGATAAACGATGTCACTGATAAAAACCTTCAGCATCATAACTGATGTGATGTTTTAGCCTCGATTCATTGTAATGATCATGCATTGGGGTTGGAGAGCAATCATGCAAAAAAGAGAAGAGAAACAGGTTTTAACTCCATCTGCTATTCAGCAGGCTCAAACATGCTCAACACACTTAGAAGTAGATCAGCATACTTTTAGACAAGGCATGGCAAATCTTGGAGCAGCAGTGAATGTCATCACGACGGATGGACCGGCAGGGCAAGCTGGTTTTACAGCATCCGCAGTATGCAGTGTAACCGATACACCACCGACACTATTGGTTTGCCTCAACCGCTCAGCATCAGTTTTTAATACTTTTAAACAAAACGAGGTGCTGTGCGTCAATACTTTAGCTGCTCATCAAAGTACCCTATCTACAATATTCGGCGGAAAAACACCAATGCCAGAACGCTTTGCTCATGGGGAATGGAGCAAGCTAATCACTGGTTCTCCGATTTTGAATGAGGCCTTGGTGTCATTTGATTGTGAAATTGTACAAAGCATGAGTATCGGTAGTCATGATGTCTTGTTTTGTTCGGTCAAAGCAATGAAACACCAAAGTGGGCTTAATGCACTTATGTACTTCAACCGCAATTATTGCGAATTACAAACAGCATGCTAATGCAGATAAAAAATGAAAAAGAGGATCTGTTATGCGAACACAAGAATCTTGGTTTCCTAAATTTAAGCCGCACACAGGTAATTTAGAAACTCCCGTACAAATTGATGAATATCTTCCTCCCGGTAAAAGTATTGTTTTGGGGTTACAACATGCTTTTGCGATGTTCGGAGCAACTGTTTTAGCCCCGTTACTCATGGGCTTTGATCCGAACCTCACCATTTTTATTACTGGTATTGGCACCATCTTGTTCTTTTTAATTACAGGTGGGCGTATGCCTAGCTATCTCGGATCAAGCTTCGCCTTTATTGGTGCAGTCGCAGCAGCCACAGGGTATGCAGGGGTTGGATCAAATCCAAATTTAGCTGTGGCGCTGGGCGGTACAATCATTTGCGGTTTGATTTATGCATGCATCGGTTTAATTGTCATGAAAACTGGAACTGCATGGATTGAAAAACTCATGCCCCCCGTGGTCACTGGTGCAATTGTCATGATTATTGGTTTAAACCTTGCACCTGTAACAATCAAAAGCGTTTCGACAAATAGCTTTGACACGTGGATGGCAGTCATTACCATTTTATGCATTAGTGCCGTTGCTGTTTTTACAAGAGGTATGATTCGTCGCCTTCTATTACTCATCGGGCTCATCAGTGCTTATTTTATTTATTTTCTACTCACCAATATCTTAGGGTTAGGCAAACCCATCGATTTTAATGCAATCAGTCAAGCTGCATGGTTTGGCCTACCCACTTTTCACTCACCTGTTTTTAATGCCAAAGCTATTTTATTGATTGCACCTGTTGCGCTTATTTTAGTCGCTGAAAACTTGGGACATTTTAAAGCGGTTTCTGCCATGACAGAACGTAATTTATCGCCATATATGGGTCGTGCTTTTTTTGCAGATGGCATCTGTACAAGTTTATCAGCTTCTGTTGGTGGTACAGGCATGACGACTTATGCTGAAAATATTGGGGTAATGGCTGTAACTAAAGTCTATTCAACAACTATTTTTGTGGTTGCGGGACTATTTGCAATTCTACTCGGTCTATCTCCTAAATTTGGAGCAATCATTAGTACCATCCCTGTCGCTTTATTAGGCGGTGCGTCCATTGTTGTCTTTGGTTTAATTACTGTGGCTGGAGCAAAAATTTGGATCGATAACAAAGTTGATTTCACTAAAAATAGTACTTTAATTATTGCAGCAGTCAGTCTCATTATGGGTGCTGGGAATTTAAGTCTACATATTGGGCCATTTGACTTAGGAGGTATTGGAACTGCGACACTTGCAGCAATTGTTCTTAACCTATTACTCAACAGAACGGAAAAATCCGAAAATCAATCTATTGAAAAATCAGTAGAACCGCTTAATTCTGTCCCGCATCTCTAGTTCTGGAGAAACTCCTTGATTCAAAGTGTTTCATTTATCGGTTTAGGTGCAATGGGATGGCACATGGCTTCCCATTTAACCCAAGTATGCAGCCAAGTCTATGTTTGGAATCGTACTTTTGCTAAAGCAAAGCAACATGAACAAACCTTTGGTACGCAGGCTGTAGACCTGACACAAGCTCTACAAGCAGATATTATCTTTTCATGCCTACCGACTAGCCAAGATGTAGAAAATTTAATTGCGGACTCTCAACTAAAACAAGGCTGTATTTGGGTAGATTGCACTAGCGGTGTGCCAGAGACAGCAAGAAAACTCAGCCAACAGCTCAAATTAAGTGGAGTTGATTATTTAGATGCACCAGTTTCAGGACAAACGATTGGAGCTGAACGAGGAACTCTCACGGTAATGGTCGGAGGTGACGAGTCTGCTTTTAAAAGAGCAAAACCAATCATTCAAGCATTTGCTAATTTAGTTGAATATGTCGGCGAAAGTGGCGCTGCCTTTGCAGTAAAAGCCATCAATAACACATTAATGGCGACACATCTTTGGGCGTTGGCAGAGGGATTAAGTATCCTTAAATCTCAAGGCGTAAATTTACACTCCGCAATAAACTGTATTAACCACTCTAGTGGCAAAAGTAATGTTTCCGAACACATCATGATGCAACGTGTTTTAAACCGCAAATTTGAAAAAACTTTTGCATTAGATTTATTACAAAAGGATATTGGAATTGCACTAAATCTCGTTACTCAAAATAATTTGGAACTCCCAGCTTTTAGTCTCATTCAGCAACAGTTTAATCAGGTTTCCAAACCCGATGCACAACAAGTCGATTTTTCAGCAATAATTAAAATATTGGAACAACAAAACCAATTAGAGCTATGTTAAGAGTAGGTCATACGACCTACTCTTTTTTATAAGAAAAGCAGAATAACTTTATTGATCTGGAATTTCAGCTTCAATCAATAAAGTAAGCAAAGATAGGGATTCTTGCCACCCTAAGTAGCATGCCTCTACAGGAATCACTTCTGGTATGCCTTCTTGCGTAATATGCACTTCTGTACCTACCAATACGCTTTTTAGTGTAATAGTAACCTGCATAGTCCCGGGTAAATTTGGGTCATCAAATTGATCGTTGTAGCGAATTAGTTCATTTGGAACTAACTCTACATATGTTCCACCAAAAGCATGGGTTGAACCTGTTGAAAAATTGGTAAAACTCATTTTGTATGAACCACCAACATTTGCATCAAAACTATGAACCTTAGCAGTAAAGCCGTGGGGTGGTAACCACTTGACTAAAGCATCTGGATCTAAAAATGCACGGTAAACTCGCTCGGCTGGTGCCTTAAACACGCGATGAAATTTCACTGTACCTGTTGCCATCATATTCTCCTTATTTTAATTTCCTTAAAATTATTGAAATTATGGCTATTAGCTTAAACCTTCCGATTTATCCGAACGTATATTTTTGGTGTTTTTTTAAACAAAAAAGCCAACTTCAGGACAAACTCAAATTACGAAAACTATGGCTGATTTTTTAGTAAAAATGGAGCAAAATAGTCAGCAATCATAAAGAAACATATTGAATTTGAGATTAATCATGAGTCTGCTCGCTTTCTCCTCATATGCTTTAAACGGTGTAGATGCACAAAAGTTTTTACAAGGCCAAGTTACTGTAGATACTGAACGTTTAGCTGAAAATACAACTCGCTATACAGCCATTTGTGATCTTAAAGGTCGTATTCACTTTGGCTTATGGCTAAAGAAGATTAATCCTGAAAGTTTTGAAATTGTAGTTACTCAAGATCAAGCCGAAGAGTTTGCCAAGCATATTAAGAAGTATGGTGCCTTTTCAAAAATGACCTTAAGTGAACAAGGTGCTGTGTTTCCAAAAGTTGTGAATCATCAAACTGAATTCACTACTGCTGAAACTGATATTTCAGAATGGCAAAAACAAGCCATTATGACTGGTCAAGCTTGGATTACACAGGCCACTGAACATGAATTCCAACCACAGGAATTACGTCTACATCAACGTGAAGGCGTCAATTACGACAAAGGCTGTTACCTAGGTCAGGAAATTGTGGCACGTCTTTGGTTTAAAGCAAAACCAAAACACTGGTTACATCTGGTTCAGGGTACAGGTGAAGCACCTGTTTCAGCAGCTCAATTAAATAACGATGTAGAAGTCGTTAATAGTATTGCAAATGATGAAGGCTATCTTGCTTTAGTTGTTGCTAAACCTGCTGCTCTACAAGAGTTAGGACTTCAAGTTCTTGAGTTACCAGAAGCTTTAAGTGGCGACGTTGCAAGACCACAATAATAATTTTTATTAGCTCGAACTGCCCACTGCTAAGTTAGTGGGCTTTTTTATAGATACAAAACACTAATGATTTCATTAGATTAGAACGTCAATTTTTTAAGCTTTATATGCCATCATTAGTCCTGTTGAAATTAAAGAGAAAAAAGATGAAAACTAAACTTGCTACACTCATGTTGAGTCTGGCTATTTTCGGTTCTGCTCATGCTGATGTTAAAACACTTGAACAAAATCTTAAGACGAATTATCCCGATTTGCCTGTAAAAGGTGTTTATCAATCGCCTGTGCAAGGTATTTATGAAGTGTATACAAGCGGCCGCATTGTTTATACTAATCAAGATGCGAAGTACTTTTTTGTTGGTAATTTAGTCGACATCAAACAACAAAAAAATATGACTGAAGAACGTATTGCCGAATTGGGTAAGATTGACGTTAAAAGTTTGCCATTAAATCAGGCGATTAAATATGTGAAAGGTAAAGGTGAACGTACAATCTATGTCTTTAGTGATCCAGATTGCCCATATTGCCAGCGCTTAGAACAAAATATGGTTGGGGTTGATAACGTAACCGTATATGTGTTCCTTTATCCTCTTACTAGTTTGCATCCAAATGCTGAAAAAGTTTCAAATCAAATCTGGTGTTCAAAGAATCCGGCAGAAGCTTGGACAAACTATATGCTTAATCGCAAATTGCCGACTAATAGCAAAAGTTGCTCAAGCCCAATTCAGAAAAATATTGCTTTAGGTCAAAAATTAAATATCGATGGAACACCTACCCTGTTCTTGCAAGATGGCCAAAGACTCTCTGGCGTACCAACTGATGCCAAGCAAATTGAAGCATTACTCCAGTCAGCAAAATAATAATATTACCCACTCCATTATATGAATGTGAGTGGGTATTTTTTCTCCACAATTTGCCCAAAGTGCAGTGCTTTATATACAAATCGGCTGTTTACTTTCAGCAATCAATATTTATGATGAGAAATTGAAACTCTTTCATGCATCAATGGATTGATGTAGCTACGAAGTAAAAGGTTAAAAAGAAATGAAGAAATTACTAATCGCAAGCCTAATCACTCTTTCAAGTGCATCAATTTTTGCAGCTGATAACACAGCGACTGCTGCTAAAACCGATGTTTTTAAACAGGCGGAGCAACTCTACGCAGCAAAAAATTACTCTGCCGCATTTCAAGAAATGCAACGTCTAGCCCAAACAGGTAATGCCCAAGCTATCTATAACTTAGGCTATATGACTCAAATGGGCCAAGGTACAGCAAAAGACTCTTCTAAAGCCCTAAAATATTATGAGGATGCTTCAAATAAAGGTTACGCCCAAGCGAGTTACACCCTTGCACAAATTTATGAGACTGGTGAATTGGGCGTTGCCAAAGATAGTAACAAATTCAGTCAATATATTCAAAAGGCATCAGCTCAAGGCTCTGATGATGCAACTGTGAAAATTGCGACCATTTTATTTGCTCAAAAAAAACCACAGTCACATCAAATTGCCCTTCAAAAATTAGCGCCTTTAATTCGAAAAGGTAACTACCCTGCTATTCAGGTCAAAGCACTCTATGACATTAGCCAAGGCGTTGAAAATAAAAATCCTTTAATGAAACGCCAAGGTATCGAAGCTTTACAGTCAATTGCTCAAAAAGGCTATGCACCTGCTTCTATGGCTTTAGCAACCATGATGGCGAATGGCAATATCATTCCGCAAAATCTACCGCAAGCTAAAAAGATCTTTACTGAACTCGCCAATCAAAATGTACCTAACGCTAAAGAGTCTTTAGCCTCGGTTGATAAGATTATTGCAGAAAAGAGCAAACAGGCTGCAAATGCTCCCGCACAGCCAGCACCGAAAAAATAATCAATGATTAGCCCCTTATGGGGGCTTTTCTTTTACCACCACAAAGCAATCAGCCAGCTCACCCCAATAAAACCAACAATTGTACTAATCATAAGCGGGGTTAAGGCTTTTTCATTTAAGCCATAGGCTTGTCCAAAAATTCCGAAAGCAATCGGCATTGGTAAAGCAGCGATTAATGTTCCTGCGTAAAGCATTTCACGGCTTACATTTGGAGTTATTAAAAAAAGTGCAAAAATAACAGATGGCATTAGCACAACTTTAAAGGTCGCCAACAAAATACTTTCTATATTTACCGTTGTTACTCCAATACCTACTAAACTTCCGCCAATTGCAAACAAAGCCAAAGGCGAAGCTGTACGTCCAAGTAACTCTAGAGACTGATCAAGCGTCGCAGGAAGATTAACATCTAAAAGAATGCATCCCATCCCAACCAAAATAGCGATAATGACAGGATTCTTGAGTAAGTTTAAAAATGTTTGTTTTAAAAGCGGTAAAAGATTTTGCTGTTGATGTAAACCAGCTTCGGCCAAAATGAGCATCAGCGCCACAATCAATAAATTTTCAATGATGAGTGTTAAAGAAATATAGATCGCAGCATGATTACCTATCAACATGGTCAGAATAGCTGTTCCCATAAATCCAGTATTGGACATAGATGCCCCCATCGAAATAACGGCGCTATGGGTTAAGCTATTTTTAAAATATTTTCGATAGAGAATGAAAGCCAAGAAAAATAAAATTAAAGACCCGCCACCATAAGCAAGAAAATAAGCTGGATGCCAAATGTCTTGTAAGTTTTTATTTGCCAAAGAATGAATTAAAAAAGCGGGCAAAGAAATTTTAATTACGAATGCGCTAAGCGCCCTGATTTGTTCAGGTGTTACCAATTTGATGAGAACACAAACATAGCCCATCAATAGCAGTATCAAGATAGGTAAAATAACCTGAAAAACCACTGACCGTCCTCACTTAGCGAAAGAAAAATGGGCAAAGATGACTTTGCCCAATACAATTAAAAAGAGTTAAAAAGCTGTTTTAATCCATGAGGTTGGCAACGTAAATACTGAGGTGCAATTTTAACTTCTGCCCCTAAAGCTGCTGCTGCATGCCAAGGCCATCTTGGGTCATATAGCATTGCACGAGCAAGACCAATAGCATCAGCTTGCTGGTTTTCCAAAATTTGTTCAGCATGTTCTGGCTCAGTAATTAACCCTACAGCAATAACGGGAATAGACACATGCTTTTTGACTTGTTCAGCAAATGGAACTTGGTAACCAGCCCCAATCGTAATAGATTGATGCTCATGCAAACCACCACTAGACACATGCACATAGGCTGCGCCCAATTGCTCTAAAGCTTTTGATAAGCCCACTGTAGATTCAACATCCCAATGCTCGATACTCCCCAACCAATCGGTTGCAGACAACCTAACACCTACAGGATAACCTTCTGGTACAGCGAGTTTAATTGCCTGAAGAACTTCAAGGGTCATACGCATACGGTTTTCTAAAGAACCGCCATATTCATCAGTACGCTGATTGGCAATCGGTGATAAAAATTGATGTAGTAAATAACCATGCGCGGCATGAACTTCAATCAACTCAAATCCAGCTTCTACAGCACGTTTTGCCGCTGCTGCAAAGTCTTGTTGAACTTGTTTAATCTCAGCAATAGTCAAAGCATGGGGGGCTGCATCATGGACCGAAAAGGTACTTTCACTTGGTGCAACCGTTTGCCAACCATGAGGCTGATCTTTTGCAATCTGACCTTTACCTAACCACGGCTTTTCAGTAGATGCTTTACGTCCTGCATGTGCTAACTGAATTCCAAATGGCATCGGTGAAAGTGTATGAACCTTAGCTAACAACGTTTTAATTTTGTCACGTTGTTGATCATTCCAAAGCCCAAGGTCAGCATAGCTAATCCGACCTTCAGGTTGTACAGCAGTCGCTTCTACAATACAAAGCCCAGCGCCAGACAATGCATAATTCGCCCATTGCTGTTCATGCCAATAGGTAATTTCACCATCATCTGTTGCCGAATATTGGCACATCGGAGCAATTACAATTCTATTGACCAGTTGTAGTGAACCAAAGTTAACCGTTTCAAATAATTTTGCCATTTTTAATTCCTAGAATTGCTTAATTACACGTAATCCTGCACTCCAGTTACGTCCATCTGCTGGTTCAAAGTAACGTCCATTACCATCATTTACGATCACTGAACCTGCATAGTTTTTATCAAATAGATTATCAACACGGGCAAAGCTATTCACTTTCCAGTCGCCCATTACCCATGCATAACCAACATGAGCTGAGGTTACACTGTAGCTGGGCGCTGCGTCACTGTTGGTATCATTCACGTATACTTTATCCATATACTGTACATCTACACCACCATATAGACCGTGCGATGGCTGCCAAGCTAAAGAAGCATAAGCTTGGTTTTTAGCAATTCCAGGGATAGCATTTCCTGATGGAATTGCTGAAGCGAGAACGTTATCGTCTCGATCAAGCTTTTCAGGAACGTTTGCATCAAAAGTCGCATCTAAATATGTATAACTTGCAGTCGCAGTTAAATCTCGCCACAACTTTTTATTCCATGCAAACTCTACACCTTCACGTAAGGTTTTATCTGCATTACGGAATGTTGAACGCCCATCTAAGCTTCCAGCTGAAACAATATCATTCTTAGTTTTTGTTTGGAAAACTGCTAACGTAAAATCACCTAAATGGTTTTGTGACTTTAAGCCTGTTTCATAGGTATCGCTTGTGGATGGTTCTAAATCAAAGTTAAAACCTGACTTTGAGTTATCAGTTTGATAAGCCATTTCAGTAAAAGTTGGCGTTTCAAAGCCTTTGGCATAACTCACATAGGCCATGAGTTCAGGTAAAATTTGCCAGCTTAAAGCAGCAGAAGGCAAAACCTTATTGTAATCTGTTTTGCCACTATCATCACCGTTAACAGTGCCATACTCATCAGGCCCTGAAGTAAAATGATCTTCTGACTTGTAATGGACATTGCTATAACGCACACCCGTATCTAACCGCCATGTTGGTAAAAACTGCCATGAAGCTTGTAAATATGGATCGATATTCCATAAAGTATTATCTTCATCTCGGCGTAAATTACCTTTCACCCCATAAACATTATTTGTATTAAAATTTTCAAAACCTTTACGTTCTTCATCCATTGCATCGAGTGCAACACCGACACTTAGAGTGGTATTTGGAAGTAACTCTTTACCCGTCCAACGGAAGTCAGCACCATAATAATCACGTTCAAAATCAATGACCCCACCAGCATGCTTCGGACTTTTTTGACCTGTATAAACTGGCTTATCATTTTTTAACGTTACTTCACCTTTTGGAATGGATTGATATTGAGTGACTTGGCGATTACCTAAATATGCCATGGCATAGAGTTCATTTTTATCATTAATAGGCTTAGACCATGTCACACCCGTTTGAGTTTGTTCAATGTCTTTACGGACATTAAATTGCTTTAAAAATGGAACTTGTTGCTTTGGATTAGCATTCCACTGGTCATGCGTTAAACCCTGCGGATCGTCTGCATGGATTTTGACATAGTTGGTTACCCAGTTGATTTTGCTACCATCATCAAGATTCCAACTGAGCTTTGCATTATTTAGTACTTTTTCTGCACCGCTATGTTCTCGGTAACCATCGGTATCGAAGTATGATGAACTAATAACATAACTTGGTTCATTAGCACCCTTTGCTCCACCTTGTAGCACTAACCCTGCTCTGCTTTTATCGTGACTGCCTCCCGAATAGCTCAGCTCAATTGAATCTTTGCCTTGCCCTTCTTTAGTAGAAGTTAAAATTGTCCCACCCGATGAGTTTCCATAAAGTGAAGAAAAAGGTCCTGTTAGAACTTCAACATGGTCCAGACTACTTAAATCGATATTAGACGTTTGGCCTTGTCCATCCGGCATTGTTGCAGGAATACCGTCCACATATAGGCGAATACCACGGACACCAAAAGTAGAACGTGCACCAAAACCACGCATTGAGAGCTGTAAATCTTGTGCATAATTTTCACGATTACGAATCTGTAAACTCGGTACACCCTTCACAACTTCAGTTAAATTTACTTGTGAAGAAGTATCAACTTGAGGTGCATCTATTCGAAAAACCGAAGCCGGTGTCTGCAAATAGGTCGTATCGGTACGGGTTGCTTCCACATGTAATGTTGGCAATACAGTTACGTCTTGTGTTAAATCGTCTGCCCAAACAAGAGGGCTAGAAATGCAGCCCATACTCATTAAAATACAGTAATGAAGTCGGTCTAAGCGTAATAAGGACATGCTTATTTCCTTTATTTATATTGTAGTTATGATAACAAAAAGCGGTGTCTTGTCTGGATATAGAATTCGATCTGCATTGTTGTAAATCTGGAACACTCTTCATCGATAACTAAAAACTGATTTCCAGATTAAAATTATCGACTCAAAGATGGATGATCTTTCCAGCAATATCGTTCAAGCCACTCTTTTGCTTCTTCGGCATAATCAATTCCGATACGCGGTGTCATCACCACTTCAGGCTGAGTGGATGCTGCTTCAATCCATAGCCCAGATTCTTCATCTAAAGTTTGGCCTTTTAAACTACGGTCAATGCCTAAATATCGTGTCAATTTGCCGGGCCCAGCTAAAAGCTTATAGTCTTTTTTGGTTGAAGCATTATTTAAAAACGCAGAACGAATCATCACTCCTTCAGGTACACCCTCTGTTTGAGTAATAATATTAAGCATTTCATACATGCCATAAATTAAGTAGACGTAAATCGTACCACCATGGCCATACATTACCTCTGTTCGAGTTGTACGTTTATCATTGTAACTATGGCAGGCTTTATCACGAACGCCCAAATAAGCTTCAGTTTCACTAATTGTACAGCGGATCACTTGGCCGTCAGGTTGTCGTTTACATAATACGCAGCCGATTAAATCATAAGCTACTTCTGAGGTTTCTCGTTGAAACCAGCTTAATGGTAAAATATCTGACATAGTAATCTCTGAAATATTACATACCACACGTTATACTTGATTAATCCAGTATATCTGTTAATTCTGCGAGTTGGCATGCCTGAGTTACCCGAAGTCGAAACCACGAAAACCAGTTTATTTCCCTTATTGAATCAAAAAGTTCTTAGTGTTGAAGTACGTAATCCTAACTTACGCTGGCCTATACCAGATGATGTTCAGAAACTTGTCGGACAACGTCTCATCGGGTTAAATCGACGTTCAAAATATATTTTGGCAGAGTTTGAACAAGATCAAATGCTTTGGCATTTAGGTATGTCAGGAAGCTTTCGTCTGACCGAGACAAATGATGAACTGAGAAAGCATGATCATCTGATTATTCAATTTGAAGATCAGCAATTACGTTACCATGACCCTCGCCGTTTTGGTTGTATTCTTTGGCTTAACCACGAGACTCAAGGCAAACTCATAGATACTTTAGGGCCTGAACCTTTAAGTCCCGACTTTCATGCGGAATATTTAGCTTCAAAACTCAAGAATAAATCTGTCGGCATAAAAATTGCACTCATGGATAATCATGTAGTTGTTGGTGTAGGCAATATCTATGCAACTGAGAGCTTATTCAATGTTGGCATTCACCCAGCACAACCCGCTGGTGACTTAAGCATGCAACAAATTGAGAAACTTGTTGTCGAGATTAAGCGCATTTTAAAGTCGGCCATTGATCTAGGTGGCTCTACATTACGAGACTACAGCAATGCCATGGGTGAAAATGGTTATTTTCAGCAAACATTACTCGCTTATGGCCGTGCTGGAGAAATGTGCGTGAACTGTGAAACCACATTAGAAAACTTAAAACTTGGTCAGCGTGCCAGCGTATTTTGCCCACAGTGCCAACCGCTTAAAAAGCTGAGAAAGCCTTAATTTTTTGGAGGAAGACAACATGCAAACAGCAATTGTCCGACATATTTTAGTCAAAGATAAAGACTTAGCTGAACAGCTAAAAAAGAAGCTACAAAGTGGCGCTGACTTTGCCAAACTTGCCAAGCAATACTCTACCTGTAATTCAGCAAAACGCGGTGGAGAACTTGGTGAAGTCAAAAAAGGGCAATTGGTACCCGTCATTGACAAAGTTGTTTTTACAGCTGCTGAACGTGTGTTACAAGGTCCGATCAAAAGTCAGTTTGGCTATCATCTTTTAGAAGTTAAATTTAGAATGGGCAGCTTACGTTGATTCCATAATTTTAACTATGGTTTTTCAGAAGCCTGTGCATTCAGCTGATATGTCCAGGCTTTAACATAATCGCCTGATTCTAATTTTATATTTGCGATGACACGCTGGTATTGAAAACCTTCAAAGTCATCAAGCATCTGCCAGTTTTCAGCAAGTTTTTCTGTGCTAAACAAATAGCCCTCTACCCAATCCGCTTGCGAATCTAACTCTAACGCTTTTAACCCTTTGTCTGGCCCCCAATCTAAAATATGAATCACACCTCTTACACTGGCTTTGGTCCAACTACCGCCAATTTGTTCGAGAATATGAGCATTTGCTTTATTCGGACATAAAGTGCCATACACAAAAAGCTGATTCATTCATTTATATCCTTTTTAAATATACTTAATTAAACATATCTGCACTTTGATAATTTTAACAATATCTATAGTTCAGCAGAAAATACTAATTAATAAAAAACGGTACTCTTGGTACCGTTTTTTATTTCAAATTTTATTAAGCTTGTTTTTTCAACTCATCACGAATTTCACGCAATAACTGAACATCTTCAGGAGTTGCAGCTGGAGCTTCTGGCTCATTCTTATCACGGCGAAGTCTGTTTAATAATTTCACCATCAAGAATACAACCCAAGCCAAGATAAGGAAGTTAATTAAAATGGTGAGGAAGTTACCATAGGTTAAAACATTAATACCTGCTTTTTGCAAAGCATCTAAAGATTGTAAATTGTTAGGGTTTGCACCTAATACAATGAATTTTTGAGAGAAATCAACACCACCACCAGTAATTACAGTGATAAGCGGCATGATAATATCTTTTACTAAAGAGTCCACGATTTTGCCAAAAGCACCACCAATAATCACACCAATGGCTAAATCCATCATATTGCCTTTAACGGCAAATTCTTTAAATTCTTGAATAATACTCATCTAAACATCTCCAGATGTCGGGGGCAGAAACACGTCATATTTTTCTTTTTCATTGGCATCTTATCGAATTAGATAGTTCTCGCCATGATATTGATAATTTAATATTTTTATCAAAAAAAGAAAGCTATTTCACACTTTAACAACATATTCGTTTACAAGAAAAATATGATTTTAAGCTTACTTTAATTTCAAATATAACGATTAAAAAAACCGCTAAATTAATTTAGCGGTTTCTTCTTTTTCAATTAAGAAAAATTATTTATCACGGTTACGTTTACGTTCATTTTCAGTTAAATAACGCTTACGGATACGGATTGATTTAGGTGTTACTTCAACTAATTCGTCGTCTTCAATGAATTCAAGCGCTTGTTCAAGCGTATATTCAATTGCAGGTACTAAAGTTAAAGCATCATCTGTACCAGATGCACGAACGTTAGTTAATTGTTTCGCTTTAGTCGGGTTTACAACCATATCGTCTGAACGAGAGTTAATACCCACGATCATACCTTCGTAAACTTCTAACTGTGGTTTAGCGAACAAACGACCACGGTCTTGTAAACTGAACAATGCATAGCCCAAGCAAGTACCTTGAACCATTGAGATCAATACACCATTTTGACGTTTCGCAACAGTACCTTGTTTAACAGGACCATAATGCGAGAAGCTTGAAGTCATGATCCCTGTACCAGAAGTCATGGTCAAGAATTCAGAACGGAAACCGATCAAACCACGTGAAGGTACAGTTGCTTCAATACGGATACGGCCTTTACCGTCAACTTCCATATTGGTCATCTCGCCTTTACGGTGACCCATTTGTTCCATTACAGCACCTTGATGCTGTTCTTCAACGTCAAAAGTTACGTTTTCGTAAGGCTCTTGTCTTTCACCATCAATTTCTTTGATGATTACTTGTGGACGAGATACGCCCATTTCGAAACCTTCACGACGCATGTTTTCAATTAAAACTGAAAGATGAAGTTCACCACGGCCAGATACTTTGAAACGGTCTGGACTGTCAGTGTCTTCAACACGTAAAGCTACGTTATGAATTAATTCGCGATCAAGACGTTCACGGATATTACGTGAAGTTACGAACTTACCTTCTTTACCAGCAAACGGAGAGTTGTTTACTTGGAAAGTCATAGATACTGTAGGTTCATCTACAGATAAAGCTGGTAATGCTTCAACATTTTTCGGATCACAAATCGTGTCA
Source organism: Acinetobacter sp. 12966 (assembly GCF_031196995.1). Classification (NCBI taxonomy): domain Bacteria; kingdom Pseudomonadati; phylum Pseudomonadota; class Gammaproteobacteria; order Moraxellales; family Moraxellaceae; genus Acinetobacter; species Acinetobacter sp. 12966. The sequence goes on from NZ_JAVIMC010000051.1 coordinate 79,798, forward strand.
GAAATGTTAAGTGCGTCGATACCAGTAATACATACGATATCACCAGCAGATGCTGATTCAACATCAATACGCTCTAAACCATGGTAACCCATGATTTTTAAGATACGACCGTTACGTGTATTGCCTTCTTTGTCAATTACAGTAACAGGAGTATTTAATTTTACTGAACCACGTTGAATACGACCAACACCGATAACACCTACGAAGCTGTTATAGTCAAGTGATGAAATCTGCATTTGGAATGGACCATCAACATCAACTGCTGGTGGTTCAACGATGTCTACAATCGTTTCAAACAACGGAGTCATGTCTTCTGCAAGTTCTTCTGGAGCAGGACCCGCTACACCACGTAAACCTGATGCATAAACGATTGGGAAATCTAATTGCTCATCAGTTGCGCCCAGGTTATCAAATAAATCAAATACTTGATCAATAACCCAATCTGGACGCGCACTTGGTTTGTCAACTTTGTTGATAATAACAATTGGTTTTAAACCACGAGCAAAGGCTTTTTGTGTCACAAAGCGAGTTTGTGGCATTGGGCCTTCTTGAGAGTCAACTAAAAGTAATACGCAGTCAACCATCGACATAACACGTTCTACTTCACCACCGAAGTCGGCGTGTCCCGGGGTATCCACGATGTTGATACGGTAAGTTGTATCAGTACGTTTATCTAACCAAGTAATAGAAGTGTTCTTTGCAAGAATGGTAATACCACGTTCACTTTCAAGCGCATTTGAGTCCATGACACGCTCAATCTCGCCTGCTCGTTCACCGAGAGCACCAGATTGCTGAAGTAGTTTATCGACAAGTGTGGTTTTCCCGTGGTCGACGTGCGCAATAATTGCGATATTACGGAGATTTTTGATATCTGACATGAAAATTCGAAACGCCTGAAATTTGAGGGCAAATTATACAGAAAAACACTACTCTTGAGTAGTGACAGTTTATTGACATTGACAAAAAAATTTTCCAATAGCCTGTATTTCGTTTTGTAAAGATAGGTATCTCGATTAGAATAGCGCCAATTTGCAAAATTGCGGCGGACCTACACCCATGTCCAATCAACACTCTCAAGACCATCTTGACCTTGTTTATGGCTTAGATGATCGACCAAAACCCCTGATCGCTTTTTTAGCAGCTTTCCAGCATTTGCTTGCGATTATTGTACCAATTGTTACACCTGGGCTTTTAATTTGTTTAGCTTTAGGTGTATCACGCACTGAAACCAACATGATTTTATCGATGTCTTTGGTGATTTCAGGTATTGCTACGTTCCTACAATGTAAAAAAGTTGGTCCATTTGGTGCTGGTCTTCTGATTGTACAAGGCACAAGCTTTAACTTTATTGGTCCAATTATTGGTATTGGTAGTGCAATGGTTGCCGCAGGAACGCCTGTAAACCAAGTTATGGCTGCAATTTTTGGTGTAGTAATTGCTGGTTCCTTTATTGAAATGGGTGTTTCGCAAATTCTTCCATGGGTAAAAAGACTAATTACTCCTTTGGTGACTGGAATTGTTGTTTTATTAATTGGCTTAACGCTTATTAAGGAAGGCTTGATTAGTATGGGTGGTGGCTACCAAGCGATGCAAGACCATACTTTTGCAAGTGCAGACAACCTTATTATGTCATGTACCGTACTTGCTATTATTATTGTGCTAAACCGTATCCGAGTGGTGTGGATTAAAAGCTCAGCAATTTTAATTGCTTTAGTGATTGGTTACATTCTTGCAGGATTTATGGGTTACCTAGATTTCTCAGGTATTAAAGATGCGCCTCTTGTACAGATTCCAACGCCGATGCATTTTGGTTTAAGCTTTTCTTGGGGCTTATTCATTCCAATGGCTTTTATTTATTTAGTCACATCTTTAGAAGCGATTGGTGACGTGACTGCGACCAGTAAACTTTCAAACCAACCCGTTAATGGCCCTGAATGGATGAAGCGTATTAAAGGTGGCGTTTTAGTGAATGGCGCGAACTCTTTACTCGCAGGCTTATTTAACACTTTCCCTAGTTCTGTTTTTGCTCAAAATAATGGTGTAATTCAACTCACTGGTGTAGCTAGTCGTTATGTGGGTATCTGGATTGCTGCTTTACTTATTTTATTAGGTTTATTTCCAGCAGTAGCCGGTGTAATACAAGCAGTTCCTCAAGCGGTTTTAGGTGGTGCAGTGATGGTCATGTTCGGTGCCGTGGCGGCATCAGGTATTAACATCCTCTCATCGATTCATTTAGATCGCCGAGCACTTTTAATTATCGCAATTTCACTTGCATTAGGTTTAGGTGTTGCTCAAGTTCCTCAAATTTTGGAACACCTACCAGAATTATTTAAAAATATTTTTAGCTCTGGCGTAGCGACAGGTGGTATAGCAGCATTAATTTTAAATGTTGTACTTCCTGAAACACACAAATAACTATTTTTTTAATTTTGATTACTGCCCAGTTTCCACTGGGCATTCTTCTTCATGAGAGATGTACATGGATCCTAGAAGTGAAGTGATATTAAGACAACAGGACTATTTAAAAGGTAGAATCTTGTTCATTAATGCACCGAATGATGCCTTAGTCAGTCAATTACCTACTGAGGTTGATGCGTCAGTCTGGACATGGAACTATGCCGACTACCAGAGCTTTATAAATAGTGGAACAAATGCGCATTTCTCAGTTGAGTTTCCATTACAAGAATTCGATCAAGCCGTCATTTTTGTTCCCAAATCTAAAGAACTGTTAAATTACATACTGCATGTCGTAATGAGCAATCTTAAAACTGCTCAGTCTGTTTTTTTAGTAGGTGAGAAAAAAGGTGGTGTTGAACGCGCTGCCAAACAATTACAAAGCTTCGGCAAAGTACTTAAACTTGATAGTGCACGTCACTGTCAGCTATGGCACTTAAAAATTGAAAAAACAGAACAAATTAAACCTCTCGAAAGTTGGCTTAAAACTTACACTGTTCATGTTAATGAACAAGAGCTTACGATTTGTGCCCTTCCCGGTGTATTTAGCCAAAATCATCTAGATGTCGGAACAGCTGTTTTACTCCCTTATCTTAATCAGGTGAAATCAGGTAGAATTGCCGACTTCGGGTGTGGTGCTGGAATTATCAGTTGCTATTTGGCAAAAATAAATTCAAGTAATATTATTCATGCCCTAGATATTGATGCTTTCGCTTTACGGTCAACGGAAATGACTTTTAGTCGAAATGGAATAGGGTCAGACCAGTTGAGATTGCAGCCTGTCATAGGTATTGCAGACGCTCCAACAGAACTCGATGCCATTGTCAGTAATCCCCCTTTCCATCAAGGTATTCATACCAACTACGATGCAAGTGAAGGACTCTGCCAAAACGCTAAAAAACATTTAAAGGCATCAGGTGAGCTATGGATTGTAGCAAACCGTTTTTTAAACTATCCGATCTTAATTGAGAAGCACTTTGGTCAGTGCCAGATTAAAACTGATCTTCAAGGCTTTAAGGTGTTATATGCCTGTGCATAACAAACTATGTAAGGAATCTCCATGAGCGAAACACATGCTCCTGAAAAACTCCAGCGTAAGCTTGGGGCTCGTCATCTGAATATGATCGCCATTGGTGGTTCCATTGGTACAGGCCTCTTCCTTGCTTCTGGATCAACAATTGCAAATGCTGGTCCCGGTGGAGCGCTACTCGCGTACTCTCTGATTGGTATTATGATTTACTTCTTAATGACCAGCTTAGGCGAGCTTGCAACTCATACACCAACATCTGGCGCCTTTTTTACTTATGGCAGTCGTTATGTCGAAGAAGGCTTTGGTTTCGCTCTAGGCTGGAACTATTGGTATAACTGGGCAATTACAGTTGCATTCGAACTTGTTGCAGTCCAGTTTATTATGAAGTTCTGGTTCCCTGATATTCCGGGGTTCTATTGGAGTGCTCTATTCCTTGCCGTTATTTTTATGATTAACGCAATGACAGTAAAGGGATTTGGCGAAAGCGAATTCTGGTTCTCAATGGTAAAAGTGATTGCGATTGTTGCATTCATTATTATTGGCTTAGCCATGATCATCAAGATTATGCTAACCCCTGGTGTGGCAACTTTTGGGAACTGGACTTACAAAGAGGCACCTTTTGTAGGCGGTTTACAAGCCATGATTGGTGTAGCAATGATTGCAGGATTCTCTTTCCAAGGCACGGAAATGGTTGGGGTTGCTGCTGGCGAATCAAAAGATCCAAAGAAGACAATTCCACTTGCAATCAAACAGATTTTCTGGCGAATCTTATTATTCTATATCCTATGTATTTTCATTATCGGCACTCTGATTGCCTATGATGATCCAAATTTATTGCAAGCAGCTGCCACTGAAGATATCGCACTTTCTCCGTTTACATTGCTTTATGAAAGAGTAGGCTTTGCTTTCGCTGCGGGGTTAATGAATGCTGTCATTCTTACCGCTATTTTATCAGCAGGTAATTCAGGCATGTATTCTTCAACTCGCATGTTGTTTAAAATGGCTCAAGAAGGCCGTGCACCAAAGTGGTTTGCAAAACTCGATGGTCGTGGCGTTCCGATGAATGCACTCTATGCCACCACATTTATTGCCGCTTTTTGCTTCCTGACAACATTTATTGGAGAAAAGCAAGTATTTAACTGGCTACTCAATATGTCGGGTATGTGCGGTTTTATTGTTTGGTTAGGAATTGCGATTTCACACTATCGTTTCCGTAAAGGATATATTGCTCAAGGCTATAAATTAGAAGATTTAGCATATCGTGCCAAATTTTTCCCATTTGCACCTTGGTTTGCATTTATTCTCTGTTCAATCATCATCTTAGGGCAGAACTATCAAGCCATTTTAGGTGGAAAAATCGATTGGTTAGGCTTACTTTCAACTTATATTAGCTTGCCATTGTTCTTGATCATTTGGTTAGGTTATAAGTGGAAAAATAAAACCAAATTGATTTCTTACGATCAAATGAACGTCAAACCTGAGCAAGATTAAAACTCGTCATTAAAGTAAATCAAAGATCAAAAGCTTGATCTTTGATTTAAAAAGCGTAAAATGCCGTTCAGATTTTCAACGGCACTTTTAAATAAGGAGGACATCATGCCATTAGTACAAGGTAAAACAGATTAAATAATTTGGCACGATGTCAGCTCACGGACAAGTGTACAAATTCACACCACTTGTCCGAATGCTTAAACTTAGAACCTAGCATTCGCTAGGTTTTTTTATGCCTACTCGGACAAAAATAAGAGAAAAATTATGGGCATACAAAAAATATTAAACGAAGAGGCACTCTATGGTGTCCCTGTTAAAATTTTCACTCAAGATATAGATAGTGAAAGTATAGAACAACTCAAGAAAATGGCTCAGCTGCAATTTATCTATTCTCATATTGCAGTTATGCCTGATGTGCATGTGGGCAAAGGTGCTACTGTAGGTAGTGTTATTCCTACTAAACACGCCATTATTCCTGCTGCTGTAGGAGTTGACATTGGATGTGGGATGAATGCTATTCGTTTGAGCCTGAAAGCTTCACAACTTCCAGATAACTTAAGCCGCTTGCGGGACGCCATTGAACGGAAAGTGCCGGTTGGATTTGCTTTGCATAAACAAGTCAAAGCGAAAGCTTCTAGCATTATTCCACTTGAAAAACGCTTAGAACCTATTATTAAAAAGCATCCGGGTCTTGTCCGAATGCTTCGTCAGTTTGAGGCAACATGGCAAAAGCAACTTGGGACTTTGGGTGGTGGTAATCACTTTATAGAGTTATGTATTGATGAGAATCAAGACGTATGGGTAATGCTACATTCAGGTAGCAGAGGGCTTGGTAATGTTATTGGTACTTACTTTATTGAGTTAGCCAAAAAAGAAGCTCAGCATCGCTTTGGCCATGTTCCTGATAAAGACTTAAGTTATTTTGCTGAAGGCTCAAAAAGTTTTGATGATTATGTAGAAGCTGTAGAGTGGGCACAAGAATATGCTTTTGAAAACCGCAAAGAGATGATGCGATTAATTTTAGAAGCGATCCGCCCTATTCTCCCTTCTTTTCAAATGACAAAAGAAGCGATTAATTGTCATCATAATTATGTAAGCCGTGAAACACATTTTGGCGAAAACTTATTGATTACCCGAAAAGGTGCAATTAGAGCAGGCTTAGATGAACTAGGTATTATTCCTGGTTCAATGGGAGCACGATCTTATATTGTTAAAGGCAAAGCAAATCCTGAATCATTTTGTTCTTGTTCCCATGGAGCTGGCCGCAAGATGAGCAGAAGCAAAGCAAAAATTCTTTTTAATCAGCAGGATCTTATTGAACAAACTCAAGGTATTGAGTGCCGTAAAGACAGCGGAGTAGTAGATGAAATCCCAAGTGCTTATAAAGATATTGATGAAGTCATAGCAAATCAGATTGACCTCATTGAAGTTATTCACACTCTTAAACAAGTTTTATGTATTAAAGGTTAAAGCATGAAAATTAAAGAAATGCCAAAGATCAAAGTCCGTAATCAAGTAGCTCTATCCCCTTTACTACACAAAGGTGGTATGCACGAAACGGAAAAACCTCGTGCTCAACATCGCAGAGATAGACAAGACACTAAACAGCAATTGAGAAAAGGTGATTGGTAAATAATTTAAACCAAGATCGAAAGTAATTATTAAGGAGACATAGAAATGACTCAATATTTTAAAAATTGCAATAAAAAAAGCGACTCTAACGAGTCGCTTTTTTACTGTTCAAAAACTCAAATTATTGAGCTTGTTGACCAGGTTGAACAACTACAGTACGGCTACCAGTGATTGTCGCGAATACACGACGGTTCATAGCACGACCTTCTTTAGTTTTGTTGTCAGCAATCGGTTGATCCCAAGCGAAACCTTGAGTAGACAAACGAGATGCATCAACGTTGTATTCGTTTACAAGAGCTGATTTAACAGAGTTAGCACGAGCTAAAGATAAACGTTCGTTCAACTTACGTGGACCAGTGTTATCTGTGTGACCTTCGATACGTGCAGTAGCGTTAGGGTATTCAGTTAACTTCTCAGCAACTTTAGCGATTTCTGGTTTGTATTGGTCTTTGATGTTTGATTTGTTAGTATCAAAGAACACACGAAGTTCCATGTTAAGGTCTTCAGTTAACTCTTGTGGTTGTGGAGCAACTGGAGTTGGTTCAACTGGAGCAACTTCTACTACAGGAGCAGCAGGCTTCAAGTGACCACCAAGAACTACGTTCAAACCAGCAAGAGCTGTATAACGCCAGTATTTCTCATCAAAATCATAAGTACCACGAGCTTCTGTACGAAGTGATAATGCATCATTCAAACGATAGAAAGCACCTACACCGGCATTACCGATAGTATCTTTCTTGTCTTCATAGATACCATCAAACTCAGTTTTAGTTTGACCTGCACCTAATAATACATACGGCTTGAATTTGCTGTCGTAGTTTTTAGTGATTAAATCTGAGGTAGCGTAGAAGTTACCAGCAATAGTTTTTTGCTTATATTCAGAACCAGCTACGCCAGTACCTTCAAGATCACCTTTAACTTGGTTATATTCAGCTTCGAAACCTAACCAAGGAGTTAATTCAACACCTAGTGCAGCACCAACGAATAAATCATCTTGTAATTCAGCATGACTTGTTAATTTATCGTTGTTGTGGTCACTATCCTGCCAAGTATAACCTACTAGTAAAGGAGTAACAGTTACGCCCGCATTAGCAGCAGCTAATGGAGCAGCGACAAGCATAGCAAGTGCAATACGACTCAATTTCATGGATATCCTCCAGAGATAACAATTGTTGTTCAAGCTCAGCCTAAATTTATTGGCCCCTGAGATATTTTTACCCCAGTATTATTTTTAAGCTATTCACATTTGAATCATACAAACACTTGATAGACTTTCCAAGTGCTTGATAATTTTAATCAAGTAAATTATTGACAAAATTACTTACAATTTCCGTTGTAATTCGGTAATTTTTCACTCAACTAGCAAATATGAACAGCTTCTTTGTTTCGCTTACGGTGATTTTACCAGTATTCTAGCATCCTGATAACCTTTATTTAATTTTGTGTTTCCTCACTATAAAAATCATTATAAATCATTGATAGAAAGCATAAAATCAAAATATTTCTTTATATATTAAGGAATTTTAATGTTTAAATCTCCCGGTTTCACGTTGGTGGAACTCGCTATAACGCTCGCAATTTTTATGATTATGGTCGCTATAGCGCTACCTTTATACCATCAATTTATGGCTTCTGTAGAATTAAAAAATTCCTCTCGACTACTCACAATTCATATACAAAAAGCCAAATACGACGCAATTCTACGACATAAGAGTGTCGTACTTTGCCCAAGTGTTGATTTGTCTACATGTAATAGTAACTGGGATACAAGTCTTATAAGCTTTGTAGACACAAATCAGAATCTACAAAGAGAAAACAATGAAGAAGTATTAACCAATGTTGAACTTGACCATCACTATGGTTCTTTAAAATTTCAAAAGTTTGGAAAAAATCTAAATAGTATTGTATTTCAGGGCGACACAGGCCTCCCACGTGAATCTAACGGTACTTTTACTTATTGTTCTTATAATCAGCTTAAAAACTTTAAATTAGTCCTCAGCAAAATGGGACACACGCGTTTAGAAGACATTAAAAATTGTTAGAACTCTACAGTCTAATGCAGAAGATATCTCTCTTTAATTTTTGCAATATACTGCCTAGGTTTTAAACATTTCTTATTTTGAGATTAAGAACAATCGGAGATTACAACAATGACTGACATCGTAATTGTGAATGGTGCTCGTACTGCCATGGGTGGTTTTCAAGGATCACTATCAGGACTTACAGCGCCTGAATTAGGTGCTGTAACGATTAAAGAAGCTATCGCACGAGCAGGTTTACAGCCTACTGATGTCGAAGAAGTTATTATGGGCTGTGTTCTTCCTGCTGGTTTAAAACAAGGCCCTGCTCGTCAAGCAATGCGTAAAGCTGGCTTACCAGACTCTACAGGTGCGGTAACGATTAACAAGCTGTGTGGCTCTGGCATGAAAGCTGTTATGCAAGCCGCTGATATGATTAAAGCAGGTAGTGCTGACGTTGTTGTTGCTGGCGGTATGGAGTCTATGACAAATGCACCTTATGTTTTACCAAAAGCACGAACTGGCTACCGTATGGGCCATGGTGAAATTAAAGATCATATGTTCTTTGACGGGCTTGAAGATGCTGAAACTGGGCGTTTAATGGGCTCGTTTGCTCAAGATATGGCCAATACTCGTGGCTATACACGTGAACAAATGGATGACTTTGCGATTCGCTCTTTGAAACGTGCTCAAACAGCAATTACTGAAGGCTATTTCAAAGATGAAATCGTTCCAGTTACCGTACCTAGTCGTAAAGGTGACGTCGTTGTTGATCAGGATGAACAACCTTTAAATGCTAAAATTGATAAAATTCCTTCACTCAAACCAGCTTTTGCAAAAGACGGTACAATTACCGCAGCGAATGCAAGTTCTATTTCGGATGGTGCGTCTGCATTAGTATTAACTTCAAGTGAAGTTGCAGCACAGCGCAGTTTACAACCACTTGCGAAAATTATTGCGACAGCGTCAAACTCTCAGCATCCTTCAGAATTTACGATCGCTCCAGTTGGTGCTATTGAAAAAGTTCTTAAAAAAGCGGGATGGAATGCTCAAGACGTCGATCTTTGGGAAATTAACGAAGCTTTTGCTATGGTTACCATGTGTCCAATTGATGATTTCAAACTTGATGCTGAGAAAGTGAATATCAATGGTGGTGCTTGTGCCCTAGGTCATCCAGTAGGTTCTACTGGTTCTCGTATTATTCTTACTCTTATTCACGCACTCAAACGTACTGGCGGTAAAAAAGGTATTGCTGCACTCTGTATCGGTGGTGGTGAGGCAACAGCGGTTGCAATTGAACTCATTTAATCCAGATTCATTATTTTTAAATCCCACTTCGGTGGGATTTTTTATGAAAAAACTACAAAAAATGACCCACAAAATCACTTTTAAGTTTTAACTTATTCCTTTAAACGAAAACAACAATGGACAATAAAAATGCAACTCAATCACTATCTCAATTTCCAAGGTCAGGCAGAGCAAGCTTTTAATTTTTATAAGTCAGTATTTGGCGGTGAATTCGGTATGTTAAGCCGATATGGTGATATGCCACCTACCGAGGGCGTGACTCTATCTGAAGCCGACAAAAATCTAGTTCTGCATGTGTCTCTACCAATTAATGAATACACTGTACTTATGGCCTCAGATACAAATGATCAGTTCTGTGCCCCTAACAGCGTTTTTACCCAAGGAAATAATCACTACATCTCGATCAATCTTGAAAAAGATGAGCAAGAAAAAGCAAAACAACTTTTTGATGCTTTATCTGTTAATGGTCAAATTGAAATGCCTTTAGAAAAAACGTTCTGGGGCGCATTGTACGGCGCTTTTACCGATCAGTTCGGTATAAAGTGGATGATTAACTGCCAGCTTGACACCTAATATTTTTAATATTTAGCCCTTATAGAAATACTTACTATTTCTATAAGGGCTTTAAACATCGATATTGGAATATTGCGCAATAATCATTAAACCTACAGTAATAAAACCAATTCCCACCCATCCTGCCATATCAATATTCTGACCAAGAAAAATCTTTGCCAAAAAAGCTGTTGCTAATACACCTATCCCAGACCAAAGCACATATAAGATTCCAGCTTGCATATATTTCAAAGCAATAGCAGCGCATGCAAAAGAAATAATATACAAAACCAGAGCAATACCCTGAGCTGTTTTATTGACTAAGCCATTCCCCTTAGCAGAATAAAATGTTGAGAGTACATCTGTCGCAATAGCAAAAAGTAGCCACCAAGCACCAGGATTTATTTTTGAAATTAAACCAAACATTTTTGTTCTTCAGTTGAATCATTTAAAAATTATTCATAAAAAAAGCTGAACCTGAGTTCAGCCTTTATATTTAAAAACTATTTAAGCACCAGTTTGATAACTTGCTTGCGGTACGGCTGTTGAAGCTTGGTATGGGTTGGTAAAGTCTTGCAAACCAGCTGCCGCTTCTTGCACATCTTTACCTTCTTTAATCACAAAACTGTCAAAACCTGAACGTTTTAAGTAGTTTAAAACATCCTTAAATACATCACCTGTTGCACGAAGTTCACCTTGGAAGCCTTGGCGACGCAATAATGCAGCAAATGAATAACCGCGCCCATCACCAAAACCTGCGAACTCGATGAAAATTGCATTAAGCTCATTTAATGGAAATGTATGTTCTTCAGGTGAATCATTCACAGTTACATACAAAGCTTTTTTACCTTGAATGTTTGCCAATTGATCGAGTTGAGCTGTTGTTACAACAACGTCACCTTGTGGAACAACACCATCTTCAGCAATGATTTGATAAGTATTATCTGCAATCGTGCCATCTTTATAAAGCACTGGTAGAGCTGTATTAAGCATATGCACGCTCCTTAAATGGTTGAATTCCTACACGGCGATATGTATCAACAAAACGTTCACCTTCAGTACGCAAATCAAGATAAGTATTTAATACTTCCTCAATGACATCAGGCACAGCATCTGCTGCAAATGATGGCCCTAAGATGTCACCGATTGATGCATCATGATCAGAATTACCACCTAATGTAATTTGGTAGAATTCAGCGCCTTTCTTATCTACACCTAAAATACCGATGTTACCTACGTGGTGATGACCACAAGCATTCATACAACCAGAAATATTTAGATCTAAATGACCAAGATCATAAACTTTGTCTAAGTCATCAAAACGACGTGTAATTGCTTCAGCAATTGGAATTGATTTTGCATTTGCAAGCGAACAGAAATCACCGCCCGGGCAACTAATGATATCGGTAATAAAACCAATATGTGCACGCGCCATATTTTGTTGTTCAAGCGCTTGCCATACATCAAACAAATCTTTTTGAGGTACATCTGCCAAAGCAATGTTTTGTTCGTGAGTCGTGCGAAGTTCACCGAATGTATATTTATCAGCAAGGTCTGCAATAAAATTCATTTCTTCGCTGGTCATATCACCTGGCGCAATACCTGCACGTTTTAAAGAAATCGTAACAATACGATAGCCCTTCACTTTATGCGCATGTGTGTTGATATTAAACCATTGTTTGAATTTTGGATGCTCAGCAAATAAAGCTGTGAAGTCTTCATCTGCTAAATCTTGATAGTCAAACGGTGTGAATTCTTCATCCAGTTTTTTCAAGATTTCTGGCTGAATCTTCAATGCTTCACGTGTATGTTCGAATTCAGCTTCAACTTTTTGTGCAAACACTTCAGGAGTTAATGCCTTAACTAGAATTTTGATACGCGCTTTATATTTGTTATCACGACGACCATGCAAGTTATAAACACGTAAAACCGCTTCTAAGTAAGCAATTAAATCTTCACGTGGTAAAAACTCACGGATAACGCTACCGATGATTGGGGTACGGCCTAAACCACCACCAGCCATAATTTTGTAGCCGATTTCACCCGCTTCATTACGCACGATATAAACACCAATATCGTGGAATGCAGTTGCCGCACGATCTTTTTCTTCAAGTGCAGAAACAGCAATTTTGAACTTACGTGGTAAGAATGCAAATTCTGGGTGGAATGTACTCCACTGACGAATCAACTCACATGTTGGACGTGGGTCTGCAATTTCACCAGCAACCACACCTGCATATTGGTCAGTTGTCGTGTTACGAATACAGTTACCACTGGTTTGAATGGCATGCATTTGTACAGTTGCAAGTTCAGCCAAAATGTCTGGCACATCTTCAAGTGCTGGCCAGTTTAATTGAATGTTTTGACGCGTAGATACATGTGCATAACCACGGTCATAAGCAGTTGAAACTTCGGCAACTTTACGTAATTGTTTAGAATTCATTAAGCCATACGGCACAGCTATACGCAGCATAGGCGCATAACGTTGCACATATAAACCATTTTGCAAACGTAATGGACGATATTCATCTTCAGAAAGTTTGCCAGCTAAATAGCGTTCTGTTTGATCACGGAACTGAGCAACTCGTTCATTAACCAGCTGCTGGTCGAAATCGGTATATAAATACATGGCGTATGGCTAGTAGATTCATTATTAAGGCGGATAGCATAGCGAGCTTTTATTCATCAATAAAATGCTTTTTTTGCATATTTAATAGCGGTTTTATTGATAAGCTTTAATATAAATCGGCATAAAAAAGCCCGGATAAATCCAGGCCCTTTCTATAAAAGCTTTTTATTTGTTATCTGGTAAAGCATAAGCCACTAAATAGTCGCCCATTTTCGTACCAAATGAACCATGACCACCAGCCATGATTACAACATATTGCTTACCATTGATTTCATAAGTCATTGGTGTTGCTTGTCCACCTGCTGGTAAACGCGCTTCCCAAAGTTTCTTACCATTCGTGACGTTAAACGCACGTAAGTAGTTATCTTGAGTTGCACCAACAAACATGACATTACCGGCAGTAGAAATTGAACCACCTAAACCAGGCACACCAATTTTCACAGCTGGTAACTGGAACAAGTTCGGCAAGCTGTCACGAATTGTACCAATACGTTTTTTCCATACCACTTCATGAGTTTTCAAATCAACGCCAGCTACATATCCCCAAGCCGGTTGCTTACAAGGTAAACCAAGCGGAGATAAGAATGCGCTAATTTCAACACCATACGGTACGCCGTACATCGGTTGTACGCCCTGTTCAGTTCCTGCACCTTTTGCAGTTTGTGCACGGTTTGGATCAGCAGGAATTAAACGACTTACGAATGGCAGACCAATCGGGTTCATTACAGCAACCTGACGATCAGGGTTAACTGACATACCGCCCCATTCAAACACACCCAAGTTACCAGGGAAAACTAAAGTACCGTTTTCAGATGGTGGAGTATAAATACCATCATAATTTAGACGTTTGAAAGATACACGACACATGAGCTGATCAAGCATAGTGGCACCCCACATGTCTTTATCAGTCAATTTATCTTGTGGTGCCAAGTTCAAGTCAGAGAATGGCTGAGTTTTTGAATAGAACTCACCTTTAGTTTGTGGTCCACGTTTAACTGTTTGTGGAACTGGTTTCTCAGTTACAGGAACAATCGGTTGACCATTACGGCGATCAAGCACAAAGGCATTACCTGTTTTCGTCAATACATAGATTGCAGGAACAGTTTGGCCAGCTTTGTTTTTGATATCAGCTAAAGATGGTTGTGATGGTACGTCCATATCCCATAAATCGTGATGGGTTGTTTGGAAGTTCCACACTAATTTACCAGTAGAAGCATTAATCGCTAACATTGAGTTTGCATAACGCTCTTTCAGCTCGGTACGGTCACCACCCCAGATGTCTGGTGTACCTACACCTGTTGGTACATAAACGATATCAAGTTTTGCATCGTATGCTAAAGGCGCCCACGCATTTGGTGAGTTATGAACAAAAGTAGTTCCTTCGCCCGGCATTGCATTTGGATCTGCTGCGCCAGTATCAAATACCCAAAGAAGTTTACCAGTGTTAACGTCGTATCCACGAATCACACCAGATGGCTCTTTATTTGAGTAGTTATCTGTTACAGAACCCGCAATCACGACAGTTGAACCAGTCACAATACCAGGAGATGTCGGGTTATAACCGCCTGGGTAAGCATATGGCATGAACTCTTGCAAGTTCACTTCACCATTTTGACCAAAGTCAGTACATGCTTTACCTGTGTCAGCATTTACAGCCACTAAACGGCCATCGTTGACTGGTACAAATACCTTACGTGGACATTGTGTAGAACTAGATTTTTTGCTTTGAAGACTCGTTGCAAACTCAGTTGTATTGTTTGCATCGTAGTACATCACACCACGACAAGTTAAATGCTGGAATGATTTATCCGTTTTAAGTTTCGGATCAAAACGCCATTTTTCTTTACCTGTAGCAGGATCAATCGCAATTAACTGCTGGTGAGCTGTACAGATAAACATGTTATTACCGATTTTAATCGGTGTAACCTGATTAGTGGTTTCGCCAGAGTCGTTATCTGTTTTTAAATCACCAGTACGAAAAGTCCAAGCAACTTTCAAGTCTTTTACGTTCTGATCATTGATCTGTTTCAATGGAGAATAACGCACACCTGCCTGAGTACGACCATAAGCTGGCCAATCACTTTCAGCAACACCAGGCACGGCTTGAGCTGTTTCTGGTTGAGGTGTTTTGATTTCACCATTAATTTCTTGCGGGTCATTGAAGATAGAATAAACCATCAACACGATTGCAATTGCTAAAGTTGAAGATAAGGCAACCTTACTTGATCCAAGGTTGTTGATTCCACGAGTTACAGCCGGAACCAATAACCATAAACCAAGAATACCTAAAATATCTAAACGTGGTGCAAGCGCCCAAAAGTCTGTACCAACTTCCCAGACACTCCAGATAATGGTACCTAGCATTAATGCAGCATAAACCCATAAAGCAGTAGAAGCACGCTTGTAGAGTTGCCATGCAACAATGAGGAGTAATACTCCAGCTATAATGTAGTAAATTGAACCGCCTAGTGTAGCGAGCCAAATACCTCCAATTAACAGGAATAACGCCAGTAACCCAATAATAATTACGGTAAAAGTCGTTAAACCTGATCTTGAAGTAGGTTGATTCATAAACCACCTCTTATCAATCATCATTTTTATAGGAAAGATGTGCCAAGAACCTTATAGAAAAATGGCATCACCAATACATCTAAAACAAATTCAGGCATCAAGAAAAAACGGAAGGTCAGGATAATTCAATTAATGAGTTAGCCCTCGACAATCCGTTTTTCGGAGTAATTACGCTTAGAATGCAGTTGAGAATTTAATACCGCCAACCCAAGTGTTATCACCATTTTTTAATGCGCCAACATGACGAACATATTGCACATTTGGACGAATAGTTAACCAGTTAGTGGCATGAATACCGTAGTAAAGCTCGGTATTGTATTCGGTGTCATATTCTTTAGTTTGAACATCGTTCCAGTCATCATTGATATGGATACGAGCAACACCGAGTGCCAATTCATCTTGAGGACGTTGATTGAGCAAACCTTTATAGACCAAGCCTACATTTTGCATGTTATCAATTTTGTTGGTATCAGAGTCGTGGAAAGTCAGGTTCACAAAACCTGTTAAACCGCGATCTGTTTGATCAGCAGGCTGGAATAATTTTTGTTTTGCAGTTACCCAAACACCTTGTTTATGAGAGTTTTTGGTTTCATCCGCAATTTCTTTTGCATCAGCAGTGCTGTAGTAATAACCTAAACGGTATTCACCCGCCATACTTTGAGCACCTAATTTAGGTGACCAAACCACTTCGGCAGGAATAATTGCACCGTGAGAACCATCAGTACTTAAGTTAAAACCTTTGCCTCGCTCCAGATTTTCTGGGTTATATTCATATACACCAACTTGAGTATATAAGTCAGGTTGCAAGTTATATTTAACACGCATTGCCCATTGGCTAACCGGCCAGTTATACCACTGTTCACCCACCCAGTTACCAACTTGCGAACCACAAAGTGCCAAGTTCTGGAAATCACAGTCAAAACTGTTAAAGTCTTCACCTTCACCAAAACGACCGACTTTAACGTCTAATTTTTGATCCATGAATTTTTTCTTAATCCATAAATCTGTTAAACGCCAAGTTTGCTCACGCCCCCACACTTCTTGTACCGAGCTTAAGTGCCCTGCTAAAGCTGGTGAATGTTCAGAAAGCGACTGTCCATCACGATATGTTAATGTGATTTGAGCTTCAGTATCTTGCCAACCTAAAATTTTATTTAGATCAAAATGAGTTCCTAATGCCAGTTGCCCCGTATAAGCACTGCCATGCGTAGATGTATTTTTTGAATCTAAAATACCGGCATATTCGCCGGTATATCCAAAAGAAAAATCATAACCTTGTGCTTGTAACGCGGTGCGTTGACCGTTCCAATCACCCAACATCCAAGGACTATTTGGGTCGAATGCAGCAGCAGCTTGTGCATGCTGTATAAAAAGAGTAATTGATAAAACGGATAAACAGGAAGCCATCAAGGATTTATGTGTTTTCATGTTTACATACCTTTTATGTCTTTGTTTATTAAGGGTACGCTAATTTTATGTAAAGAAATTATTCAAAATGTTAATCGATTGATTAATCTAATAATAATCTTAATACACATTGTATGAAAAATGGCCTCAGCTGTTTACCACTGCCCTTCACCAAGTTTTTGACCAATAAAGGAATATCTCATTTCCGATCTTGAAAACTTAATTGGACAAGCCAATTGTGGTTCTGTAACCGTCGCATTATTTTGCAAAGGTACATCCACAATCCATCCACGTTCTTGTGCTAAAGGTGAGTTTAAGGACTCTGTTAGGCTTAAAACAGGTTCTACACACACATCAAGATTTGCAAAAATTTCATACCATTCTTTAAATGATTTCGTTTTGATTTTCTCTTGAATGGCTTGTTTAACTTCCTGTCTGTCTTCTACATCTAAGGAAGCGCCCTTTTGTAATAATAAAGGCAAATCAAGCGCCACTGATAAACCAGACATAAATTGTGGCTCAAGACTACCTATTGAAAGATAACGACCATCTTGAGTCATATAATAGTCATAGAAAATGCCACCATTGAGCATGCCATGCTCAGGTGCCTGTTCAACCTGTGCAGCAAGTGTGGCGGATGCCGCCATACTATTTAGGCTAGCAACACAATCAGTCATAGAAATATCAATATATTGTCCCATTCCACTACGTCCGCGTTCGACGACCGCAGCTAAAATCGCAATGACAGCATGAAGTGAACCACCTGCAATGTCTGCAACCTGAATACCTAGCGGTGGCGGACCACTGTCTTGTCGGCCGCTATATCCAGCAATACCAGCTAAAGCTAAATAGTTAATGTCATGCCCAGCCCTGTCTTTATAGCTTCCTGTTTGTCCATATCCTGTAATTGAACAATAAATGAGACGCGGGTTAATTTCGGCAAGTGTCGCGTAGTCTAGTCCGAGACGGCGCATGACATCAGGTCGGAACTGCTCTATGACAATATCAAACTCAGAAATTTTGGCTTTAATCAGATCAATACTCGCCTTATCCTTTAAATCCAGAACAATCGACTGTTTATTTCGGTTTAGATAACTATGTGCTGTTGCTTGACCATTTGCATATGGCGGCATGATTCGGATTAGATCTGGACGTGATGGAGATTCGATATGGATGACTTCTGCCCCCATATCGGCTAAATACATTGTGGCAAAAGGTCCTGGTAAGAGCGTCGAGAAATCGAGAACTTTAAGTCCATTTAATGCTGTCGTCATCGTATTTTTAACCACTATTATTCGAATTTTCTTTTATATTAGTTAAGCAAATATTCTAAAACAATGTCATGTTCAGCCATTTACCTTGATCATTTCGGCAATTTAACATGTAAAAAGTGCTTTTACTCTGTTGTAAATCGCCAATTTATTTTTTTAGACGGTCATTTAGGTCAATTTAAAGTGAACATCAAAGAGACTGAAGGATTCAATATGAGTCGCGATACGATTAGCATCCACTTCGTGAATGCGGCTTTGACAGGCGTAAAACGCCTTGGCATGGATGTTGAAATGCTCCTTTCACATGTGGGTATTGAAGCGGAATTATTACGTCAACCTAAAGCTCGAATCTCACCAGAACAATACACTCGATTTATAAAAATGTTGTGGATGGTCACACAGGATGAACACGTTGGATTTGACGTACAACCGCGTCGTCTGGGCACTTTTGCCATTATGTGTCAGTTGATTATTCACGCAAAAACATTGGGCCAAGCCCTTGAACTGTCATCTCAATTCTACAAATTATTTGGCGATGAATGGTCTGTAACTCTAGAGCGTGACAAACATGAAGCACGTCTAGTTCCCCTCATTCCAAAAACTTTAGATCCAGACCATTTCATTACTGAAAGTATGCTCATGATTTGGCACGGTCTAGCATCATGGTTGATTGAACGTCGTTTGCCATTAGAGCGCGTTCATTTTAGCTATCCACGTCCTGCACATGCAGATGAATATGATGCATTATTTTTTGCACCAGTCATGCAGTTTGATGCACCACGTACTGAAATTACATTTGCAGCTGATTATCTTGATTTACCAATCCGCCAAGATGAAAAAACGCTAGAAGAATTCTTAAAAGCAGCTCCTGCTCAGCTTTTAGTGAAATTCAAAAACACCAACTCGCTAACTTCTCGTATTCGTGAAGTACTCAAAAGCCAAATTGGTGAAGAAATGCCAACGCTTAATGACGTTGCATCAATGTTATATTTATCTCCTCAAACCTTACGCCGCCGCTTGGCTGCCGAAGGTAAAAGCTACCAAGGTGTAAAAGATGCTTTACGCCGAGATGCTGCAATTCACTTGTTACTCAACCCTGAGTTAACACTTGAAGATGTTGCTCAACAAGTTGGTTTTAGTGAAACCAGTACTTTCCACCGCGCATTTAAAAAATGGACGGGGGTAACACCTGGCCTATATCGCCAGCTACATGGTTATCACTAATTCTCAAATCTATTTAAATTTCACATTTAGCCCAAGTTCAACTTGGGCTTTTTTGTATTTCTATTGGCAAAAATCATCACCTGACTGGTGCGCTTATCGTCATTGCGTTGCCTTTTAAAACCAGTACACTCAAAACACAACAAAGTTTAAGTAATAAAAAAGGAACTGTTATGAGCGAGGCTTATATTATTGATGCCATTCGCACCCCACGCGGAAAAGGAAAAAAAGATGGCTCTCTTTACGAAGTAAAACCAATTACATTATTGACCACCTTATTAAATGAATTACAACAACGCCATCAACTCGATACCTCTAAAGTCGATGACATTGTTTTGGGGTGTGTAACACCAATTGGCGATCAAGGTGGTGATATTGCCAAAACTGCAGCGATTGCAGCAGGTTGGAATGATGATGTTGCTGGGGTGCAAATCAATCGCTTTTGTGCATCTGGTTTAGAAGCAGTCAACATGGCAGCAATGAAAGTTCGCTCTGGTTGGGAAGATTTAGTAGTTGCTGGTGGCGTTGAATCAATGTCACGTATTCCAATGGGTTCGGATGGTGGGCCGTGGGCTTTAGACCCAGAAACAAACCTTAAGTCATCATTTGTTCCGCAAGGTATTGGGGCCGACCTCATCGCAACCTTAGATGGCTATAGCCGTGAAGA
This sequence comes from Acinetobacter sp. 12966, assembly GCF_031196995.1. NCBI lineage: Bacteria > Pseudomonadati > Pseudomonadota > Gammaproteobacteria > Moraxellales > Moraxellaceae > Acinetobacter > Acinetobacter sp. 12966. The sequence goes on from NZ_JAVIMC010000051.1 coordinate 100,049, forward strand.
TGTTGATAATTTCGCTGTGAAGTCACAGCAAAAAGCGGCGGCGGCTCAATCAAATGGTTATTTCGACCAATCAGTCGTACCAGTCAAAGATCACGCAGGTGTGGTGATTTTAGAGAAAGATGAATTTATTAAAGGCAATACAACACTCGAAGGTCTAACGAAGCTCAACCCAAGTTTTGAAATGATGGGGCAAATGGGCTTTGATGCAGTCGGTTTACAAAAATATCCAGAAGCACAAAAAATTAATCATGTTCACCATGCAGGTAACTCATCAGGCATTGTCGATGGAGCAGCTGTAGTTTTGTTAGCTTCTGAAAAAGCGGTAAAAGAACAAAACTTAAAACCACGGGCTAAAGTTTTAGCGACCGCACTGGTTGGTACTGACCCAACCATTATGCTGACTGGCCCTGCGCCTGCTGCACGTAAAGCTTTAGAAAAAGCTGGGCTTACGATTGATGATATTGACCTATTTGAAGTCAACGAGGCATTTGCAGCAGTTGTTATGCGTTTTATTAATGAGCTCAATGTCCCTACTGAAAAAGTCAACGTAAATGGTGGTGCGATTGCTTTAGGTCATCCATTAGGAGCAACAGGTGCCATGATTTTAGGTACTTTACTTGATGAGCTTGAACGACAAGATAAAAAGCGCGGTTTAGCGACGCTCTGTGTTGGCGGTGGGATGGGTATTGCCACCATTATTGAACGCGTATAAAAATTAGGGATATAGAAGATGAGTGCAATTCAATACGAAAAAAATGCCGACAATATTGTCATTTTAACGCTTGATTCAACTGGTCAATCTGCGAACACCATGAATGCTGAGTTTCGTGACTCGCTTGATGAAGCGACTCAGAAACTTAAAGCAGAAACAGAACTTTCAGGGGTTATTTTCCGCTCGGCTAAAAAAACTTTCTTTGCAGGCGGTGATTTAGATGAGCTGATTCAAGTTCAGCCTGAACATGCAACTGACTTTTTCAATATGGTTGAAAAGCTAAAAGGTCATTTACGTACAATTGAAACACTAGGGATTCCAGTGGTTGCAGCATTAAATGGCACGGCACTTGGCGGTGGTTGGGAAATCGCATTAAGTTGCCATCACCGTATTGCAATTATTGACCCGAAAAGCAAATTTGGTCTACCAGAAGTTACTTTAGGTTTGTTACCAGGTGGCGGCGGTATTGTACGTATGGTACGTCTCCTCGGACTTCAAAATGCGTTCCCATTTTTAATGGAAGGCAAACAGTTCGGTGTCGATAAAGCAAAATCTTTAGGCTTAATTCATGACACTGCCGAAAATGAACAAGAACTTTTAGATAAAGCAATTGCTTGGATCAAGGCCAATCCAAAATCTCAGCAGCCCTTTGATGTGAAGGGTTATAAAATTCCGGGTGGCGATCCAAAAACTCCAGCAGTTGCACAAGTTCTTGCAATTGCACCAGCCATGTTAAAAGACAAAACCAAAGGTTGTTACCCTGCCCCTGAAGCAATTATGGCTGCCGCAGTTGAAGGTGCACAAGTTGATGTCGATACTGCTTTACGTATTGAGTCTCGCTACTTTACTCAGCTTACAACAGGTCAAATTTCTAAAAATATGATCGGCACTTTCTGGCATGGTCTAAATGCAATTAAGTCTGGTGCTAGTCGTCCTGCCGACGTTCCAAAATGGCAAGCGACTAAAGTTGGTGTATTGGGTGCAGGCATGATGGGTGCAGGTATTGCTTATTCAACAGCCATTAAAGGCATTCCAGTTGTACTTAAAGATGTATCTGTTGAAAATGCTGAGAAAGGTAAAGCTTACTCACAAAAGCTCTTAGATAAACGTGTTTCACAAGGCCGCATGACCGCAGAAAAACGTGATCAGATTTTATCTCTCATCACGGCGACAGCTTCCGCTCAAGATCTTCAAGGTTGTGATTTAATTATTGAAGCGGTATTTGAAAATCAAGAACTCAAAGCTAAAGTCACTCAAGAAGCCGACCAATATCTAGCGCCTAACGGTGTGATGGCATCAAACACCTCAACCCTGCCAATTACAGGTTTAGCGCAAGCAAGTAAGAATGATAAAGCTTTTATCGGTCTGCATTTCTTTAGTCCTGTCGACAAAATGCAGTTGGTTGAGATTATTAAAGGTAAAAACACCTCCGCAGAGACACTTGCCAAAGCTTACGACTTTGTACAACAAATTGGAAAAACACCGATTGTTGTTAATGATAGCCGTGGTTTCTTTACCAGTCGTGTGTTTGGTACTTTCATTCAAGAAGGTATGCGCTTGCTTGCCGAAGGTGTCCACCCAGCGCGTATTGAAATGGCAGCACTGAAAGCTGGTATGCCAGTTGGCCCCCTCGCTATTCAAGATGAAGTATCTTTAACATTAACCGAACATGTTGCTAGTGAAGCACGCAAAGCTCTACAAGCCGAAGGAAAAGATTTACCTAAAACTTCTGTAGATGAAGTGGTTCACACCATGATTCATGAGTTAAACCGTAAAGGTAAAGCTGCTGGAGCTGGTTTTTATGAATATCCTGAAAATGGTAAAAAGCATCTATGGGAAGGCTTAAACCGCTGGAAAAAAGAACATGATATTTCTGAACAAGATATGATTGATCGCATTCTGTTTGTACAGGCCTTAGATACTTTACGTTGTTATGAAGAAGGCGTATTGGAGTCTGTAATTGATGCCAATGTCGGTTCTATCTTTGGGATTGGTTATGCACCTTGGACTGGAGGAGCAATTCAATTCCTAAATCAATATGGTACTGATAAAGCACAAAAACGCGCAGAAGAATTGGCTGCCAAATATGGTCAACGTTTTACACCGCCAGCTTTACTAAGAACCAAAGCTGAGCATAAACAAAATATTCAGTAATTTAGTCCTATTGAATATTTAAAAAACTGCATAAACCTTACCCATATAAATATATTTTATTTATATGGGTTTTTCTTTATGACCTTTAAGATTTCAGCCCCCTGCCTAAATATGCTATAAATAGACTTCATTTTTGTGCTTCTATAGCACATTCGAGAAATTCTTATGTCCGATAAAAATTCTTCCGAGTCAGCAATTTTAGGTTGGAAATTTGTTCTGATCGTTGGTGTTTTGAGTGCGATTTTCCTTGGCTTTTTCTATTTAGCGATGAGTAATGAACCTGACTATATGCCAGGGGCTCAGCGCAAAGCACAACAAGAGCAAATGCAGCAAAAAGCTGAAAATTCCACAGAGCAACACGCTCAACATAGTGACAACATGTCTGAAATGGATATGAAAGAACATCAGAACTCAACTCAGTAATTAGATATCAAATGACAGATTTTTCCCGTAATGCACTTGTTGTAGAGGGTGGAGGCATGCGTGGTGCCTTTACCAGTGGTGTACTTGATGCTTTTTTACAGCAGCAGTTCAATCCTTTCGATTTATATGTTGGCGTATCATCTGGTTCAACCAACGTTGCAAATTACTTAGCAGGCCAACAAGGCCGCACGTTAACATTTTATATTGATCACTCACTCCGTCCTGAATTTATCGATTACAAACGCTTCTTTAAAGGCGGCGATTTACTTGATTTAAAATGGATGTGGGAGATTGGCGAGCAAGAGCATCCGCTTGATCAGCAAAGTCTGTTTGCTAAAAATCCTGATTTTTATATGGTATTGACGCATGCCAAAACAGGACAAGCAGAATATCTTCGTGCGGGTAAAGATAACTTGCTGAATGCACTTCGTGCTTCTAGCTCAATTCCAGTTTTAACGCGTCATCCCGTCGATATTATGGGTGAACCATACTTTGATGGTGGCGTTGCAGATGCCCTACCTGTTCGCTGGACGGCTCAGCAAAGTGATGTCAAAAAACTGTTAGTTTTACGCACTCGCCCGAAAAATTACTTTAAAGCCAGCAGCAGAGGTGATCAGTTCCTCGCGAAATATGCTTTTAAGCATCATTATGGTTTCGCAAATAGCTTACGTAGCCGTTGTGCCAGATATAATGCTTCAGTAGATTTTGTCCGTGGTTCCAACCCAGAACAGCAGATTTTAGAAGTTTGCCCACCGCCGCTTAAAAACATGGCTGGCCGTTTAAGCACCAATCCGAAAAAGCTTCGCTATAGCTATGAAGTCGGCTTAGAAACAGGTTTACAAGCCATTGAAAGCTGGAATGCAATGAAATAATGCCAAATTGAGATTTCTAAAAAGAAGTCTCAATTTAACTCTAAAGCCATATCAATATGTGGGATACCACAATCTAGATATTCCTCGCCTTGAACTACAAAGCCCAATGCTTCATAAAACGCGGTCACATAGGTTTGCGCTGAAAGCTTTAGATAAAGTAAGTTCTGCTGGCGCGCATATTCAATAATATGCTCCATTAAAATTTTGCCCACACCTTGCTTACGATAAGGTACCAAAACAGCTACCCGCCCTACGCTATGCTGCGGCAACAATCGCGCTGTAGCAATTGGTCGCTCACAGTCATACACAATAAAATGCAAAACTGTGGCATCCAAATCATCCCATTCATCTTCAGGGGCAATTCCCTGTTCTTGAATAAAAACCTGCTCACGAATGAGCTTGGCATCTTTCTCAAGCTGCTCCCAACCACCCGCTATAATTTTATACATGGGTTAACCTGCTTAACACTTACAACCAATATTCTCGATAGGCAACTGGTCTTGTAATAACAATTCTAGAGTTTGTTTTTTAATACCATACATGTCTTTCAAGGCTTGAATTTGAGCCATGATCTTGGCATCAGGCTGAGTAACATCCTTACGCTTCGTTGCCAAAATCATTTTATTTTTACTGGTATGTTCAAGCGATACAAACTCAAAAACTTTGGTTTCATAGCCATAAGCTTTTAAAAGTAATGCACGTAATGTATCAGTCAACATTTCAGCTTGCTGACCAGCATGAATTCCAAATTGCAGCATTGGCTGTAAAACTTCGGGACTATGTAATTGTGGGCGCAACTCTTTATGGCAACATGGGGCACACATAATCATTGATGCATTTAAACGAATGCCGGTATGAATCGCAAAATCGGTAGCAATGTCACAAGCATGCAACGCAATCATGACGTCTAACTTTTCCGGTTGATAACTACGAACATCACCTTCAAAAAAGTCTAAATGATTGAAATGAACTTTGTCTGCAACGTTCTGGCAAAACTCCACCAAATTACGGCGCAGCTCTACACCAGTAATTAATGGTGTTTTCTGTTGTTGCAGATAATCATACAATGCAAAAGTTAAATAACCTTTACCTGATCCAAAATCGACAATGCGTAACTCTTGTTGAGACGCATCAATCTGTTCATAGGCACTCGCAAAAATTTCGATAAATTTATTAATCTGTTTCCATTTACGAGCCATGCTTGGAATGACCTGAGCTTTTTCATCAGTAATACCCAGCTCTTTTAAAAATGCATTCCCCTGCTGTACATAGCGCTGCTTTTCACGGTCATGCGCCTGAACCGTTTGTGTCGTATTTACCGCCTGCTTTTTGCCCATATTTAATATGGCTTTTTTCTTATTTTTTTTAAGTTGAATTTCTTGAGTAGTCGAAAATAAGTTTGCTTGCTTACACTGAGTGATTAATTGCTCAATCTGTTGCAAACCTTCTTGAAATGAATAGTTTTTAGTCACATCTTGGGTCGTGTGATGATATAGAGCTGAAAGCTGTTTTTGACCATGTAGCTCTACAACGCGGAAAGTGATTTTTTCCAGCTGCGCCAACTCTCCCTTATATTGGCTCAAGATCAAACGCTCAAAAGCTTGTTGGTCAAGCATTTGCTTGATTTCATGAAAGAATTGCTGTTCTTGCTCAAAGGAGAAAACCGACACGGATATACCTGAAAAATGAAGACTCATATAAAATAGAAGTTTAAAGGGTCTAGGATTAAAAATAAAATAACTTTACGACTGTTTTGTATTTCTATACATTTGTATTTTTAATCAAAAAAATTAAAGTTATGAGTAAATCTGTGTTGGAAACTTACGATCCAAAAGAAGAACTATTTAATGCCTATAGTCATGGTGCTGGTGTTTTTATGGCAGTTGTAGCTTCTATCTTTTTAATTATAAAGGGATCTTATCTTTCAACTGCTCAGTGGGTGGGCTTATGGGTATATTCATTTAGCCTGATTTTAGTTTTTACCAGTTCTACACTCTATCATTTTGCTCAAACACAAAACCTACGCTACTGGTATAAAAAACTCGATCACACTGCCATTTATTATTTAATTGCTGGAACATATACCCCATTCTTAAGCATTGCTATACCTACACAAAAAGCTCATATTTTACTTATTGCTCTCTGGAGCATTGCTGCAATTGGTACACTTTTCAAGTTAGTTTTTATTCATCGTTTTCAGAAAATTTCGCTACTTGCTTATGTTCTTATGGGTTGGCTTGCTGTTTTTGTTATGGATGATATGCGCACCTATCTGAGTAAAGACGCGTTGATTTTGTTAATTATTGGCGGATTAGCTTATACGGTTGGAGCATTGTTTTACGCGTTAAAAAAGGTAAGATATACCCATGCGATCTGGCATATTTTTGTGCTTTTAGGTGCAGGGGCACATTTTCTTGCAATCTATTGGTACGTAGTTTAGTCCATTTTTCACTCATATTCAGTGATCCTGAAAGAGTCATGGATGATGTTCTTTCACGCTATTCTTTGAGAAAAATACGTCTTTAAAAAGAATAGTAATTAAAAATAAATTTTAACTGATATAAGGTCTTATATGGAGTCAACTTCTGCGACTGCTGCTCCTGTAGTAGCCACTAATTCAAAAACACGAGTTTTGTTTGCAAGCTTAGTCGGTACAACTATTGAGTTCTTCGACTTTTATATCTATGCAACAGCCGCCGTGATTATCTTTCCTCATCTATTTTTCCCTGCTAGTAGTGGCAGTGCCGCAGTCTTACAATCTCTGGCAACCTTTGCAATTGCCTTTATTGCTCGTCCTATCGGTGCCGCATTATTTGGTCATCTAGGAGATCGTATCGGCCGTAAAGCAACTCTAGTTGCAGCTTTACTGACCATGGGTATTTCAACTGTATGTATTGGTTTACTTCCAACCTATGCCCAAATCGGGATTGTCGCACCATTACTATTAGCTGTTTGTCGTTTAGGACAAGGCTTAGGCCTAGGCGGTGAATGGAGCGGTGCAGTATTATTAGCGACTGAAAATGCCCCAGAAGGAAAAAGAGCATGGTACGGCATGTTTCCGCAGCTAGGTGCTCCAATTGGCTTTATTCTGGCAACAGGTTCATTCTTATTATTAAGCGCAGTTATTCCTGAGCAAGCATTCATGCAATGGGGTTGGCGTATTCCATTCATTGCCAGTGCTGTATTGGTTATTGTTGGCTTATATATCCGTTTAAAACTTCATGAAACTCCAGCTTTCCAGAAAGTCTTAGATAAGCAAAAAGAAGTTAATATTCCATTTAAAGAAGTCTTAACCAAACATACAGGTAAGCTTATTCTTGGTACAGTTGCAGCCATCTGTACCTTTGTTGTGTTCTATCTTACTACCGTATTTGCCTTAAACTGGGGAACCACTAAACTGGGTTATGCGCGTGGTGAATTTTTAGAACTTCAACTCTTTGCCACACTTTGCTTCGCCGCATTCATTCCTTTATCGGCTATTTTTGCAGAAAAATTTGGTCGCAAAACAACTTCTATTGGCGTTTGTATTGCTGCTGCGATTTTCGGCTTGTTCTTCTCTAGTATGTTAGAGTCTGGAAATACCTTGATCGTCTTTCTTTTCTTATGTACTGGCTTGGCAATTATGGGCTTAACCTATGGTCCGATTGGTACAGTTCTTTCTGAACTTTTCCCAACCTCGGTTCGTTATACAGGTTCAGCATTAACCTTTAACTTGGCTGGTATTTTTGGTGCATCTTTTGCCCCACTCATTGCTACGAAGCTTGCTGAAACTTATGGTTTATATGCGGTTGGTTATTATCTTACTGCTGCATCACTTTTATCATTAGTTGCGTTCTTACTTATTCGTGAAACGAAAAATGATGATGTCAATAATCAGATTTAAAGTTTTAAAGACACCCCTATAAAAAAAGCCAGTTCAAATTGAACTGGCTTTTTTTATACTTAAATGAATTAATTCATTGATGCAGGATTTGCTGGAGCAACACTATTTGTTGCAGCTGGCGCTGTTATATTACTTGCTGCAACTGCCGCTGGTCCTGCTACAGCTGCTTCACCGATTAAAGCAACTTTTGCTTTTTCTTGGCTTTTTGCAGAGAGAGCTGGGTTACTTGCCACAATACGATTAATGTTTGCTGAGTTTGCTGGAGCAATCGCAGTAGTTTGTAAAATAATTGGGCGATTACCTGTGTTACCCAACGTATAGCGAATACCTGTACGTGGACTAATCACTGTAGTATTTTCTTGCTTCACTACAGCTTGAGCCGAAGTTGGGCCTTTTGCTGCAAGTACTTTGTCAACCGTTGTCGTTTGAGGGGCTGAAGCTGCTTCTGCTGCAAAAACAAAACTTGGTACAGCAAGAACAGTTAAAAATAAAGGTTGTAATACTTTTTTCATTGTCTTTCCAACATACACTCTGGATGAGAAGTAAATAGCATTTAATGCTTAAAACTGCAAACATTATTCACAGGCTTACTACAAACATAAAAAAAGCAGAACAATTGTTCTGCTTTTTTTGTGAAGGCAGATTAGATCTTACCGTGACATTGCTTATATTTTAGTCCTGAACCACATGGGCATGGTGCATTACGGCTTTCTGGAACAGGGAAAGCTTGCTGTTCGACAGACTCGTTCATGGTTTCTTGAGAAAGTGTAACTTCACCAGTTAAACCATCTACATCATCATGTTCAAAAGAAAGCTTCATTGATTCAGCTTGCTGCTGCTGTTGAGCTTCCATTTCTGCAAGTTCTTCTGGTGTTGGGATATGTACACGAGACAAATCAGTTACAACATCAGTTTTAATAATACCCAACATGTTTACGAACAAGTTGAAGGCTTCTTTCTTATATTCCTGCTCAGGGTTCTTTTGCGCATAGCCACGTAAGTGAATACCTTGACGCAAATAATCCATTGCAGCTAAGTGATCTTTCCAATGGCGATCAAGAGAGTTTAAAACAAAGTGACGCTCAAGCATTGCTGCTGATTCATCACCCATTTGAGCGCGGCGCTGACGATAACGTTCAATTACTTCATCACTAATACGCTCAACCAAACCTTCTTCATCTAAACGACGATCTTGGTCTAACCATTCTTGAATTGGGAGCTCAATACCTAAATCAATACGTAAAGCATTTTCTAAACCTTCCACATCCCACTGGTCATGAATTGACTCTGGTGGAATAAAGTTGGCAATCATGCCTTGCATCACTTCACGATGCATTTCTTCAACGTATTCTTTTAAGGTGTTTTCAGCTAATACTTCATCACGTTGTGAGTAAATGATCTTACGCTGTTCATTATTCACATCATCGTATTTCAATAAGTTTTTACGAATATCAAAGTTACGTGCTTCAACTTTACGCTGAGCATTCTCAATCGAACGGCTCACCATTTTATGTTCAATCGCTTCGTCTTCTTTCAAACCCATCGCGCGCATCATACCAACGACACGGTCGCCTGCGAAAATACGCATCAGATCATCTTCAAGAGATAAATAGAAACGAGAAACACCTGGGTCACCCTGACGACCGGCACGACCACGTAACTGGTTGTCAATACGACGTGATTCATGGCGTTCAGAACCAATAATATGCAAACCACCTGCTTGCAATACATCTTCGTGGTCTTGTTCCCATTGTGCTTTTAGACGTGCTTCATCTTCTGCAGTTGGGTTTTCAAGTTTGGCAAGCTTAGCTTTCCAGTTACCACCCAAGATAATATCCGTACCACGACCAGCCATGTTAGTTGCAATCGTTACTGCATTCGGGCTACCCGCTTGAGCAATAATGTCAGCTTCACGCTCATGTTGTTTTGCGTTCAAAACTTCATGATGAATACCAGCTTGCATTAACTTAGAAGATAAAATTTCGCTGGCTTCAATGGTTGCTGTACCAATCAGAATAGGAGCAACACCCTGCTGACGAATATTCATAATTTCTTGAATAATCGCGTTATATTTGCCGTTACGGTTTAAATAAATTAAATCGTTTTGGTCGTTACGAATCATTGGACGGTGAGTTGGAATAATCACAACATCAAGACCGTAAATTTCTTTCATTTCCGCAGCTTCAGTATCAGCAGTACCTGTCATACCCGAAAGCTTTTTATAGAGACGGAAATAGTTCTGGAATGTTGTTGTCGCTAAAGTTTGGTTTTCAGGCTGAATTTCTAAGCCTTCTTTTGCTTCGACAGCTTGATGCAAACCTTCTGACCAACGACGACCCGGCATCGTACGACCCGTATGTTCATCGACAATAACCACTTCACCATCATGAATAATATAGTGAACATCACGTTGGAATAGGAAATGCGCACGAATAGCAGCAGATACATGGTGAACAAGGTTTAGGTTTGTTGCTGAATATAAGCTTTCGCCTTCGGCCAACAAGCCCATTTGAATAAGTTCTTGTTCAACAGTTTCATAACCAACTTCGGTCATTTCAACTGAACGCTGCTTTTCATCAATCCAGAAGTGACCGCCATCTGATACTTTTTCTTCTTTTTGCGGATGCAATTTAGGTGGAATCGTATTGATTGCACTGTAGAGGTGTGAAGAGTCTTCACTTTGACCAGAAATAATTAATGGTGTACGTGCCTCATCAATTAAGATGGAGTCAACTTCATCGATAATGGCATAGTGCAAACCACGTTGTTTCTTTTCTGCTAAAGAAAACACCATGTTGTCACGTAAGTAGTCAAAACCGAATTCGTTATTGGTACCGTAAGTAATATCTGCAAGATAAGCTTCCGCTTTTTCTGATGGACCTTGCATTGAATAAATCGTACCAATTGATAGGCCCAAAAATTCAAATAATGGGCGGTTCAACTCGGCATCACGCTGTGCCAAATAATCGTTCACAGTAATGACATGTACACCCTGACCACTCAAAGCGTTTAAATAACACGCCAGAGTACCCATAAGGGTTTTACCTTCACCAGTACGCATCTCGGCAATCTTACCTTCATGTAAGGTAATACCACCAATTAACTGAACGTCATAATGACGCATACCCATTACACGTTTAGCAGCTTCACGACAAACTGCAAACGCTTCTGGAAGTAATTTATCTAAACTTTCGCCATTATTATAACGTTGTTTGAATTCTGGAGTTTTTGCAGATAAGTCTGCATCGCTTAAAGCTGATATCGTCGGCTCGAGCGCATTGATTTGCTCAACAATTTTGCGCATGCGTTTGAGTTCACGCTCATTTTTTGTACCGAAGATACCTCCGATCAGACTTGCCAACATGGATAAACTCTCTAAATCTTGCTTGGTCAAATGAATAAACTTTTTCTCAGTCGTTTATTATGGTGCCAGAAATTTGAAGTACAAGGGGTTTGCACAAAACCCCTAAAAAAAATCTGATAGTTAGACGAGTGGTTTTTCATTCATCTAATCTCCCCTTAATGTGCCGAGCACCAAAAACACACCATTAACGCTCATCGATTAAGCATAACTTCCGAGAAATCTAATTTAGCAAATTTACCTTAAAGTTACATTGATTAAGCACTTAAAATAATGAGTTTTAGTCATATATATTTACACTTATATAAAAAGTTCATAATAAAATACAAAAACAATAATTTTAATCATAAAGTAAATGCTGCATATTCATTCAATCGAATAACAAATTATGAGCAATTGAGGAAAGATCATGACACTACGATTAGGAGATACTGCTCCCGATTTTCAACAAGAATCGAGTGAAGGCACGATTAATTTTTATGATTTTTTAGGGGATAGTTGGGGAATCTTATTTTCACATCCAGCCGACTATACTCCTGTATGTACAACTGAGTTAGGTTATACAGCAAAATTAAAAGATGAATTTACGAAGCGTAATGTTAAAGCGATTGCTTTGTCAGTAGATGATGTAGAGTCTCACAAAGGCTGGATCAACGACATCAATGAAACACAAAATACAACTGTAAACTTTCCAATCATTGCAGATAAAGACCGTAAAGTATCTGAGCTCTATGGTTTCATTCACCCTAATGCTAGCGAAACTCTGACAGTACGCTCATTAGTGATTATTGATCCTAACAAAAAAGTTCGCTTAATCATTACTTACCCTGCTTCAACTGGCCGAAATTTTAATGAAGTCTTACGTGTTGTGGATTCATTACAATTAACAGATAAGCATAAAGTCGCTACGCCTGCGAACTGGCAGCAAGGTGAAGATGTCGTTATTGTGCCGTCACTTAAAGATGAAGAAGAAATTAAACAGCGTTTCCCTAAAGGTTATACGGCTGTTAAACCTTATTTACGACTCACACCACAGCCTGAAAGCAATAAAACCGACTAAAGGTTTTATTGCTTGCAAGACAAACGCAGTGCGTAGGCAAACATTTGAAAAGTTAGATACAAGACAAGCGAAGTGTGTAGGCAAACATTTGAAAAGTTGGCTACAAGACAAGCAAAGCGCATAGGCACACGTAGATTAAATATCACACAAAAAAGTCATCTATAGTGATGGCTTTTTTATTTATGTATTGAATAAGCATAGTTTTTATTGCTCAGATCAGTTATAACTCGAAGCGATTCGGTAAAAAAATAAAAATCATGATCTATAAAATTCATCATTTAAAGTGTGGCAGCATGTGCCCAGTTTGCGCCCCTTTATTTGGACAAAAAGGCTTCCGAGCTGAAGTCATCTGTCATTGTCTTTTAGTTGAAACTGATCGAGGCTTAGTGCTTATCGATACAGGCTTTGGCTTGCAAGATTACTTACATATGAAGCAACGCCTAGGCTCATTAGTTAAAGGTTTAGGCAAAATTGAGCCTAACCTTGAGTTTAGTGCGATCCAACAAATTCAAAAGCTAGGATTTAATCCGAAGGATGTACAGCACATCTTTATCACTCATCTTGATTTTGATCATGCTGGTGGAATTTCAGATTTTCCACATGCCACTGTGCATGTTTTAGCTGCAGAATATAACGCAGCCCAACTTCCACATTTTAAGGGCAAACTTCGTTATAGAACCAATCAATATAAAGATCATCGCTACTGGAACTTTGTTGAATATCAAAAAGGTGAAGCATGGTTTAACCTCGAAAAAGTAAAAGGATTTCCACTGTTTCAAGATGAAATTTTAATGGTACCACTGTTGGGGCATTCAGCTGGACATTGCGGTATTGCAATAAAGCAGCAAAATCAATGGTTATTATTTTGTGGAGATGCCTACTACTCACACCTAGAGTTAAACCCTAAAAATAAATTAAGATCACTCGGTCTGTTGGAAAAAACATTTGCAGAAGATAATGAAAAGCGTCTTTTTAATCTCAAGCGTTTACAGCATTTAGCTCAACATGAACCAACGATTGAAATAATTTGTGCTCACGACCCTGATGAGCTGAAACGGTATCAAACATGAAAAAATTATCGCTCCTTACACTTGTCATCTGTATAAGTTTACAAGGGTGTATGCAGCACGAAAGTATCGCCTATGAGCATCGACCACAAGATTGGGGAAGCTTAGTTTCTCAGACTCATAACTTTTATCAAATTAGTAATGATGTTTATCGCAGTGAACAGCCTGATGCTGCAATGATTTCTGAATTAAAGAATCATCAAATTGGAACGATCATTAATTTAAGAGCCAAAGACGCAGATACTTTAGTTTTTAAAAATGAAAATTTTAATCTTGTGCATATTCCTATCAACACTTGGGCAATTGACCGACAAGATCTCTTAGAAGTCATGCAACAAATCAAAATTGCCAAGCAGAATAATCAACGTGTTTTATTGCACTGTTACCATGGTTCGGACCGTACAGGTGCTAGCGTTGCCATGTACCGCATTATTTTTGAAAATTGGGCAATTGATGATGCGGTTAAGGAAATGAAAGAAGGTGGTTATGGTTATCATATTATTTGGAAGAATATTGACCGTTTATTCACACCTGAAAATGTAAAATGGATTCAACTACAACTGTCGAATCCATCTTAGTGACATCTTGAGTAGAATTTTTACTCTGGTTAACGTTTGTCTAACGGCACCCAGTCAATCACCCACGCCGATTTCATATTTAAACTTGAATCAGAAGAAATTTTCTTACGAGCAGCATCTGCTGTATCACGGTCTTTTGCAGGTCCAACCATAATACGAATACCCTTACTGGTTGGGCTTGTAGTGACCTTATAGCCTTTAGCTCGTAATTTGGAAACAACTGCATCTGCATTGGCCTGGTTAGCAGCCAAAGCGACTTGAACCATCCACTTTTTATCGCCATTTTCAAGCAATTCACGCGCTTTTTCAGCTTCAGCTTTTTTCTCAGCTTCAGCTTTTCGTTTAGCATCAGAAGCTTTTTTATCAGCTTCTGCTTGTCGTTTGGCTTCAGCAGCTTTCTTGTCTGCTTCTGCTTGCCGTTTCGCTTCTGCAGCCTTTTTATCAGCTTCTGCTTGTCGTTTAGCTTCAGCTGCTTTCTTGTCTGCTTCCGCTTGACGTTTTGCTTCAGTTGCTTTTTTGTCTGCTTCAGCTTGACGCTTAGCATCAGCCGCTTTCTTGTCTGCTTCTGCTTGGCGTTTTGCTTCAGCAGCTTTCTTGTCTGCATCTATTTTTGAAGTATCAGTTGTTTTATTCACCGTATTGGTTTGCTGGTTTTTAGCTTTCGCCTCACCCACTAACTCCGGTGGAATATTATCTGAACTTTCTTGAGCCGCTGCACGGCGCGCATTAATCGCAGCGTACTCTGCTGCAGCTTTACGAGCAGCGTCAGCTTCAGCTTGCTGCTGCATTGCTAAGAACTCAGCTGCACGTGCTTCTTGTTCAGCAACGGCTTTTTCACGCGCACGACGCTGTTCTTCTAGCAACCGTTTTTCAGTTTCAACATCAACCGCAAGAGGTTGTAGTTGTACCATTTGCCCTTCAGTTGTCTGTTTTGGTTTAGTTTGAGTTTTTGGCGATGTGGATGCGGAGGGTTGAACTTCAACCTGTTTTATTTCCTCATTTCCTTTTAGGAGTAATGCTGCCAATAAAACACCACCTCCTAGTAAAACAACGCCACCCATCCAGCGTTGTTTGTTATTCATTGACATTCTTCCAAATACTCCCAAATCGCTTCTAAAGTATGAAACGAACCACAGGCCAAAATCAGCTGATTGTTATTTGTTTGCTCAAGCGCTGATTTAAAAGCCTCTTTGATATTGCCATATTGTTGTACTGTCTGGCCTTGCAAGGCATCATTGAGTTGCTGAATCGGTGCAGCACGCGGCACATTCAATTCAGCAATTTTCCAATGTAAAACAGTAGGTTTCAATAAATCGACTACTGATTTTATATCTTTATCTGCCAGCATTGAAAATACTGCGACAACTTCTGTGTACTGTTTATTGTATTCTAAGAAATTTCGCAATTGCTTTAACAAAAATTCAACACCATGTGGATTGTGCCCAGCATCAAAAATGACCGTCTTCCCGTCCACTTGACGCTGTTCAAAACGCCCTTCTAAGCGAGCAGATTGAATACCTTTTTCTAATGCTGACTGAGAAATCTCAAGTCCGCTATTTAAAATGGCCGCAACTGCTCCCGCAATATTTTCAATCGCTAATGTACCTAAAGGAAGTTTTAAAGTGGTTCCTTCCGAAGCAAAGTACCAGTTTTGTCCATCTTCTGCGAGCTTATAGAAATAATCACGATTAACGGTATATAACTCTGCTTGTGAACTTTGTGCTTTATCTTGAATTACTTGCGGTAATTGTTGCTCACCCGCAAAGATAACCGGAATATGTGGACGAATAATGCCTGCTTTTTCAAAAGCAATTTTTTCGATGGTATCGCCTAACCAGTCTGTGTGATCTAGGCCAATATTAGTAATCACTGCAACATTGGGATCAATCACATTGACGACATCTAAACGCCCGCCCAAACCGACTTCGAGCACCCATACATCACATTGTTGTTGTTTAAAAATAACAAAAGCAGCCAATGTGGTTGCTTCAAAAAAAGATAAGCTTAAATCACAATCGCGACGAGCCTGATCGACTTGAACAAAAGCATCAATCAGACTTTGATCATCGACTTCGACTCCACCTAATTTGACTCGCTCATTAAAGCGATAGATATGTGGTGACTGATATAACCCAACTTTATAACCCTGTGCGTTTAATATCGCAGCCAGTGTGGTTGTGGTTGAGCCTTTACCATTCGTTCCGGCTACTGTAAAAACTTTAGCATTAGGCTGAGTTACACCCAGCTTTTCTGCAACAGGAATTACACGTTCCAGACCAAGATCTATCCCTGTAACGTGAACATGGCTCCAATAATTGAGCCATGTATCTAAAGAGTCTATTGAAAGTGGAGCTTGTTGGTTCAAGGTAAGTTCATCAATTTCGATACAAGTCGAGATACAGTATCACGTAAAGCGTGGCGATGAACAATCTGATCGATTACACCATGATCAAGCAAATATTCAGCACGTTGGAACGGTTCTTCAAGAGTTTCACGTACAGTCTGCTCAATTACACGTTTACCAGCAAAGCCAATCATCGCTTTAGGTTCAGCAATATGGATATCACCCAACATTGCTAAAGAAGCTGTTACACCACCATAAACAGGATGTGTTAATACAACGATATATGGTAAGCCAGCATCTTTTAATTTTTGAATCGCAGCAGAAGTACGCGCCATTTGCATAAGCGATAACATACCTTCTTGCATACGTGCGCCGCCAGAAGCTGCGAAACAGATTAATGGCTGACGTTTTTCAATTGCAAGCTCGGCAGCCTGTACAAAACGGTCACCTACAACTGTACCCATTGAGCCGCCCATAAAGTCGAACTCAAAAGCACATGCAATCATATCTACGCCATTTAAGTTACCTTGCATGGCAATTAATGCTTCCGTTTCACCAGTTTTGCTTTGCGCTTCACGCATACGATCTGGATACGGTTTAGAGTCAACAAACTTTAATGGATCTTTAGCAGTAAATTCTTGACCCAATTCAGTTACAACATTATCGAAGAACCAGTTCAAGCGGTCACGAGCTTTCATTCGTAAGTGTTCGTCACATTGCGGACAAACATATGCATTGAAAGAAATTGCTGTACGTGTCACTAGTGCATGACATTCAGGACATTCAATCGTTGGCTCAGTAAATGTTGCTTTGAGAATTTGTTGCTCATCTGCGACTTCAATACCTGGAACCGGACGTTTTGTCCATGGTGTCGAAGGGCTAAGAACTTTCCCTGGTTTCACTTCTTGATTCATACTAACTCATCGAGCGCTGCTCGAAGCTCCTTGACTTTACTCACCGTCTGTTCAACAGCGTCATCCGCTGCCAACGTTGCAAAATTTTTAACGAAAGCACTACCTACAATCACGGCATCAGCAACGTTACCCATTGCTTTTGCTGAGGCGGCATCACTAATACCAAAACCAACACCCACTGGAATATTAGTGGCATTTTTGATTTTTTGAATACGCGCAGCAGCTTCTGCCGTATCAAGTGTTGCTGCTCCAGTTACACCCTTAAGTGAAACGTAGTAAATAAAACCACTTGCCTGATTTGTCACATGTTGAATGCGTTGATCTGTAGAAGTTGGCGCAAGTAAGAAAATTTGGTCCATATCATGTTGTTTCAACACAGCACCAAACTCTTTTGACTCTTCTGGTGGTAAATCCACAAGTAATAAGCCATCTACACCACATTGTTTCGCATGAGAAACAAACTTCTCGTAACCAATCACTTCAACTGGATTCAGATAACCCATTAAAACAACAGGTGTTTCCTGATCCTTCTCACGGAACTCTTTTACCATGTTGAGTGCATCCAACGTGTTAGTCCCTGCTGCAAGCGCACGTTCAGCTGCAAGCGCAATTACCGGACCATCAGCCATTGGATCTGAAAATGGTAAACCAAGCTCAATGACATCTGCTCCTGCCGCAACCATTTTATGCAGTAACGGAACCGTTACTTGTGGCTGTGGATCACCCGCCATAACATAAGATACAAGCGCTTTACGTTGTTGGGACTTAAGCTTTTCAAAACGGGTGGCAAGACGTGACATAGGGTTGTGCTTTCCTTGAATTATTTAAAATTGAGGAGTTGTTTGTAGAAATACAAGAACATCGCATTTTAACGCTATTTTTTGTCCATTGAACAGGTCTAACGTTATGGCGATATTCGATTGTATGATTCATACAACCCATGGTGTACATTTATCAATATTTTGAAACTTTTCTCAATGATCAAAGCTTCCTATTTTCGAGCCATTATTAGATCGTCGACTGACCAAAAAACCACCACACAAAGTTTATTTCTCAATATTTTTATTGGCGAGTTGTAATTCCCTTTTCCGCGCAAGTAAAGTTTGTCCTGTCAAATTTTTATGAGCCCGTGCAAGTGCCGACTGATCCGAATATCCCAACTGTTCAGCAATTGTGGTGAGGCTTTCATTTTGGTGAAGTAATATTTCACAGCGTTTCATGCGTTCAGTATCTAAAATTAATTTAAATGAAGTATTTAATGACTGTAATTGACGCTGCAAGCTTCGTACTGAAATATTCAACTCGATGGCAATATCCTCTATTTTCGGGGCTTGTTGCTTGTGTTTGAAATATTCATGAACAATCCAATGTATTTGCTGAGCTAAATCTGTATGTATTTTCCGCTGAGCCAATGCCTCTTCTGCTTGTTTCACTAAAAGTTGCATTAAGCTAGGGTCTGCATGTCGAGGACGAACATTCAATCCCTCACTTGCAAAAGTTAATGCATAGTAAGGTTGCTCAAATGACAATTTGCATTGAAAGAAACGCTGATAGTGAACTAATGGGCCACGTGAACGGTGCACGAACTCAACATGCTGCAAGAGAAAATCATGGAAAGGGGCAATTTGTTTAGCAAGCTGAACCATAGCAGCTAAAGTCAGCTCACAAAGTATGATATTACTGGCATCAACTAGCGGCCAGTACAAACGAATGTTAGAGGCATCTTGTTCAACTTGCATAGGCACGACTTGCTCACCGTCAATCACGAGACGATGAAATTTCATGACATATTCAAGAACCTCTGCGAAGCTGCCACTTCGAGAAGCCATATATCCCAGTACACCAAAATTGGCAGGTGTAATACAAGTTGCCATTTCTAGGACTAAATTAGAAACTTGTAGACGAGACTCTGTCAGCTCTAAAAGTTCAAGAAAAAAGTTTAAAGAAGATTGAGCATCAATAGATGAAGCTAAAATATTTTGAACTTGACGGGCCTGAACATCTGTAAGGTTTAATGCCTGCCAATCGATTCCTTTTTCTTTTAGATAAGTATTCCAAAGATAAAAATAACCATTTGAAATCGTAAAATCCTGCATGGCTCATCCTTTTTTTAATGCCATCTTGTCGCAAACTGTATAAAAATTGGCAATAACTGTCAAAACAAAGCCGACTATTGGCGACATACTAATCAACATGTTAGATGCGAGAAATAAAAATATGAACGCACATGTTTCTTATCAGGTCGAGCCAGTAGTTCGTAAAGATCTGGATTTTCATTTAAACGAAGCACCTCGCTTTTGGTTTAATAATGATCCTTTTTTGACTCGTATGTTTGATGCGCTCAGCTTAACCTTTCCAGATGGAGAGCGTTATTTTATTGAATGTGTCCGTATGTTCCGAGACAAAATTGATGATCCCGAACTACAAAAACGGGTTGCAGACTTCATTAAACAAGAAGCTCAACACGGTATTGCACATGACAAAATGAATCAGCTCATGAAAGAGCAAGGCATGCCTGTTGACCAGTTCACAGCCACACTTAAAAGAATTTTTCGTTTTGAACTCACCAAACGCTCACCGCAATACAATATTGCAATGACGGCGGCAGCTGAACATTTAACAGCGCTAATGGCAGAAACCTTTTATAGCCATAAAAAAACTTTGGAAAATGCTCACCCCTATGTTCGAGCACTGTTTGCTTGGCATGCCATTGAAGAGATGGAGCACCGTGATGTTGCTTTTGATGTCATGAAACAAGTAGGTGAAGTTCCTGAGTCGACTCGTCGATTTGTATTGGTTCTTACGACAGTACTGATGTTTGGCTTTACACTCTACCGCACGAATATCATGTTGAAATGTGATGGTTTTAGTTCTAGAGAACGACTATTAATGAGCCTTAAAGGCTTACCGTGGTTCTTTGGCAAAAAAGGGACATTAACAGCTATGAAAAGCCAATATTTAGATTGGTTTAAAAAAGACTTTCATCCAAGTCAGCATCCAGTCATTCGTCAATATCCTGTTTGGATTGAAACACTCGAAAAGACAAATGACCCAATTGCAGCTGGTGAAGCATTCTGGCAAGCAGGTTTATAACCTGCTTGTTACCATTTTGCATAATGTTGTTCTAGTAAACCGTATTGCTCATTGCAATTGATTATATCGGTTGCTTCATGCTCAATCGTGCCGCTAATTTTAGCTTGCCACTGGTTAAACTGACTACCAATCATTCTTAAATTAATATTTTCGTACCTGCACCAACCAATATGGACCTGTAGATTAAGTTTTTGATCTAGAGAGCTAATTTGCCAAAGTTCATCATTTACTTTTTCAAATAAAACATCAGTCAGTGGAAATAAAACTCCGTTAATCCATAAGCAATTTTCATTACCAAAGCTTTCATTCACACCAGAAGCTAAATTTAAACCGATACGTCGCCCTTGCTCATCCCAAAAATTACATGAAAGCCAGAACCAAGCTGTTTCAGGTCGCAAAAAACCGCAGGTATCATCTAAGGATGCAAATGTCTTTTCATCAAATTGTACGACTTGGTTTTGCTTATTAATAAACATTCCCTCTACAGCCAACGTGGTCTGCTTTTGGGTATAAGTCCAACCATTGATGCCAGTTGGTGTACACAAACTTAATATATCGGTCCCAGCACAAAAAATACGAGCGCTGAGTTGAATCTCACCATATTTGGTCACTCGGATATATCGCACACCATTGGCATGCTGGATATCAAACTGATAAGGAGATTTAGAAAAATAACTTTGATTAAATAAGGGTTGTTCATCAAGATAGGTTTTATGCCCCAAAGGCTGAATGGCATTCCACTCAATAACCTGCCCTGTTTCATGGTCATAAATATAGAAAAAGCCATGCCCGACCCAGCCGATATCTGCAATTGCCAGACCAATACTATAGTGTTTATGTTGAATGCCACAGAATTTAAATTTTTTATATTTTAATTGCTTACGCCAGCCTTTAAGGACCTTACCGTAAGGGGTTTTATAAATATAATGTTGTACGTGAATGGTTGACGGTACAGATTCAAAACGCCCGTAGCGAGGCTGTCCATTTTCTTGAATTAAATCCATTTACCCACTTCCATATGAATATTAGATTTCAAATGACCTATACCACGGTCAAATACGTATTTTCCCAAATTGTTTCAGCAAAATCGCCTTTTATTAAATGAATATAGCGTCCTGCTACACAATCTATCGCTAAGCAGTCATCAATATCAATGACTCGATCTGTATGTGCTTTTTGCCACTGCCGATCTATAAATTGTTTACCTAATTGTTTGGCAGCTACCGCATTCGGTGCAACCACAAACTCATAACGGTGAAGTTCACCGAATTCACTTGCATTATATCCACCTAGATTAATTAAATATAATTTTAAATCATCTGGTTGTGGAGCAGCGTCTGTAAAGTGAATTTGATAATTTTGTCCTTGAGAGCTAACGCCAGAGAGCTTGGCCCAAGCATCAATATGCAATCCTTGAGCCTCACCAAACCAAGCCTGTTTAAGTTGAGGATAAACTTCTTCCAAAGTATCTCCTACAGCCATGACAACATCATGAACTTCGGTATTAGCACGTGCATGACGCCCGCCTAACATTACCATAAACAAACTTGACATTTTTTCCTCTTACATTTCAACCATTTCTACGCCATCAATGCGTGCAACTGTCATTAAATCTTTATCACCGCGACCTGAAACAGTCGCAATAATAATCTGATCTTTAGACATTGTCGGTGCAAGCTTAGACACATAGGCCATCGCATGCGAGCTTTCAAGCGCAGGAATAATCCCTTCAATTTTAGTTAAGTCACGGAAACCTTGTAGAGCTTCTGAATCGTTAATTGGCACGTACTCTACACGCTTCATATCTTTCAAGAAGCTATGTTCAGGGCCAACACCCGGATAATCAAGGCCCGCTGAGATACTATGTGTCTCAATAATCTGGCCCTGTTCATCACTCATCAAGTAAGTACGGTTACCATGCAATACACCAACATGACCCGCATTTAACGGCGCAGAGTGTTTACCAGTTTCAATACCAAAACCAGCTGCTTCAACACCATACATTTTCACATTGGCATCGTTTAAGAATGGATAGAACAAGCCCATTGCATTTGAACCACCACCCACACAAGCAACCAATGCATCTGGTAAGCGACCTGCTTGCTCCAAAATCTGTTTACGCGCTTCACGCCCAATAATTGACTGGAAATCACGTACAAGTTGTGGGTACGGATGCGGGCCTGCAACTGTACCAATCACATAGTACGTCGTATCAACATTAGTTACCCAGTCACGCATCGCTTCGTTCATGGCATCTTTCAGCGTTTTAGAACCACTTTGTACAGGAACAACTGTAGCACCCAACAAACGCATACGATAAACATTCATCGCTTGACGCTTAACATCTTCAGCACCCATATAAACAACACATTCAAGACCTAAACGTGCTGCAATTGTTGCTGTTGCTACACCATGCTGCCCTGCACCAGTTTCGGCAATAATACGTTTTTTGCCTGAAAGCTTTGCAAGTAATGCCTGACCAATCGTGTTATTTACCTTGTGTGAGCCTGTATGGTTCAAGTCTTCACGTTTAAGGTAAATTTGCGCACCACCTAACTCTTTTGACCATCGCTCAGCATAATAAAGTGGACTAGGACGACCTACATAGTAGGCGAGGTCACGGTCGAATTCTGCCAAAAACTGTTCATCATTTTTCATGCGGGAATAGAGATTTTCTAAATCTTCTAATGCCGCCATTAGAGTTTCTGACACAAAACGTCCGCCATGGATACCGAAATGCCCTGCAGCATCTGGGTACTGTGTATAGTCAATCACATTGTTTTGCTGATCCACGTTGGACTCCTTGCATAAATCGTTCAATGAGTTGTTGGTCTTTTATACCTTTTGCGGACTCTACGCCTCCGCTCACATCTACTGCAAAAGCACCGGTAGTATGAATAGCGTCAATGACATTGTCAGGGGTTAAACCGCCTGCCAAGATTAATGGAATATCAAGTTTTGGGAATTTAGACCAGTCAAACTGATGTCCTGTGCCCCCTTTGAGCTCAGGATGCCACGCATCGAGCAATACAGCACTGGCACCAGCTGCCTGATATTTTTGAATTTCAGCAACTACATCCAGATCAGGTTTAACCTGAATCGCTTTATACCAGCGACGTTTACAATGGCGAGCAATTTCCTGACATTGTTCTGGAGTTTCATCGCCATGTAGTTGTAATACATCTAGGGGAACACAATCAAGTACCTCCTGAATTTCAGTAGCACTCGCATTTACAAACAAACCTACCATTTGTACATAAGGTGGAATTACTTTTGCTAATTCTTGGGCCTGTTCAACCGTTACATGTCTTGGACTTGGCGGAAAAAAAACAAAACCAATCGCATCAGCTCCAGCAGCAACAACTGCCTGAACATCTTGAATGCGAGTAATTCCACAGATTTTTGCTCGTGTACGTTTTTGGTTTGATGGGCTCATGATCTGCCTAAACTACAACCATTTCTTAAAATAAGCGCCATTGTAATGCAATTTTTGTCCCTTGCGTAAAAGTTCTCTGGGAATTGCTCCAAATGACATTGTATGAAGTAAATCGCCACTTTATACTGCGTAAAATTGGAAGCAAGTGTAAGCAATTCATGCTTTAGGGAAGCTGGTGAAAGTCCGGCACTGCCCCCGCAACGGTAACAATGTAAAGCATATTTTTTAAGTCGTTCTCGACTTACACCACTGCAGTGATGTGGGAAGGTGAATATGTCCATAAATTAAATATGGCGCTGAAGTCCGGAGACCTACTTGTTTCATCTATCTACCCGATCATTCACGTGGGGTGAATGTATGGAGCATGTTATGTCTAAGTCTTTTCAACCTACTCGTCTAGTAGGGGCTATCGCTATTGCGATGGGGTTTTCATCTGTTATTTTTGCTGAAGATACAACGAATGTAACTCAGCTTGATCCAATTGTAGTGACTGCTTCAAAAAGTGCTGAAAAAGCAAGTGAAGTTCCGGCGCGTATTAATATTATTGAACCAAAAGTTCTCGAACAATCTCCTATCGCTTCTTTACCACAATTATTACAAACCGATGCTTCCATCAATATGGTGCAAAGTGGTGGTATGGGACAACTTGCAGAGATTTATTTAAGAGGTACAGAATCTGATCATACTCTCGTGCTACGAGATGGAATTCGACTAAATAATGCATCCTCAGGAACAGCAAGTCTTGCATTTATTGACACAACAGATATTAAACAAATTGAGGTATTGAAAGGGCCTGCCTCTGTTCTCTATGGTACTGATGCCATTGGCGGAGTAATTCAGCTCGTTTCAAAAACACCTGAAAAGAATAGAGCTTTTATCACAGGTGAAATTGGTGAGAATAAAACTTATAAATCAGTTATTGGTGCTGATTTATATGAAGATGGTTTTTATGCCCAAATTCGTGGACAACGCTTAGAGTCTGATGCAACCAAAGTAACTAACCAAAAAACTAACTCATCGGATACAGCATCATTTGATCAGAAAGGTTTTAGTACAAAGTTTGGTGTTGAGCAGAAAGATTACGGTATTTCTGTCGACTATAGCCATAATGAAGGTTCAAGTCTTTATGATGCTTATACATTTAATGGTGCATTGCTTAAACAAGACTTCGAAAATGAGATTATCAATTTACGTAGCCGTTTAAATGTAACAGATAACTTAGAATTAAATACTCGTTTATCACAATTCAAAGATGAAGTTAATCAAAAAGACTCTACTGATTTTGTTCATAGCAAAACTCAGGAAGTAGAACTATATAGCAAATGGAAGTTTTTACCACAGCAAACACTCTTAGTTGGTGCCACCCACCGTACATTGGATGGAGATATTCTATCTTATGGAGCACCATACAATGAAAACGTAGACTCGACAGGGTATTATCTTCAACATCAATTCAATGGTGATAGATTAAACACTCAAGCCGGTATTCGTATAGAAGATAATGAAAAATATGGCTCACATACTGTTGGTCAAATTGCTGCACGTTACCAACTTTTAGATAAAACAAGTATCTATACCAATATTGGTACTGCTTTTAAATCACCAACGCTTAATGAACTTTTCAACTCATGGAACGGCAACCCAGATTTAAAACCAGAAGAAAGTACATCTTATGAAATTGGTATAGATCAAACTCTACCAGCAGGTTTTAAAACAGGTTTATCTGCTTACTATACTGAAGTTGAAGATCTTATCGGTTCAGTGAATTTTGGTAAATTAACTAATATTAATAAAGCAACTTACCAAGGTGGTGAATTTTATGTTGGTTGGCAGAAAGATGATCTATTTGCAAAAGCAACTTATAGCTATGTCAAACCTGAGAATGAAGAGACTCATCAGGATTTAAACCGCCGCCCTCGTCAAGGATTAACCTTAACAACAGGTCTGCAAAATGAAGTGTATGGCATTAGTGCTTCGCTTGTTGCAAAATCAAAGTCGAAAGACTGGGATAGTAATTACAAGAATCCAGGTTACGCAACTGTAGATATTAATGCTTATTGGAATATGAATCCGCATATTAAATTGTTTACTAATATCCAAAATATTGGAGACGTGGATTATAAAACAGCTTATCAAGACCAAGGATACTACTATGTAAATGGTGGCCGCCTTGCATCAGCTGGTGTGACCTTAAGCTACTAAGCAAAACTTTATTATAAAAATATTTTCTTAACTCCAGTTTCGGGGTAATGTTCTGACCGACATTATCCCTTTTTTATGTTCAGGATATCCATAATGGGACACCGTTTAAGCAAAATCTATACACGCACAGGCGATTCAGGTACCACTGGTTTAGGCGATGGTTCTCGTGTTGCCAAGGATGATTTACGAATTACGGCACTTGGTGATGTTGATGAACTCAACGCCATTATTGGGGTACTTCGTGCTCAAATTACAGATAGCCAAGTAACTAATAAGGCTGATTGGGATAAAAGCTTAAGTCTGATTCAACATTGGCTTTTTGATTTAGGTGGAGAGGTTTGTATTCCAAATTACAATCTACTCCAGCCCGTTTGTATTGAATTTCTTGAAAAAGAAATTGACCGTATGAATGAAGACTTACCGATGCTTAAGGAGTTTATTCTACCATCTGGTTCTTTATCTTGTAGTTATGCTCATCAAGCTCGTGCCGTTTGTCGTCGTGCAGAGCGATCACTCATGTCGGTGCAAACTCGTGATCAAAATATTCAAGCTACAGCACTTCAACTTTTAAACCGTCTATCTGACTGGTTATTTGTCGCATCGCGTGCTTTACAGCGTGCTGAGGGTGGACAAGAAGTGCTTTGGCAAAAAAATATTAATGAGATTATTTAAAAATAGATTAGATTAAACATGGTCTCTACTCTTTTTAAAAGAGACCATAATCAAAAGATTTCATAGAAGAAAATTATGCGCATTATTGGTCATCGTGGTGCACGCCGAGAAGCTCCTGAAAATACACTTGGTGGGTTTCAGCACATAAAAAATTTAGGTATTCGTGGTGTCGAATTCGATATTCGCCAGCTTCAAAACCAAGAGTTAGTTGTTATTCATGATGACAATTTTTTGCGTACAGCTGGAGTCGATCAAATTGTAGAGCAATCGACTTTGGCTCAAGCGTTGTCATTCGATCATCGTCAAAGCTGGCCCAATTGGCCAACTTCTGAACCAACACCGACCCTTACAGGTGTTTTAAACTTACTTGATAATTTCGATCATATTGAAGTTGAAGTTAAAGCTGTAAGAGATATGGCGTTGGCCGAAAAGCTCGTTCAAAAGCTTGAGACGGAATTACAGGGCTTTGAGAAAGTCGTAACAATCACAAGTTTTGATCTTCAAATTCTAACTGCTTTACGCGATATAAACTCTCAATTTAAATGCGGATTGTTAGTTGAACTTCCAGTTGGCGCAACAGCGATTGAACTCGCGCATCAATATGGTTGCGGTCATATTGGTTGGCACGACCAGCTTGCAACAGATGAAGTGATTGAATTATCACATCAAGCTGGTTTGAACATCAGTGTCTGGACAGTAAATGATGTAGAAAGAGCAAAAAGGCTGCGTGATTTAGAGGTTCAGGGCTTAATTACAGATATTCCAACCACGATGTTACAAGCTTTATAAATATAAAAAAGGTGGTAAAAACCACCTTTTATTTCTTTTGTGCCTGAATAAGGCGCTGACCACTCTGGTCAAGTAAATATAGCGTATTACCTACGAGTTGGAAGCGTTGGATACGTTGCAAAGCATCTACCAGCTCTGCTTCTTGAGCCAAAGCACCATCACAGCTTGAATGACCTGCATTTACTTGCATATCAAGTTTTTGCTGGCTGAAATTAAATGTATAACGGCCAAAAACAGCATTACAGCCCGTATGGCCCGATACTGTTTTGACTGCTGAGTTCAGTGAAAGAGTTGGCCATTGGTTAAAGAATTTTGCCTTATGACCACTGATCTGAGTGATCTGCCAATCAATATCTTGAATGCCATCTGGACTCACTCTCTTTTTTACAACAGGTGCTTGAGTCTGATGAGCTGTTCTTTTTGTTTGAACTTTTTTCGTACTTTGTTCGGGTGCACTTTGACATGCGGCTAATACAAGACTGATTGTGACCAAGACACACTTCAATGATAATTTTCTTGAAATATCAATGCTGTTCTTTTTTTTCAATCGTTGTACGTTCATTAAACAACTTCTCCTGCTTGAAAAACTCTTTGACATAGTTTAATTCTGTTACGGTTCTTTCAATACATCTGTACAATAATGCTAGTGATTCTCACTAAGCACGTGCTAATATGAAGGATAGAATAGCAATATATCTTGATGATTGGTTTTGCTATGTCGTTTTGTCTTTGTACCTTGTTTCACAAGGATTCTAGGAGCGCTGCCGGATATGACTTCCGCCCCACTCAAAGCCCCAATTAACTGGACCGCTAGCATTACCTTAATTGGTTTACCAATTCTTGCCGCAATCATAATCCCGATTTATGCGTATTATTATGATTTTAGTGTAAGCGCATGGGTAAGCTTATTTTTTCTTTTAGCTCTAAGTAGTATGGGGATTACTGCTGGTTACCATCGCCTTTGGGCTCACCGAGCTTATGAAGCGTCGTTACCGCTTAAAATTCTTTTAATGATCGGTGGAACATTTGCCGTGCAAAATAGTATTTTGTTCTGGGCATCTGGTCACCGTACTCACCATCGACATGTTGATGATGTTGATGAAGATCCATATTCAATTGAGCGTGGTTTTTGGTATGCGCATATGGGTTGGATGATCCGCGATCATTCACCATCTGAGCCAGACTTTAAAAATGCACCAGACCTACTCAATGATAAATTGGTCATGTTCCAGCATAAATACTATGGTTTACTCGTAGTTGCTGTTCATGTTGGTATTTTAGGCTTAATCGGTTGGGCAACTGGCGACCTATGGGGTGTAGTGCTCTTGGGTGGTCTAGTACGTTTAATCATTAGCCATCAAGTTACATTCTTTATTAACTCACTTTGCCATATGTTTGGTAAACGTCCTTATACAGACGAAAACTCAGCACGTGATAATTTCTGGTTAGCCATTGCCACTTGGGGCGAGGGTTACCACAACTATCACCATATCTTCCAATACGACTATCGTAATGGTGTGAAATGGTGGCAATATGACCCAACTAAATGGTTGATCTGGTCATGTTCTAAAATTGGTTTAGCTAAAAATTTACGTCGTATTCCAAGCTTTAATATTAAAAAAGCAGAACTGGCGATGAAATTTAAATACGCTGAACAAGACCTCGCTATTTATGGTCATGATGTAAATGCAGACATTACTCAAATGAAGCAACGTATTGCACAAGAGTACGAAGCATTTACACACACCTTAAATGATTGGGCAAAACTTAAAGAACAAGAGTTACAAGCTAAAAAAGCAGCAATGGCTGAAAAGATTCATAGAATGGATCATAAGCTTAAAGTTGATTTTCAATTGCTTGAACATCGTTTAAGTCATCACCGCGAATGCTTAGAAACACTCATGCGTAGTGTTAAAAAGAATACCAATGTGGTGTCAGACTAAAATAAATTCTGATCTAAAATAGCTCTTTCGGGAGCTATTTTTATGCCTGCTTTTTAACTGTGTTATAGTGAAATCCGCTCTCTCTATTTTGCTAAGCCTATGCAGTTTAATCCGCTCTACCCTTCACTTCCGTCTAAATTATTTCATGTTCAGCAGCCATCACCTTTACGTGGTGCAAAAGCAGGACATTTTAACAGTGCTTTGGCTGATGAACTGCAATGGTCAGAAGATGATAAAAATGCATGGGTTGAGATCTGTAGTGGACAGCGTACATTCCCTGAATTTCCGTCTCTGGCGATGGTCTATGCGGGTCACCAATTCGGACAATGGGCAGGACAGCTCGGCGATGGACGTGGCTTACTGATTGCGCAAATACTAAATACAAAGGGTCAAACCATCGACCTACATCTCAAAGGTGCAGGCCCTACCCCTTATTCAAGAATGGGGGACGGACGAGCCGTATTACGTTCTGTTGTCCGTGAATATTTAGCAGGACATGCTCTAAATGCTTTAGGCATCGCATCTAGTCATGCAGTCGGTTTCACAACCTCGACTCAAGGCGTACAGCGTGAAAAATTAGAGTTAGGCGCAATGCTACTCAGAACATCTGAATGTCATATCCGTTTAGGACATTTTGAATGGATTAATCAATATGCGCCTGAATTGCTGTCAGAATTCACTCAAAAATGTATTGAATGGCATTATCCAGAATGCCTAGAAACCGAAAATCCAACTTTATCTTTTGCCAAAAAGGTGGTTGAGCGTACTGCGATCATGATTGCAAAATGGCAATTAGTTGGGTTTGCTCATGGTGTGATGAATACTGATAACTTAAATATTACCGGCTCAACACTCGATTTTGGGCCATATGGTTTTATGGAGCGTTTCCGCCCCCACTGGATCAACAATCACTCAGATTACCAAGGTCGTTATACTTATCAAAATCAACCGAGTATAGGCCATTGGAACTTATGGACGTGGCTAAACAACTTAATTCCTCTCGCTGAATCTGAACAAAAAGATGAGTTCAAAGAAAAGTTAGCACGTTGCTTAGAACAATTTGAACCAATCTTTTTAGAACACTATGGACAAGGTTTATGTCAAAAAATGGGTCTTCCTCATTTCCATAAAGACAGCCTTGATTGTAGTTTTGCGTTTTTAAGAATATTACAAACTGAACAACTTGATTACACTCAAAGTTTTATTCGTCTTCAAAATAAAGAATTCAAAGCTTTACGAGATGATTGTCTTGATATTCGACAGTTTGATGAGTTTCTTAGCCAATATGAAAGTATTCGTGAACATCAAAATATTGATGAGCTGGATGCAAATATGCAAAAAGCAAATCCAGTTTATATTTTGCGTAATCACATGGCGCAGCGTGCTATTGAAGCAGCGGAAAGAGATGATTTTAGCGAAGTAGATCGTTTATTTAAACTACTTAATCATCCTTACACAAGACAACTAGAGCTTGAGCAACCACAAGATTTAGGGCCATTACCAAGTGATGTTCCAGATGTAGCAGTGAGCTGTTCATCTTAATATTAAAAAACTAAAACTCTCTTAAGTTAATTTGAGACATTTAAGAGAGTTCATTGAGTATAAAAAATAATATATGAAAATTAGCCCCTTCATTATTTGCACACTTCTTATCATTCCACTGGGAATCGCTTTTTATAATTATGAAAAATATTTACCGACTTTTACGTCAAGTCATCAAGCACTCTCAAATGAAGAAATATTAGAACTCATAAAGACCAAGCAAGTTACCTCAATTGAAGTGTTTAAAAACCAACGCCTACTTCTACTTAAAAATAATGAAGAGGTAATTCGGCAATATCCGATTCGTCTCGGCTTTAATCCCAAAGGACATAAACACTTTGAAAATGATGGTAAAACACCAGAAGGGATTTATTCTATAGATTGGCGAAACTCACAAAGTGCTTACTATAAATCGCTGCATATTTCCTATCCCGATGCGAAAGATATTGCTTATGCCAAGCAACATAATCAACCAACGGGAGGAGATATCATGATTCATGGATCCGTTCCAAAATCATTAATATCGATGCCTTTTAGCTCGACTTATATGCCCCATAAGGATTGGACCTTAGGATGTATCGCTGTTAGAAATGTAGATATAGATGAAATTTGGCAATTAGTACCCAATCACACCAAGATTATAATTTATCCATAACTCTTTAAAACTATCCACATTTTCTGTGGATAACATTGTGGTTATCCACAGAATAACTTTTATGAAGACTTACTCTTCAGGATATTCAAAGCGATAACCTACACCATAAACTGCTTGAATCCACTCATGACGGTTACCAGTTTCAGCCGCTTCACTAATTTTTCGGCGCAAGTTTTTGATATGGCTGTCAATCACACGATCGGCAACATCAAAGCTATCTGGATTAATGTGATCTAATAATTGTGCACGTGAATAAACTTGCCCCACATGCTCTAAAAATAGCTCAAGTAAGCGAAATTCGGTTGGCGTTAAGCTCAACGATTTTTGTTGATACCAAATTCTTTGTTGTGCTTTATCGATGCGGAAAGAATCATTTTGCTCAGGCTCGGCCTTACGCTCTAAACGACGTAGCACAGCTTGTACACGAGCAACTAACTCTTTGGGACTAAATGGCTTACAGACATAATCATCAGCACCCATGTTAAGACCTAATACTCGGTCAATTTCTTCGGTGCGGGCCGTAACCATAATAATCGGTAAATCTGATTGTTCACGAACCTTACGGCAAATCGTTAAACCATCCATTCGTGGAACCATTAAGTCCAAAATCATCAAATTTGGTTTACGTTGCTGGAAGCTCGCATAGGCATCTTGACCATCATGAAACATACTTACTTCAAAACCGGCAGCTTCATGATAATCACGCACCAAATGCGCTAATTCGACTTCATCTTCAACCAACATCACATGTTTCATG
The DNA here is from genome assembly GCF_031196995.1 of Acinetobacter sp. 12966. Classification (NCBI taxonomy): domain Bacteria; kingdom Pseudomonadati; phylum Pseudomonadota; class Gammaproteobacteria; order Moraxellales; family Moraxellaceae; genus Acinetobacter; species Acinetobacter sp. 12966. Next base: position 132,506 of record NZ_JAVIMC010000051.1, read on the forward strand.
AGATATTTTTCCTTTTATATTTAACTCTGCTTTTTAAAAGTAAGTACACAACGTAAACCACCTAATGGTGAATGTTCAAAACTGAGTGTACCACCAAGCGCCTGCGCAATCTTACAAGACAAAGCTAAGCCCAGCCCTGTTCCACCTGTACTACGCGTACGCGAATCATCTACGCGATAGAAACGTTCACCTAAACGGGATAACTGCTCATCACTTAAACCAAACGGACTGTCATCCACATACAAAGTCCACTCTTGAGGAGTCTGACTTGTATGAATATGAATTTTGCCACCTGTTTCCGTGTAACGAATACTATTACTAATTAAATTAACAACAATCTGTTTAAAACGATCACGATCTAATAATAGCGGAGAACTTGTTCCTTCAACTTGAATTTCAAGACCAGCCTGCTCAAGTTTTGGTTTAAAGTTTTCAACTTCTTGTAGTACCACTTCCCATGGATTTACAGAACTCAAATAACACTTAAGCTGCTGAGCATCTGCTTGGGCCAAGTCTGCAAGATCTTGGGTCAATTTTTTCAGACTTGAAACCTGACGCATCATCGCATCTAAATGTTCTGGGGTTGCTTTTCGAATCCCGTCTTGCATCGCTTCAATTTGTGCTTGCAATACAGCCAAAGGCGTTTTTAATTCATGAGAAGTATCAGCCACCCATTGACGTCGCGACTCTTCATGCTGATGTAAAATCTCTGCCAAATGGTTCAATTGAGTAGATAAATCACCTAACTCATCATTTCGCTTAATGACCACTTGGTGTTGATAATTTCCTTTAGTTAATTCATTGGTTGCATTTAATAAACGCTGAATTGGTTTTTTAAAATAAGTTGCCATTAACAGCGCTGCAACTAAACTTGATAGTAAGGTCAAAGCATAAATCAAGAGTAAATAACGCTTTTGATTACTAAAGAAATTAATACTCAAAGCATCTTCTTTATCTAAAACAGGTTTTAAACCTAAATATCCCACGACTTGATTGTTTAAGATAATCGGGCGAAATGACATTTGGTCTGAAGAAGGCGGCTCACCTACCACAAACTGGTGTCGTGCATCATATAAAGATAAACGTGAACTCAACCCTAAACGGTCTGGCAAAGCAATAAAACGCTTCTTACCATTTTGGGTTTCAATATCTTTTAGGCTTCCCTTCTTTGACTTATTTTTATCATCACTTGGACGAAACTGGTTTGCGCTTAAGGGAAATCTTAGCCCTTCAAAGGGTTGATATTGAGAAGGTAAATTTTGCTCAAGCGTTCTTAATTCTTCATCACTAAAAATAGTATTTTTATTGGTCGGTGCAACTTGCGGTGAAATATTAATAAGGGCATGTTCATCGAAAGAATGCTGTTGTATTGCAATATCATATTGACGACGAAGCCACCACTGTGAGAGACGATCATAGTCGTCAGGAGCTGCGGTTCCTTCGATTTGTAAAATCTGCGCCTGAATCGCATTTCCCCAATCATGGTAAACGGTATAGACATCACCCAGATTAGTAATGAGACGATCTAGCTTCTGCATTTCAACGTCAGCCACGTATTTGGCAAAGTTCTTTTGCATTGTCCAGTGCAAAACGCTCAAGCTTGCAGTCGCAATAAGCAATGTGGTGAGCAAGACTGTCAAAAATAACCGTAATGCAATGGGAACACGTAGAACGTTCAAAAGCACTCTCTCATTTTTACCCTATATTTTGCATTGTAACCAACAACGAAAAGAAAAACTCTCCATTGTTTCTACATCTTTATTATCTAATCTTTAACCCATCAGTAAACACAACATTAAAGGGCTTTAGATATGAAAATGACGGCAAAAATTGCATTATTCAGTGCGGCAATTGTAACTATGGGAAGTTTGGCTGCGTGTCAATCGACAACTCAACCACCTAAACCAGAGCGTGGAATGATGCAAGATGGCCCTCGTGAGGATCACCACCGGAAGCACCGTGAGTTCACCCCAGAACAAAAAGCTGCATGGGAACAGCACCGTGCAGAACGTCAAGCTCGCTTTGAACAAATCCAAAAAGCATGTGATGGTAAAGCGAATGGACAAACAGTAAATGTTCAAGTTGGAGATAAGACACTTGAAGGTACTTGTAACCTTCGTTTTGAACCAAAGCGCCCTCAACCACCAGTTAACGCTCCTGCTCCAGCAAAATAATTCTAAAATTATGAGACAAAAAGGCGCCTATAGGCGCCTTTTTGTTTATACATAACTGTTTACGATTTTGACTATTTGTATCATATAAACATAACCAAAAGTGTTTACACTCAAAGCACTTAGCTAGTTTAAGCATTTTTTTCTTGACTTTGCAGTCACAAAGTAAAGGTCCTGAGGTGCTTGTGCAGTTATGCAAGTTGTTGCACGATGTAATAGTCCAAGGTGCCTCATGGCACATTCTCATAGATTAAGATTATAACTCTGGTTTCACCAGTATTGAGGAACCCGATATGCCACAATACAAAGCGCCCTTACGTGATATGCAATTTGTTTTGCATGAATTATTAAATGCTGAAGAACACTATGCAAAATTACCTGATTTCCAAGGTAACGTAAGCCGTGAATTGGTTGATCAATATTTAGAAGCTGCTGCTGACTTCTGTGAAAATGAACTTTCTCCTTTAAACCAAGTTGGCGACCGCGAAGGTTGTACTTGGAATGATGGTGTAGTCACTACTCCAACAGGTTTTAAAGAAGCTTATCAAAAATATATTGAACTTGGCTTTCCGTCTTTATCAGCTGAAGAACAATACGGTGGTCAGGCCTTACCTAACTCTTTAGGTATTGCAATTTCTGAAATGGTAGGTAGCTCGAACTGGGCATGGGGCATGTACCCAGGCTTGTCTCACGGAGCTGTACGTACATTAGAACATCACGGTTCTGATGAACAAAAAAATACTTATTTACCAAACCTTGTTTCAGGTGTTTGGACAGGTACGATGTGCTTAACTGAGTCTCATGCAGGTTCAGATTTAGGTATTATCCGTACTAAAGCAGAACCAAATGCAGATGGTAGCTATGCAATCTCTGGCGAGAAAATCTTTATCTCTGCTGGTGAACATGACATGGCTGAGAACATCATCCATATCGTTCTTGCTCGCCTACCTGGCGCACCAAAAGGTACTAAAGGTATCTCATTATTCATCGTTCCTAAATTCAATGTAAATGCAGATGGAACTATTGGTGAACGTAATGCGGTACGTTGTGGTTCTATCGAACACAAAATGGGTATTCACGGTAACGCGACTTGTGTCATTAACTTTGACCAAGCTAAAGGTTACTTGATTGGACCTGAAAACCGTGGTTTGAACTGTATGTTCACCTTCATGAACACAGCACGTATTGGTACTGCTGTTCAAGGTTTAGCAGCGTCTGAATCATCTTTCCAAGGTGCGTTGACATACGCGAAAGAACGTTTAGCGATGCGCTCACTTTCTGGTCCTAAAGCTCCAGAAAAAGAAGCAGATCCTATTATCGTTCACCCTGCTGTTCGTAACATGCTTTTAACTCAAAAAGCGTTTGCTGAAGGCGGTCGTGCTCTTGTTTACTTACTTGCTCAATACGCAGATATCGTTGAAAAAGGCGAAACTGAAGAAGAGCGTAAGTTTGCTGACAACATCTTGTCTTTATTGACTCCAATTGCAAAAGCATTCTTAACTGAAACAGGTTCTGAATCTGCTAAGCACGGTGTACAAGTCTTCGGTGGTCATGGCTTTATTTCTGAGCATGGCATGGAGCAAATCGTACGTGATACACGTATTGCTTGCTTATACGAAGGTACAACTGAAATTCAAGCACTTGATTTGTTAGGTCGTAAAGTATTGCAAACTCAAGGTGCAATGCTACGTGACTTCACTAAGATTATCCATAAATTCGTAGAAGCAAACAAAGACAACGCTGCTATGAAAGAATTTGTTGAACCGCTTGCGGCACTTAACAAAGAATGGGGCGATCTTACTATGCAAATTGGTATGCGTGCGATGCAAAACCCAGATGAAGTCGGTGCTGCTGCTGTAGATTACCTATACTTCGCAGGTTATATCACTTTAGCTTACCTATGGGCTCGTATGGCGCTTGTAGCACAAGAGAAATTAGCAGAAGGTACAACCGATGTTGACTTCTACAATGCGAAAGTAACTACTGCTCGTTTCTACTTCAAGAAAATCTTGCCACGTGTACGTTCTCATGTAGATGTGATCGCTGGTGGTCTAGATCCATTAATGTCATTAGACGCTGAACATTTCGCTTTCTAACCATAGTTAGTTGCGATATGCAATGTTAAAAAACAAAAAAGGACTGCTCAGTTTTGACGGTCCTTTTTTTATAAAATCAATGATAAATTTACACTTTAAATTCCATATCCATTTCGTTTTACAGGATATCTAGCACAGGCCAATGTGCACAAAAAAGGGTGAACGATTATGCCAATTTACAATGCTCCTTTAGCTGATATGAAATTCATCTTAAATGATGTATTTAAAGCAGAACAATTTTGGCAGTCTAATGAGAAACTCGCTCATGTAGATGCTGCAACAGCTGAAGCAATTTTAGAAGAAATGGCTAAATTTGCTCAGAACGTGACTCATCCATTAAACCGTACCGGTGACGAAGAAGGCGCTCGCTATGAAAACGGCGAAGTATTCACACCAGCTGGTTTTAAAGATGCATTTCGTCAATATGCAGAAGGTGGTTGGATTGGCTTAGGTGCCGATGAAGAATGGGGCGGTCAAGGCATGCCAAAAATGCTCACCGTTCTTTCTGATGAAATGTTATTTGCGACAAACCCATCATTTATGCTTTACCCGCTTCTTTCAGTGGGTGCAGGTATGGCTTTAAACAGCTACGCATCTCAAGAGCAAAAAGAGACTTATTTACCTAAGATTTATTCAGGTGAATGGTCAGGCACCATGTGCTTAACTGAGCCACATGCAGGTACTGACTTAGGTATTATCAAAACTAAAGCTGAACGTAATGAAGACGGCACTTATAACATTACAGGTACTAAAATCTTCATCACTGGCGGTGACAACGATCTAGCAGAAAACATCATTCACTTAGTACTTGCTAAAACTCCAGATGCCCCTGCTGGTTCACGTGGTATCTCGTTATTTATCGTACCGAAATACCTTGTAAATGAAGATGGTTCTTTAGGCGACCGTAACCATGTTGGCCCAGGTTCAATTGAACATAAAATGGGTATCAAAGCATCTGCAACTTGTGTAATGAACTTTGATGGAGCTAAAGGTTACCTCGTTGGTAAAGAAAACGAAGGTCTTGCAGCAATGTTCGTTATGATGAACTACGAACGTTTATCAATGGGTATTCAAGGTTTAGGCGCATCTGAATTTGCATATCAAAATGCTGCTCAATACGCAACTGACCGTTTACAAGGACGTAGTGCAGCTGGTGTTCAATCACCAAACAAACCTGCTGACAGCATTTTAGTGCATGGTGATGTACGTCGTATGTTGTTAAACGTACGTGCAAACAATGAAGCATCTCGTGCATTTGCAGTTTATGTAGGTCAACAACTCGATATTACTAAATTCTCAACTGATGCAGCAGCAGTGAAAAAAGCCAATGACCGCGTTGCGCTTTTAACTCCAATTGCAAAAGCTTACCTCACGGATACAGCATTCCAAGCGACTTTAGATGCTCAAATGGTATTTGGTGGCCACGGCTATATCCGTGAATGGGGCATGGAACAATGTATTCGTGACCTTCGTATTGCTCAAATCTATGAGGGAACGAATGGTGTTCAATCACAAGACTTAATCGGTCGTAAAGTGATTAAGAATGGTGGTGCCTTCATCGCTGAATACATCACTGAAATTCGTGACTTTGCAAATACATTAGATGCAGATTTGAACTTTATTAAAGATGCAACTTTAGACGCTGCAACTGAAATCGAAGCAATTACTCAGTTTATTATTGAGCAAGCTGCTGAGAATGTAGAGTTCCCGAACTCAGCTGCGGTTGATTATTTACATGCAGTGGGTTTACTCAGCTTCTCATACATGTTTGCAAAAATTGCAGCGGCAGCAAAGGATAAGTCTGGTGATTTCTACCAAAATAAACTTGCTTTAGCTCAGTACTTTGTTGAACGTATTTTGCCTGATATTGATGCGCGTATTGCTAAAATCAAAGCTGGTTCTGACTTAATTATGGGCTTTAGTGAAGATTACTTTACAAATCAAGCTTAATTAAGCTCTTCATAAAAACGCCTGAATAATCAGGCGTTTTTTATTTTATATTTACTATTTCCATTGGCACAAAATTTGTTTAATTTCTAAATATTATGAAGTAAACAAAAGATCTCATTATGCCTGATTCTAAAAAATACGAACGGATACTTGACCGTTTCGGACATTACGCCGTAGAAGCCTTCCATTATTTAGCCTTGTTTATTATCGGGTGTATGGTGGCATGGTCGGCAGCCAATACCGTTTTTGAAATTCTGACTGTCAAAAAGTACGCTTCAATTGATGATATTTTATTATTATTTATCTACTTGGAATTGGGAGCAATGGTTGGAATTTACTTTAAAACCAATCATATGCCTGTGCGCTTTCTTATTTATGTTGCAATTACAGCCTTAACCCGACTACTCATTTCAGATATTCAACATGATCATAAAGCGGATATCGATCAAGTCATTATTACGGGCTCAATTTTGATTTTAGCCCTATCTATTTTAGTTGTACGATTTGCTTCATGGCACTACCCATCAGTAATGAAAGAGAAACACGCAAAAACCTCAAATAATTTGAAAACCCCTCAACCGCAAGATGACGAGTTAGCATAGAAAAAAGGCCTCAAAATAGAGGCCTTTGTTATTTTACTTTTAACGAACTCGATAAATGTTATGTCTTGAGTCTACTAATAAGTATTGATTAGGGGTTTTAACCCAATGGTATCCACGTGGTGGCGCATATAAACGGTGCGCTCTCCAGTCCGAAACATAATAGCGGCTATGGCGATATTGGGTAGGAATACGTTCACCACGTTTAAAAGCAACATAGTTACCATAATGCTTACCACGATTAGCATTTGACCAAACTGGCGCTCGGTGATCATTACGATAATCATGACGGCGGTCATCACGATGCTCATATCGATCATAGTTTTTACCATGTTTATTGTCCCAACGATGACCTGAATCAGCCATCGCGGTAGCTGATATACCTAACATCAATGTTGAAAGAACAAGAACGATTGGCTTTTTCATGGCCTATTTCCTTTTAATCTTGATATGGAGCTAGATTAGAAGACAGTCGAGGAGAAACCATGAATAAAACAGCTTTGATTGCTAAACTTTGTAATGACTATAAAGAAAATATGAAGAATCTGTATCTGTGCTACCATTAGCATTTTTCAAACTAGGTCAATTGCTGTGTCTGAAATCAGTTTTGAGCGTCTTCATCAATTCTTTTGCAAAGTTCCAAGTGTACAAGAAGCCCGTATCATGGCTCATGGAGCAGACGGCGAACATGCTTGGTGGTTTAAGTTCAGTATTGACGTAGAGCATGCACTTGCATGGCAAACAGTTCAAGAACTAGGTCATGTTTTAAATTACCTATCGACGAATGAACGCCTACCCACATTATTCTTTCCTGTTTCACCACCACCTTATATGAATGGTGAAGCCAAAGATTTTTTATCATGGATCATTCAATGTAATCACCCTGAATTTTCTCCAGATGTGGTCTGTGATTGGCTTGAAGCACGTTTGCCGAATCCTGTTGACGACGAGTCGCAGTGGAAAATTAAGACAGATTTGAGTGAAATAGAAAAACTTGATGATAAAGCGTTGGATCAATTGATTCCGCCAGCACCTTAAATCGGACTTATAGCACAGCCTTTGCTTACAGTGATGTTCTTATGTCTTTTGTATAGGCTAATGCCTCACTTTTGAGAGGTCAAAAGTGACAAAAACCTTTGTTTCACTGATGTTGCTTCCCTGCAACACAGTGAAACGGCGACATCCATGTCGCCAATCATCTTGCTATTTTTTGGAAAACTCCAAAGATAGTGATTAAAAAGTCGACAACCCTGACCATTCCATAAAACGATAAATCCAATACTTCACTTTAGACTCATCTGCATACTTCGCATAATCCACACTCATCTGTCTATCTTTTAGGTTTGACCACGAGGTATTGAAGTAATCTTGTGCATCTTTAAAAACTTGATCTTGAACTTTGCCAATGACCAACATATCCGTTTCAAGGTTGTAATTTTTTAAATTACGGGCCGTAAAGTTGGCAGATCCTACGATCAACTCAGCTTGTTGAGCGTTATATTTCAAAATCATTTTGCTATGGTTCTGTTCGCCATGGGTATCACACCAACGGATTGGAATACCAGCAGCATGTAGCTCTGAAGCCACCTGACGGTTTGGAATACCATTCTTTTGTCTACCAAATGCATCTTTATTTGGATCGAGTAAAACACGAACAATAACACCTCGCTCTTGAGCATTTTTTAGTGCTTGAATAATCTTGCGTTCAGATAGATAGAACATACTTAAATCAAGATGCTCTTTCGGCTTCGCTGAATTAATTAATTTCAATACAGATTGATAAATTGCGCCCTCAGTTAAAACTTGCACTTGAGGTTTAGTTACGTCTTTCTCAAAGTCACCTAAAATGAGCGATGGGGAGCTACTGCCTGACATTTGTGCAACTGCAGCTTCAGTTTGAAGAACATCAGCAGCTGTCGCCCCTGTTACAACCAACGCGACATTAGAGTGTCTAGAGCTGCCATCGTGTGGATTTGCTGAGGTCACCAATGACTTCCAACCAGCATCGGTATCAACAACAACTGTTTTACGGTGATTGGCCTTAAAATTAAATAAGTTTAAATAACTGCGCAGTGTAATTTTTTCATCACCGAATGGATTTGGTAACCAGCCCTTTTCAGGGTTATTGCCAATATTTTGACAGCAGATGTACCAGAAGCCTGACCAGAATGGGTTAGAAGCACGCAAAGGGGCTAAATTCGTTTCAATCACATCAATACCTGCCTGACGTAACTGACGGTAGTGTTCAGGGCTTAGACCACCGTATACCGAGTTAATTGGGTCAGTAATCATAACGATCTGAATTTGGCGATTTTGTCTTTTCTTACTTACTAATGCATCGGTTAGCTCTTGCATTAATGATCTTTGCTTCAGCTTTGAATCACCCACTTCTGAATTAAACAAGAACATATCCACCACAATCGTGGTTTTTGCCTCATCAATCATTTTCAAGATTTCATCAAAGATGTGCTGGTCAACCTGCTGTTGCCCTTTTGCATCAAGATAAGTTTTGTCTGCTAAAAATTTAACATCGGCATGTCTAAGCTTGCCACTAAAGTTAATCCCTTGTGGTAATGGTTTTACTGTGTGGTAAATCGCCGATGCAACATATGCAATAGCAACAACGCAAAGTAATACCGCCATATAACGACGCCCTGACCAATTTAACTTTTGATGAATTCGTTGAAAAATACGCATAAAAAAGACCTAACTTGATGGTTTCAAATTAGGTCTTTTGGCTTGATTTTTCAAGTTTAGTTTCGTGTTAAAGCCTTAGAAACTAAAATCAACACCCACAGTAAAATTACGTCCAACTTGTGGAATATTTGATAAGAATGAAGCATGTTGATAAACCGTGTCATCTAACAAGTTATTTGCTTTCATATAAACACGATAATCTGTTTTTGCACCATATTGTCCAGAGTATGCCACGCCAAGATTAAGCATGTTATAGCCTTCAGTTTCGGTCTCGTAAGCTGCGATCTTATCTTGGTTAAAGACATGATAGTACTCGGCAGAACCACTAAAACCATCGCCAAAGTCTGCATCAACTTTAGTACCTAAACGTCCCGCTGGAATACGTGGAGCGTTACCCTCTGCATCAATTTTACCGCGTACATAGTCACCAAAAGCACTAATCTTGTACATTGGGGTAATTTGATAACCAATTTCACCCTCAGCACCATAGAAACGAGCTTTATCTTGAGTATATTGAACTAAACGGAAGTCTTTATAACGGTCAAGAGTTTGCGCATAGATGTAGTCATCAAACCAGTTATGGTACACATGAAGATGATAATCAAGTTTGTCATTATCAAAATGCAAACCTAACTCAACATTATTCGATTTTTCCTTACTGAGTTGATCATTTCCTAACTCATAAGTATTCGTCGCAAAATGTCCACCATTTGCATATAACTCTTGAGCTAAAGGTAAACGTTCCTGATGTGAAGCGACAAAAGACAGTTTATAGTTCGGTGCAAACTCCCAATTCGCAGCACCTGCGTATGAGAATGCCGAACCATCAAAATCCTGTTTAGAATTATCGTCTACATCAATTTCTTGCTGATCTGCACGGGCAGAAAGCTCAAAATGTACGTCTTTCCATTGTTTATGTTCTAAAGCAAATACGCTCCACTTTTTGGTAGTGGTCGGAGCCATAAATGCTTCTTCGCCAGTTAAATCCAATTTCTGTTGACCTAACTGTGCGCCAATTACCCCTTCCCAACTTGCAATCGGGTTATGTACTAACTCAATGCGTCCATCATAACCTTTGTTTTGGAATCGGGTCGCAATTGTGCCTTCTTCAATTTCGTCATGTTGATAGTCTGTATAGCTTGCTTGTGCACGTAACTTTTGGAAGCCTGCAAATGGCTCATTTAACTCGGTTTTAAAATCATAACGCTCAGACTTTAAATCAATCCATGGGCCGCCATGTTCGTGTTCATGTTCTTCATGGGCGTGAGCCTCTTCACCATCTTCATGTTCATGCTCATGTTCGTCACAATGCAAATGTGGTCTTCCGCCTAGATGAGCCTTACAATTTTCATATTCATGGCTATGGCCTGGTAAGCCATACTGGTCTCTGCGGTTGCTATAAGAAATACCTGTATAGCCACGGTCATAAATCCAAGACAAACCAACGTTAACTGAGTCACCCTGCGCAAAAGTATTGTCTACACGGCGCTCTTTTTCGCCTTCATGAATATAATTGGGCGCAATATAATTATTCGCATCACGAGTTAACCCCTCAACACGTAAAGCAACTTGGCTGCCCAAGCCAACAGTTAGGCCAGCGCTCGCCAGTTTTTCATCACTTCCAGTGTTGTAACGTAAGCCAACTTGTCCTTCATAACCGTTTTCAGGCATTTGCGTAGGGATCTTGTTATCAATAACGTTGACTAAACCTCCGACAGTCCCCGCACCAAACAGTAAAGTTGAAGGTCCGCGAATTACTTCGACTTGTTTCGCAAGCACAGGATCTACAGTGACAGCATGGTCAGGAGACAAAGTCGAGACATCAATATTTTCTGATGAATTTTGAAGTACTTTAACGCGTGGCCCATCTTGTCCACGGATGACTGGACGACTCGAACCAGCCCCAAACTGATTAGCATAAATTCCCACTTCGCTACTGAGTGCATCCCCAATGGTCGCAGCACCTTGCGATAAATGCTTTTGGTCAACAACAGTATCTGCCACAGCAAAATCTTGTGAAGTTTGCTCAAGTGGATGAGCCTTAATTCGAATGGTTTCTAGCTTTTCAACATTTTCACTTTCTGCTGCAAATGAAGATACGGATATGACAGCTAAAATGGATATGGTCAAAATATTTTTATGGAACAACATGAGGTGATTCTCTGATCGCTACGCCTTTGTTTTGTTATATTATAACATTTCAGTTGTTTTGCAATAAAAAACATTTCTAATCAGATGATTCGATAGACTGGCCAATTAAATGATGTGAGTAAATTCCGATTTCTAATGCCTTTTACAATCTCTCATGCCGTTATAGCGCCTCCTCTTTCGAAGCTTAGCCGAAACACTTTGCCAATTGCTGCGTTAGCAATTGGCAGTATGACACCTGATCTTTACCGCTTATTTACAATGCAATCAGGTATGTTGACACATCAATGGAAAGGCCTGATTTATCCTAACCTTACCTTAGGCCTTATTTTTTGTGCTATTTGGTACTTTCTATATCGACCTGTAATTTACCGTTTTTTCGGCATTCAGCATGATCTTGGCCTCAACTCTTTAAAACGTATTTTTTTATTTTTGGTTGGAACATTACTCGCACTTACTTTAGGAATTGCAACACATTTAATATGGGATGGTCTAACACACTCAGACTTTCGGACTTTTGTATTTAAAGATGTATTAGCAACAAAGATTCACCTTTTAGGACACCCATACCCCTTACATCGTCTTTTGCAGTTAGGCTCCTCTGCTCTTGCTTTACCTTTTATTGTTTGGATGTGTATTCATTATTATCAGCGCTATAAACAACACTGGAAAGTAAACTATAAAATTAAAATTTTTGCATGGTGTCTGTTGATTTTATCTACATTGTTAGGCCTATTTTCTTTTTGGGATTATGCCCGCTACATTCCTCATGAAGTTTGGCATGCTGATACCTATTATTTCACTGGTCGTTCTATTAATGAATTTATGCAAGGTTGGTTAAATACCTTTAGCTTAGGATGCTTACTATTCTTGGTTTTAGATCGACAACAAAGAATGGGATGAATAACTAAAATCGCTGCCAAATTGCTCATTTTCAGCTTAATTTCTGCGGTTTTTTGATCTAGTTCTTGTGACAAACCATCCAACAAGGCATAATCGAAAACTTACTTTTTTGACGGTGCGCGGTTTACGCATCCGTCCTTTCAGCCAATATAGTTTGGATAATCTTCATCATGATGCGAACTCATTACTGTGGCTCTTTAACTGAAGCCCAAATCGACCAGACCGTTACACTATGCGGTTGGGTACATCGTCGCCGTGACCATGGCGGTGTTATTTTCCTTGATATGCGTGATCGTGATGGTCTCGTTCAAGTGGTTATTGACCCAGATACTCCAGAAGCATTTGCAACTGCAGATAAAGCACGTTCTGAATATGTATTAAAAATTACAGGTCGTGTTCGTCGCCGTTATGAAGGTACTGAAAACCCAAATATGGTGAGTGGTCAAATCGAAGTTTTAGGCAAAGAAATCGAAGTTCTTGCTGCTTCTGAAACTCCGCCATTTCCGTTAAATGATGACACCATCAACGTGTCAGAAGAACACCGTTTAAAATATCGTTTCTTGGACATCCGTCGTCCAGAAATGTTAGATCGCTTACGTTTCCGTTCTAAAGTAACTAACTTGATCCGTAATTATTTAGACGATCACGGTTTCTTAGACGTTGAAACTCCGATTTTAACTCGTGCAACTCCTGAAGGCGCGCGTGACTATTTAGTACCAAGTCGTGTACAAAATGGTAGCTTCTACGCACTTCCACAATCACCGCAATTGTTTAAACAATTATTGATGGTGGGTGGTATTGATCGTTACTACCAAATCGCGAAATGTTTCCGTGATGAAGACTTACGTGCTGACCGTCAGCCAGAATTCACTCAAATCGACATTGAAACATCGTTCTTAAATGACGATGAAATCATGGATTTGATGGAAGGCATGACTGTTAAACTATTTAACGACTTGCTTGGCGTAAAATTTGAAAAATTCCGCCGTATGCCATATAGCGAAGCAATGCGTGACTATGCATCTGACAAACCAGATTTGCGTATTCCGTTGAAACTCGTTGAGGTTGCAGACTTAATGCAAGAAGTAGAGTTCAAAGTATTTGCTGGTCCTGCAAAAGATCCTAAAGGTCGTATTGTTGCTTTACGTGTTCCTGGTGCAGCTTCATTGCCACGTAGTGCAATCGATGAATACACCAAATTCGTTGGCATCTATGGTGCAAAAGGTTTAGCGTATATTAAAGTTAATGAACTCGCTAAAGGAATTGAAGGTCTTCAATCTCCAATCGTGAAATTCATTGAACCGATTGTACTTGAACTGTTGGAACGTGTTGGCGCACAAGATGGCGATATCGTATTCTTCGGTGCTGATAAAGCTAAAGTTGTAAATGACGCAATGGGCGCGCTTCGTGTCAAGATTGGTCACGACTTGAATCTTTCAACTTGTGAGTGGGCTCCACTTTGGGTTGTTGACTTCCCAATGTTTGAAGAAACTGACGATGGTAAATGGACTTCTGTTCACCACCCATTCACTCTACCTAAATCTAGCGTAGAAGACGTGAAGAGCAATCCAGGTGAAGCACTTTCTGTTGCTTACGACATGGTATTAAACGGTACTGAAGTTGGCGGTGGTTCACTTCGTATTTACACATTAGAAATGCAAAAAGCGATTTTTGAAGCGCTTGGTATTTCTGATGAAGAAGCAGAAGAGAAATTCAGCTTCTTGCTTAACGCACTTCGTTATGGCGCTCCTCCTCACGGTGGTTTGGCATTTGGTCTTGACCGTTTAGTGATGCTTATGACTGGCGCGACTTCAATTCGTGACGTTATTGCATTCCCGAAAACTAAGACTGCTGAGTGTCCACTTACTCAAGCACCTGCTCCTGTTGAAGCGAACCAGCTTCGTGACTTAGGCATCCGCTTACGTGAAAAACCTAAAGCTGAAGAATCTAAATAATTTTTTAGATTTTCCATTAAAAAACCCTGCTTATGCAGGGTTTTTTATTAAACAATATCAAGCAAACATTCAGTTTTCATAAGCTATGCTTTGCGAAAAAGCACGTCAGTGGCATAATAGGCTGCTTTTTACTAAGAGGTCAGCTTTATGGCAATGCGTCCAGATGTACGTCGACACACAATTGTGATTATTGTGTTCTCACTTGCACAATGGTTCTTTATGCGTTACATCCTTGCAAATGAACTCTTTAACATGACTACCAGCGAACGTATTTTGTATTTCTGCATCAGTAGTTTGGCTGGGGCATTACTGATCTTTGTTGCCCTGATTTATATGGTGCTCAAAGGTAATGCAGATAAATAAAATATCTATGCTACAGTTTTTTTATTTTTAAATATTATTTTGAAAGACACACAAGATTATATGATCCCACGCATAATACATTACTGTTGGTTTGGCCCCAACAAGATCCCTGAACAACTTGTTAAATATATAGAATCATGGAGATTATTTTGTCCAGATTATGAAATAAAATTATGGAATGAAAAATCATTTAATATAAACAGTCATCCCTTCACCTTATCAGCCTACAATCAAAAAAAATATGCCTATGTATCAGACTACGTAAGAGCTTATGCTTTACATAATTTTGGAGGAATTTATTTAGATACTGATGTAGAACTAAAAGAAAATCTTGATATTTTTTTACAGCACGAAGCCTTTACAGGTTTTGAAGGGAAAGGCTCTCCTTTTACTGCTGTTTGGGGGTCAATACCAAATCATAGCTTAACCAAAAGAATTTTAGAATATTATCATGAACGTATTTATACAGATGAAGAGAATACTAATACTTTTTCGGTATCAGAAATATTAAGAGAAAATTTTTTTATTAATCCTTTAAATAATAACCTGCAAGTTGGAAAGGATTCTATAAATACAATTCATGTATATCCATCAACACATTTTTGCTTAGACTTACCTAAAAATTTTGCTACGCATCATTTTTATGGTTCTTGGTTACCAGATAGAACTAAGAGTTATAAAGAAAATGCATTAGAGATATATTTTAATGAACAATTAGAATCTTTAGAAAATATTACTCACAGTAAAAACTTTCTAAAGACTCTAGCTACTCGTATTAAAATTAAAGATTTATTTAAACTTATACGTTATTTTATACAATATAAATTAAAGTAATTTATATTGTATGACTATATTTATCCAAAAGAATTTGTTTGATTTTAATACTAGCTGTACCATCCCCATAAGGGTTGTTAGCTCTAGCCATCTGATGATACAGCTCACTATTTTCCAATAATGTTTCTACCCAAAATGTTATTGAAGCAGTTTCTGTTCCCACCAATTTGACTGTGCCTGCATCAATAGCTTCTTGTCTTTCAGTAGTATCTCGCATTACTAGAATTGGCACCCCCAGACTTGGTGCTTCCTCTTGAATCCCTCCAGAGTCTGTCAAAATTAGATAACTATGTTTCATTAAATTAATAAATTCTAAATAAGACTGGGGTGGTAATAAAATAATATTTTTAATATCAGTTAGATAACTAAAAACAATATCTTTCACATTAGGATTTAAATGAACAGGATAAATAAACTCAATTGCGGGATACTTTAAGGCTAAATCTTTTATAGCCTGACAAATATTAATAAAACCTTGACCAAAATTCTCACGTCTATGCCCTGTGATCAGAATTTTTTTTATTTTTTCATCCAAGTTCCACTTACTACCATTATATTTTATAGGTAAAGGTAAAATTTGGTCAGAAACACTTAATAATGCATCTACTACAGTATTCCCCGTAATATATATATTACTTAACTGAATATTTTCTTTTTTTAAGCACTCAGCAGCCAACTCAGTGGGAGCAAAATGTAAATTAGAGATTTTAGAAATTAGTTGTCTATTTCCTTCTTCAGGCCAAGGCGACTTTAAATTATAAGTTCTTAACCCAGCCTCAACATGACCAATATCAATTTGATTATAAAATGCAGATTGAGCTACCACAAATGCAGATAATGTATCACCATGCACTAATAATATATGTGGCCTAAAATTTTGATAAATACTATCCATATTTTGTAAAATATTTGCAGAAAGCTGATTTAAACTTTGATTAGCTTTCATTAAATTTAAATCAAAATCAGGAGTTATTTTAAAAACTTCTAATACTTGATCAAGCATCTCTCTATGTTGAGCTGTTACTAATACTTTAACATCGAATCTATTGTCTTTTTTTAAACATTGGATTACAGGTGCCATTTTAATAGCTTCAGGACGCGTACCAAATGAGATAAGAACTTTAATCATAATGAAGTAAATTATTCCTTTTTCTAGATAGTTCAGAATAAATAAACAGAACATGCAAAATCTAAAATATTAATCAGATTATTGCGTAAATGAGCGTTTTGTATGATATCGCGAGGCTATCAACAATAAGCATAGCAGGCTAAAATAGCTAGAATGTATTGTATCAAGTTAGTTGAAACATGAAAAAAATTCTTATCTTGTGTGTCTCCTTGAAAGGAAGTAATGAACGACAAGAAAAAATTAAACAGCAACATCAAAGTTTGCAATCGGTCATTCACGATATACAAATTGATTTTGAATTTTTCGAAGCAATTTATGGAAAAAAACTTCATAATGAGTATTTAACTTTTTTAAATTTAAGTCGTCAGTTTGCTGGATTATGTGATCATGAATTAGGGCCAAGTGAACTAGGCTGCTGGTTAAGTCATATGATTATTTGGCAACGTCTAGCTCAAGGTGATTATGCAGCATATGATCGCATAATAATTATTGAAGATGATGTAATTTTTCAAACCGAACATATACAGCAGAAATTACATTCTTTATTAGAAACCAATCCCGCATTCGCATTCTTAGGAGGGCACTCTGAACCATCTAGACGACGAATAAGAGGATACGTAAGTAATGATGAACTTTACTTCAATATGACTGGCCCTAAAGACCTATATACAGCCACATATGCTTACTCTTTAACCCGAGAAACTGCTCAAAATTTTGTCCATAAGCAAATAAAGAAATTAACTTATATTGATGACTGGAAATATTTATTAGAAGGAGATATTTCCACTCCTTTTTATTATTGCTTTGAGCATGACGACGAGATGCAAAGCCATATTGCATCTGATAGAAAAACATACATGAAAAAGCCAAATCGCTTTAAAAAGAACTTTAACAAAATGAAAAATGATTTAATTTCTCGGGTTATTTCTCTTTTTATTTTCAAAAAAATTATTCGATTAGCATACTTTCTCCAATCCGCCCAAACACAAAAATGAGTAGCTACAGGTAATTAAATGTTAATAACTCGCAATCTTCAAAAAAAATGGTACAAGTACCAACAAGCAAAAAAAGCGAAAACTTTTGACTCCCATTGGTATATGCGTTTTGGCTGGTTAGAACAACCTGTTACTACACTTGAGCAATTAGATTCACTCTTTGAGATCCATTCCCCTAGAAAGTTCACCTTTGCAGATAGTTTTTATGCTTATGAAAATGAGCGTCATTTCATTTTTTTTGAAGAGGTGGATGATCAGCATCCGGTCGGCTTTCTTTCTGTTTTAGAAGTCTTTAAAGATGGCACTTACACCCCGCCTGAAACCATTTTAAAACTCGATTACCACCTGTCATACCCTTGCGTATTTAAAATAGATAACACTTGGTATATGGTCCCAGAAACTTCTGCAAACAAGACGATTGAACTTTGGAAATGTACTGAGTTTCCACTGAAATGGGAAAAGCATTCCAACCTTATTGAAAATATTGAAGCAGTCGACAGCACCCCTTTTTACCATGAGGGCTTATGGTACCTTTTTACCTCAACGCGTCGTGATTGTAAGAAATTTGGTGACCGTTTAGACCTGTTCTTTACCGCAGATATTTTAAATCCAAACTGGCAAGAGCACCCAATGAACCCAGTGTGCCAAGGCAGTCAGCAGTTCCGTATGGCGGGCAAACCTTTTATTTACAAAGGGCGACTGGTTCGACCAAGCCAAGATTCTTTAAAACGTTATGGCGGCAATATCGAATTAAAAGCGATTACTCAGCTTAGCCCGACAGCTTATGAAGAAAAATTATTAGAAGTCGTTTTACCAGACTGGAATCAAGCAGATGACGGTTGTCATACTATTAATGTCGAAGATAACTTCGTGGTACTTGATGCCATCCGCCTTACACCAAAGAATAATTAAGTTTTCAGCAGACCTTTATAAATATTAATGGTCTGCTCAGCCATGGCTGGTACAGTCAGTTCAGCCTTGGCTTTTGCATACAAAGGGCTAAAGTCGTTTTGAGCCTCAGGTCGAAGCGCATATTTAATCGCTTTTGCTAAACCTTGTGCATCTCCAATTTCTGCCAGATATTGCTCTGGCAGCCATTCAATCACACCGTTTACTTTGGTTGAAGCCATTTCTTTATCAGCCTGTAAAGCTTCGACCATAACAAGTGGAAAACCTTCACGATCTGATGACAAAACCACGATATCTGCTAATTGCACCAGATCTCGAGCATCAGTTCTAAACCCAAGAAAAGCGACACGATTTTGCATGTTCAATTCGCTGACTTGCTTTTCTAAACTTGCTCGAAGTGAGCCATCGCCAACAATCCATAAATTGGCATCAATCTGTTGCATCGACTCAATCAGTAAACTGATATTTTTTACTGGCTCTAGACGTCCAATACACATAACAACTTTTTTGCTTGTGTCTAGCTCAGCAAAATCTTTTTGAATCGATTGAAGTAACTTTTCTTTATTTTCAGCAGTAAGTACGGGTTGAGGATAGACCCCGTTGTAAACCACGTGCGCTTTAGACTCTGGAATGCCTTGCGTGAGCGCTTGGCTCACTGTAATAACTGCATCACCAGCTAAATAAGCGGATTTATTCTTTTTAGTGCCGTGTACCGTCGTTACAAATTTCGGGCCAGATAAAAATAGCTTAATGCGGGCAATCAGCTCAGCCGCTTTTCCTGCTTGTGCATGAATAATAGCGGGTTGAATTTGCTGAATAAGATTTTTAAGTTGCCACAGTAAAAAAATATTCCAACGGCTACGTGCAAAATCGACAGCATGAAAATGTACTTGTTGGCTAAACTTGTCTACATAGCAAGGATGTGCAATCACATGTACTTCATGGTTTAAAGCAAGCTCATTAACAAGGTTAAAAGTGTGCTGCTCTAAACCACCAATTCCACCACTCGTTGCCAATACCTGAACAATTTTCATAGCTCGCCTACTTATTTTTATCTTTATTCATGGTCTGTTCAAAAAGCTTAGCTTCTTTTAGAAATGCATAAAATGCGTTAATCATACTATTTACAAAACCACGCCAACCATTTAAGAAACTACGGCGAATAAAATAAGACTTCATAAAAGTCACAGGCATCACTAAAACCAATTTAGCAACGCTTGGAGACTTTCCTTTTTGGTATTTCTCTAATGCTTTTAAGTTGGAATATTGGTTATTTTTTTCGACCTTAACGAAAATACTCGATTCACCATAATGATAAATATCGTGTTGGGCACGCTGAGATTCACCATCCACAATCACATTTTCATGAACTTTATTGGCAAGGTCATAATGTCCTTTGGACTTGCGGAAAAAACGTACCTTTGCATGTTTTTTAGTATGTTTGCTGTTTGGAACACCTAAAAACACATCATTAATTGGTGTGATTAATGCATCAAGCTTGTTCTGTTGAATGGTCTCAACAATCTCTTGTTTTAACTCGTTAGATAAAACTTCATCGCCATCTAGATTGAGTACCCAATCATTTCGGCACTTTGCTAAAGCCAAACTTTTTTGTCCAGCATAACCTTGCCAGTCTTGATGAGAGATTTGCGTATTTTCGAAGCGCTGAGCAATTTCATAAGTATTATCAGTACTGCCAGAGTCTAAAATAATGACTTCATCAAACTCACTGATACTTTGTAATGTTCGCTCTAACCAAGCACCACAGTTTAAAGTGACAATATAGACACTGCATGGAATTTTATTCATAACTTATAACGTCCTTTAGCAAGGGCGATACGCATTTGTAAAGCATTCATGGCTCCATGCGTGCTGACACGTGGAATATTAAATTGATTAACAGCTTCATAGGCTTCGATTTTTTTACGAGTCGATACTGCGTTTTTAAAGCCAATTTCTTGGGCCATTTTCTGGTGTTTTTCGTTAAATCGACCAAATGGATAGGCAAAGCTCGGACATTTTCCAACTAATGCTTCAACATCACGCTTAGACTGAAGCATCTCATCGTAAGCCGTTTGATCGTCAAGCTTAAGTAAGTTCACATGATGTTGCGTATGCGCACCAAATTCAATCAAACCAGAATTCGCCATTTCATGAATTTGCTCATGAGTGAGCTTTTCGATGCCTTCAATTTGCGTTGCCAAATAAATAGTTGCTTTCGCATTATATTTTTTGAGTAATGGATAGGCATAAAGATAATTATCCATAAAGCCATCATCAAAACTTAAAGCAACCACATTCTTTTGATTACGATATTGCTCAAGCTCAGAAACAAAGCAAAAGATAGCCCCTTTACGAGTTAACAGTTGTAAGAGTTGTTCAAACTTTTCAGGAGGCATGTTCATGCCAGAGGCTGCATCTTTAGGAGTAACCTGATGCAACATGACAATACGTGGTAATTTATTCGAACGAAACGGAAGCCAGAATGTATAATTACCTAGCACATATAACAGTGCAGCAAGTACTAATAGGCCCACCGCAACGTACAAAAACCACATCATGCATAAACCTCGTGTGACCATTCATAATCTTCTGAAAGTGGCTGCTTAAATGTCACTTCAACCATAAACTGGGTGATGCGCTTAGCATTGAAAGATTTGCGTGTTTTCTCCCAACCCTCTTTCGCTATTTTTTCAGCCTTCTCTGGATTTTGATCAAAGAATTGGATTTTTTTGGCTAAATCAAACTGATCATCAAAGTAAACCACTTCCTGCTCAGTATAGAGCTTCTCAAAACCCGGAATTCTTGGACTAAAAGTGAGTAAACCATTACCAGTCAGCTGTACAATACGGTCAGAACTATACAAGGTTACATCATTACGGCGTGAGTAATTAAGTCCCATTTTTGTTTCAGACAGAACTTTATAATAGGCTTTACCATAAACACCCGGTTGTTCAAAACAACCATAATATTGATAGTTCACATGACCTTGTTGCAAAGCATCTGCCAAATCCTTTAAGAACTTCTCACGCTCAGGTTCTTTATAGACTACACCACAAAAAATAAAAGTCTTGTCAGTCTTAGAATTTGAAAACTGTTGTAGTGTTTCTACATTGCGGTGGCCGACATTTGGCAAATAAGCCACACTTAAATGAGGTTGCTTTAACTTTTGGAGATATTCCCCACCTGTTGTACAGAAAATAGCATCTAAATATGGTGAGAATGCTTTAACAAAGTCGAGTTTGCTTTCAAGATAAAGCGGGTCAACATACCAAAATGCAATTTTAGTATTTGGATAAGATTCTTTAATTTGTCTTAGAACATCTGAACTCATTAAGTCACTATGTCCAATGAGCACTAGATCAGGCTCAATATTATTAACGACTTTTAGGACTTCTTTATTAGCCCAATTAGCACCCAGTTTTTTTGTTTTAAAAATGGTCCCCATTCGAGCCATGTCACGAAAACTAAAATCATAAACGAAATGGCCATTTTCAATTAATCCGGCAGAAATTTTACGGTCTGTGCAGTAAAAATGGGCGCCTTGTTTATTAAAGCCAAAATTTGCAATATGCAATATTTTCATTTATTTACTCAAAATAAAAATTTAATTTTTTGATAAAAGATATGTTGCCACACGGTCCGCTTCTTTAAAAGCATAAGGTTGTGGTAACTGTACAACAGAGGTCTGCTGTGAAATTAATTTTGATTCTAACATTTGATCAACTGAGTGCGTAATCCGGTCGTCTTTCAAACGGTCCATTGCCATTACCCCTACTCGACAACCCGCGGTAAGCGCCTCAAAAATCATAGATACACTGTCTTCTGTTACCCACACAGCTTCTGCTTTTTGCATTTCTTCGAAAATCCAGCCTTGAGGTGTTTGCTCAACCGGAAATATGTGTAAATGCTGGGCAAAACTTTGTTGTTTTAAAATATCAATAAACTCTGCTGGGGTTCGACGTGAAGTAGTCAGAATAATTTCAGCTTCTGGATTGTTCTCCACAATTTTTTGAACACTGATTAATACTTTATCTTGGTTCCATTGATGTCGTTTAGATGAACCTCCTAAAGCAATTAAAACTCTCGCGGTTTGATGGCGATTTTCATTACGGATGGGGTTTAATGCACCACGCGTGACAATCACATGGCTATCGGCATGAATACCGTCATGCTCTGGAATAACAGCATAATCAAAGCAACCAATAGGTAAACTCGGCTTCATTAAAATAATCGTTTTGGCCTTTTTGAAAATTCTACCGAGTAACCAAACACGAAAATGTGTGTGGCTTCCCACGCCAAATACAAAATCAGGCGCTTGTTTAAATAAAGATTTTTTTGAAGAGAAAAGTGCCTGAATCAGAGAAATAATAGGTAAATCAGAAATTAGAACCTCTTCAAAAGTTGTTTCTGGCTGTTGTCTTTGCATTGCCTGAAACAAGCCTAATGCTTGTGAGCGGTGTCCTGCCTTTCCATCAGACACATAGACAATATGCATAGAAGCTCCCTAAGCCAAAAAATAAAAAGGCGAAACTTATGTTCGCCTTTTTATGTTAACGGATTAACTTATTTTACGTAAGTTAACCAGTGTTCATATTTCGGATTTCTACCTTGAACCGCATCAAAGTAAGTTTTTTGGATTTCAGTAGTAATTGGGCCACGAGTACCCGAACCGATTTGACGGTCATCGTATTCACGAATTGGTGTTACTTCAGCAGCAGTACCTGTGAAGAATGCTTCGTCTGCAATATAGAATTCGTCACGTGTAATACGGCGCTCAACAACTTGGTAACCAAGATCTCTAGCGATTGTCATTACAGTTTGACGTGTAATACCATCAAGCGCACCACCAGCGATATCTGGAGTGTGTAAAACGCCATCTTTAATCAAGAATACGTTTTCACCTGAACCTTGGCATACATAACCTTGTGGGTCCATTAACATTGCTTCATCGTAACCAGAATGTGCAACTTCTTGGTGAGCAAGGATTGACAACGTGTAGTTACCAGATGCTTTTGCTTTACACATCGTCACGTTTGGATGATGGTGAGTAAATGATGAAGTTTTAACGCGAATACCTTTAGCCATCGCTTCATCACCAAGGTATGCACCCCACGCCCATGCAGCAACAGCGGCATGAATGGTGTTATTTGTTGCTGCAATACCTAGTTTCTCTGAACCGATCCAGATCAACGGGCGTAAATAGCAAGAAGCTAATTTATTTTCACGAACAACATCGATTTGTGCTTGTTCAAGCGTTGCTTGATCATAAGGCACTTTCATTTGATAAATTTTTGCTGAATTTAACAAACGTTTTGTGTGGTCTTGAAGACGGAAAATGGCAGTACCTTTAGGCGTTTCATAAGCACGAACACCCTCAAATACGCCCATACTGTAGTGTAATGTATGGGTTAAAACGTGAATCTTTGCATCACGCCAATCAATTAATTTTCCATCTTGCCAAATAAAACCATCACGATCAGCCAAATTCATGGAACACTCCAAATTGTTATAAAATCATTCACTATCCAACTCAACCGAGGCGGTTGGGTCTATTAATCTTTGCCATAAATTGCAAACGACCGCACGGGTACTACGCCAGTCCGCTGCGCTGACTTGCATGGATTGATTTGCAAGGGCTAAACGGTGGCTTTCGGCACGTTCACTAAGATAGGCTCGAATTAATGCTGTGGCATCTTCACTGGATAAGCAGTCTGCTTTAGCAGCATCTTCTAATATTCTTACATTATCAGAATAATGGGCGAGATCGGGTTTCGTCCCGCTCCATGCAAGTACAGCATACTGTGCCATAAATTCGATATCGACGATACCACCTGCGTCCTGTTTTAAATGAAAAATACCATGTTTTTTTTGTTCAGAAGATGAACCTAGGTGGTCTTTCATTTTCTGACGCATTTTCAACACTTCTTCACGAACATAAGCCTCATCTCTAGATTGAGTCAATATCTCGCGGCGAAATATTTCAAATTTCTGGCAAAGCACCTCATCGCCAGCAATAGAGCGTGCACGAACGAGTGCCTGATGCTCCCAAAGCCATGCACTTTTCAACTGATAGTGTTCGTAGGCCTTAAGACTTGTCACCAACAAACCTGCTTCACCTGAAGGTCTTAAGCGTGTATCAATTTCATAGACACGACCATCTAGCGTTTGCGTAGTCATCAAAGACATAAATTTTTGAGCAACACGCATCGCAAATTCAAAGCCACTAATTGACTTGGTTCCATCCGTATCAGCTTGTTCATCTAGATAGTGAATAAAGACAAGGTCTAAGTCAGAACCATAGCCCAGTTCAATCCCCCCCACTTTGCCATAACCAATGACAGCAAAAGCTTTGTAGTCAAGTGAGCAGCGTTTCCCATCAACATCTTTAGGGTAACCATGGCGCTTCGCCACTGTCTGATAAGCTAAATGTAGGGTTGCATTAACACTCACTTCAGCAATATCTGTTAATGCATCAGATACTTTCATTAATGGGCTTTCAGCTAACACATCACTTGCAGCAACGGTTAACACATTGCTCTTTTTAAACAGGCGAAGTGCTCGCATCTGATCTTCGACCTGATCAATCTCAATACGGAGCAACTGCTGACGTAGTGAGTCTTCTAAGTCCTTACGTTTTGGCAACTCAAAATCCATCGATAAGAACTCATCAAGCAGTACTGGATATTGCGTTAGCTCTTCACAAATCCACGGACTTACGGTCGCCATTTTCACTAAGCGTTGCAATGCGCCTTTACTTTCAATCAGCATGACTAAGTACACGGTTCGGCGCATGACCGATTCAATCAGCGGCATTAAACGTAAAAGTGCTGTTTGAGATTGTTCGGACTGTAAGATCACTTCAATTAAATGAGGCCAGAATGTTTTTAAACGCTGAACTGCATTTGAAGGTAGTTTTTTGAGTGCGTGACCGTGCCAAAACTCATGAATCAGATTTTTCGCATTGTCATCCAATACTTCATCCAACTGCTGCTCTAACTGGCCAAAGTTTTCAGTTGCGGCATTTGAACTTGTATCTTCAATGAGCTGCTTAAATTGAACTTTAACTTTTTGACGTTTCTCATTAAGAACATCAATAAATTCATTCCAGCTCGCAAAGCCCAAGGTATCTATAATTCTTTGTCTTAGGTCAATTTCTTCTGGCAATAGCTGGGTTTGTTGATCATTGAGCGCTTGAATTGCGTGTTCAACACGGCGTAAAAACAGGTAGGAATCTTCAAGTTCTAAAACGGCTTGTCTTTCTAACAAACCTGCTTCGCCAATGTGCTCAAGGCTAACCAAACACTGACGGTCTTGCAGCTCACGTTTAGAGCCGCCGTAAATCAGCTGGAACACCTGAACAATAAATTCAATTTCGCGAATACCGCCTGCCCCGAGTTTAATATCATCCTCGATATGACGGCGTAGAACTTCACGCTCAATCATCGCTTTCATATCGCGCATGGCAGCAAAGGCTGTGTAATCGACATAACGACGGAAAACAAAAGGACGTGTCATCTCTAACAAGTCTTGTCCTTCTTTACCTCCCGTCACAACGCGCGCTTTAATCCATGCATAACGTTCCCATTCACGACCATGCTGACTTAAATATTTTTCTAAAGCTGCATGACTAATCGCTAGTGCCGAACCGTCTCCCCAAGGACGCAAGCGCATATCAACTCGAAATACAAAACCATCTGCGGTAATGTGCTCAAGCAAATAAATGAGTTTTTGTCCCCATAAAATACAGAACTGCTGTACATCAATGCATTTACGACCATTAGTTTCGCCTTGTTCATCAAAGGCAAAAATTAGATCAATATCACTCGAGAGATTAAGCTCTTGTGCACCGAGCTTACCCATGGCAACTACAATCAAATCTTGAACTTTGCCAGAGTAACCCACAGGTTCACCGTGTTTCGCTACGAGTGCCACACGTGCAAAAGCCTTTGCCGCACAAATGCTGGCATCAGCAAAATCAGAAAGTTCACGAGTAAGTGTGACAACATCGGTAAGCTGATTGGCATCTTGCCAAATCCAGCGAAACATTAAACGACCACGCAAAATACGAAGTGCGCGCATCCAAGATGTTTCGTCACCAATTCCATCTAATGTGGTTTGTACAAATTGGTAAATTTGATCAGTTGAGAGCGGTGCAGTAAATTGATCTATTTGGTAATCTTGTTCTAAAACAGCCTGATGCAGGCCTAAAACTTGTTCTGCGTACTGACTGGCACGCAATGTTTTTTGTAACTGCTCCGCATTCATATAAAAAGCTCTTTTCCTCGTACTCTGTTTTTAGTTATAGCAGTTCGAGTAGTGGAAGGAAAAGGGATTAGACTAATTTTGCTTCTGATGAAGAATGATGTTCGGTATGTACTTCATGACTTTCTTGAGCTGAAGGTAATAGAACTTTAAATGTCGTTCCTACCCCTTCTTTAGAATCAACAGTAATTTGCCCCTGATTAATCTCGACAAAACGCTTGCAAAGACTCAAACCCAAACCAGCACCTTTTTCCCCTGCAGTGCCTTTAAAGCTAGCAGTAATACGTGGATGGAATAAATTTGCCATTTGTTGTTCGGTCATGCCTAGACCTGTGTCTCGAACTGTTATTTCAATATTTTCGCCAGTTTGTTTGGCTTCAATAAAGACTTTGCCCGAACCATCAACGTCGGTAAATTTCAGCGCATTTGACACCAAGTTTTGAATTACAGAGGTCATCATATTGATATCGGCGTAGATGTTTAAATCATCTGGAACACCATTAATCAGTTCAATATTTTTCTTTAAAGCTAATGTGTGAAGTACATCGCAAACGATATTGCTGACTTGTCTAAGTTTAAAGTTAATCGGGTGATAGACAAAACGCCCTCCCTCGGCCATCGCCCATGTCAGCAAACTTTCAAGCAAGTTATAGGTCGACTGTGAGGTGTCATATAAATAGTCTGCAATATTTTGAATACTAGATTCATCTAAAGTTTCACGCTCTTTAGCGAGTACCTCAGAAAATCCGAGCAATCCATGAAAAGGCGCACGCAAGTCATGCGAAATAATCGAGAAAAATTTTGTTTTACTCGAATTAAGTGCCACTTGTTGCTCGTATAATTCATTTAACTCTTCGTAGTTAAACTTCAATTCGACTTGTTGCATAAAAGTAGAACAGTAATCGAGCAATAACTGGATGTCTTCATCTTCAAATGTTGCTGCATCATCATCAAAAAAAACGGCAAAACCCATAGAGGTTTTATCAGGGTGTAGAAGATGCACGGCCAATGCCCTGCTGCACTCGATGTTTAATTCTTTTAAATAGTTGATTAAATTTTGATATGAGGGATGTGAGTGATTAATCACCTGTTGTTTAGCAAAGCACTGTTTTAAATGTTTTGAAGGTTTAAACGAAATGGCGGTCATGCCTTCAGGACAATGGTGCCAAAAGTAAGGCTCCTGATTAAAAGTCAATAAGGCTTTTTTACAATTCAAAAGACGAAGACTAAACCGGAAAAATTGCTCGATGTAGTTCTGCTCGGCGTTTAATCCAAGCAACAGAGATATCCTACAAGCACTTAACTGCTCAATCTGATTTAGTTCTAAACGTTGGAATGTCATTGCCCGCCTCACAGATTTTGTCGTTTTTGGTCGGAACCGCTCTTAAAAGAAATGTACTTATAATCATTATGATCTACTACAAACTTTAACACAGTACATTAAAAGAGCAACTTTCTTTTCAAAATAGAAATGTGAAGTTTCAATTAAAGGTTTTTAGATACATAAAGTGGGTATGTTTGAGAAAAATACAACAAATGTTTGAAGGTGGAAAGTTGTAAGATGTTAGAAATGCGAGTTCAGAATACTCGTAAAAGATGGTCAAAAAATATTATTTTGAATACGAGGTTAGATTCTTACTCAGTTTCGCTTTTATCAAACGTGTTTGGTATTTAAACAAGAACTTCTTCAGCTTAAAAAATGAAAGATTTTTATAAACTCTAAATTTATAGCTAGAAATTCGAGTCCGACCCTCGGGATCAAATACTCATTTCATAATTTCTTAAGCTCTATCTACTTTTTATACCCAACAAAAAACCCCTAAGCCGTTAACTTAGGGGTTTTCGTAGAATCTTACGATTCTGAATATGGTCCCGAGGGTCGGACTCGAACCGACACGTCATCTCTGACAGCGGATTTTGAGTCCGCCGCGTCTACCAATTTCACCACCTCGGGAGAGGAAGTATGTTTGTGTTGCGTATATTAGCGCGTTTGTAAAACTTGTCAAACCCTAAGTGAATATTATCGTTCACTTTTAGATCATTTAAACATTTTTCATGATTTAGGTCAGAAGCACAGCCATAAAAAAGCGAAAAAGTTTATACTAGGCCCAATTTTTGTGGTGTTTTTTCTCAAATATGCAACTGTCTGACTTTTCCTTTGAATTACCTGATGAACTCATTGCCCGTTACCCTCTCGAATCACGTAGTGCTTCGCGGTTGTTGCACCTAGATTCAAAGGGCCAATATCATGATCATATGTTCACAGACATTATCGACCTGTTCGAAGAGGGTGATTTGTTAGTGCTTAATGACACCAAGGTCATGAAAGCTCGACTTAAAGGAAAACGCTCTACAGGCGGTGCGATTGAGATTTTAGTTGAGCGTATGCTAAACCACACCACGGCGTATTGTCATATCAAATCTAGCAACTCACCTAAAGCAGGTGCTGAGCTTTTCGTCGGTGCAGATAATATTCCTGTGATTGTACGTGGCCGTCACGAAAACTTATTTGTGGTTGAGTTTTCACAGCCGATCTTGCCTGTACTTGAGCAATATGGTCAGTTACCTATTCCGCCTTACTTTAATCGTGAAGCAGAAGAAATTGACACTGAACGCTATCAAACTGTTTTCCATAACCCTGAAAAAATTGCCAGTGTGGCTGCTCCTACTGCGAGCTTGCACTTTGACGAAGAGTTACTAGCAAAGTTAGAGCAAAAAAATGTTCAAAAATCTTTTGTGACTTTACACGTCGGTGCTGGCACATTTATGCCTGTTCGTACTGATGACATTACCAACCATATCATGCACAGTGAATGGTGTGATGTACCTCAAGAAACCATTGATTTAATTTTGGCGACTAAAGCACGCGGCAATAAAGTGATTGCCATTGGTACAACCGCGACACGTGCTTTAGAAAGTGCAGCTCAAGCTCATGGCGGTAAAATTGCAGCTTGGACTGGCGACACGCAAATCTTTATCTATCCAGGTTATGAGTTCTGCATCGTAGACCGTTTAATTACCAACTTCCATTTACCAGAATCTACCCTGCTCATGTTGGTGTCAGCTCTTTCAAATCGCGACAACATTTTAGCTGCCTATGAACATGCAGTTAAAAGCCGCTATCGTTTCTTTAGCTATGGTGATGCAATGCTGATTGATAAGCTAGAAGTTTAAAAATTAAAGCTGGGTTAAATTTTATAAGCTCATTTAAAATTTAACCCAGCTGCCCCAACTACAATTTCGACTAATAATAAAATTTATGAAACTGCTTTTTCAAAAAGTTCGAAGTGCTTTTGACAACCAAAATACACATAACAAAATTACTTTAAAAAATATTGAGGCATTAAGAAATTTAATTAATCAGCAATTACCACCTGATATTCTTGTTTATTCATTAAAGAATTGGGCAGGCCCCCAACAACTTGATATTCGAAATTATATTTTTTGGAATGCTACAATTTTCGCCTTAGTTTGTATGGCCTTAGGCTTTTTAATCTCGATTTACTTCTTTCCTTTTGCCATTCTTGCGATCTTTTATGGTTTTTATCATAGAGCCTCTACCTCCGAACTGATTTGCCTACTTCAAGATATCCAAACTTATTATTATGAACATAAATATAATTTCAAATTTGCAACTGAAGATAACTTACCAAAAGAAGGAACATCCGCTTCAGACTTTCCTTTGTTTAAGTTAGGCAATCAAGAAAATTCTGTTTTAACTGCAATACACGGCAAGTGGCAAGTAAGAAAAACAATTCACCCCTATAAAATCTTTAGATACCATTATATCAATCGAGAGATGGCCTATAATTCAAAAGGTAAATGGGAACTAAAAGATGTTAGCTATAATTTATACGGCGTCATTTTAGAGAATTTTCCAGTTCGCGGAGTCAGTATTTCAAGTCAACAGAAAAAGGCTTGTCGCTTAGGTGTAGCTTGGGAATCAAGTGATATCCGTTTTAATCAAAAATATCAACAGAGCGGAATTAATAAGTTGGATTTAGTAAAATTTCTAAGCCCTGACCGTTTGTTATTATTAGAAAAAATATTGGAAGATTTTCCTGGGGATTTCTATGTACACCCTGAAACATCTGCATTATGTTGGCTCTGTAATGTAAATCTTTTACGCCAGCAAAGTTTATATGGCGCTAGTGTACGCGAGCTTGCCGAATGTCTTACAACACTTTCAATGCCAGAGTTTGAGCAATTTGCAAATAGATTGCAGCATTTCATTAATGAAACTCAAATGCCGAAATCATAAAAGTAATTATTTATGACTTATTTCTATTTATCTCATTCAATTTAAAAGATAATCTAAAAATAGCACTTTATGATAATGACCTCATTACTTCTATGCCAATTGATACCTTACAAGAAGCTCTGCATATAAGACGTAAGAAAAATACACAGGTTTTTCGCAATATTGCTCGTCTTTGGGATGCTGGACAAAAGTCACAAACAGATCAAGAGCTCTTAAATGCGTTACATCCATGGCGTGAAGATCATAACCTTCGTTTTGTTAATGTATTGCCGTATTTGTTAGGTATTTGCAGTATTACGACTTTATTATTTGGATACTTTTTTCATCCTCATATTCAATATATTTGGAGCCTCTTATGGGCATTTTTAACTGGTTTTCTGGCCTATTTGCTCTATGAACCGCAAAAACCTCTAAGCGAAGTCATTCACTATTTAGAAGAACGTATCACCACTTTACGTTATGGATTACGGTTTCAACAGTTACCAGCCTATCTTCCTATGCAATCTCAACCAATTTTAGTCTTAAGCAAATTAAAGCAACACTTTCCACTGTTTAATCGGGGTAATGAATCTAATGAAATTACTCAGTTTGCTTCCACTACGTGGGATGATGGAATTACGGAACATCAAGTTCTGCTGTTCAAATATCACTATGTAAATAATTTACCCATTCTTCAAAATCAGGATAGTGATAAAAAAATAGTTAAAGAGATCCATAGAGATCTATGGGGCGCTTTTATATTTCAAATGCCTACATTGGGTATTGCTGTAAGTAACCAACGTTCTCGCTTTTTTGCACCTTACTTAACTGAATGGCAAAGCACTGACATCCTGATTAATCAAAAGCTTAATATTTTTGGTACTGCCCAACACCAATTAGCTAAAGAAGTTAGCCCAAGCATAACTTTAAAACTTCATGATTTTTTTCAACACTTTAAAGGTGATTTAATTTATCATCATGAAGAACAAATTTTGTGTTATCTCGGTGAACAAGATCTTTTTCAGACCACCAGTAAGCAAAGTGAAATACATGATGTTTCAACATTACGTGGGCATTTACGTACCATGACTATGCCGCAATATGAAAAATTTCAGCAATTAATGCTTAATTTAATTAAATAAATCTCTCGTAGCGCTGAACTGGCAACTTATCAAAAAATAAGAAGTTAAAAGGCTCAATGAGAGAATAAAAATAAGAGGAGTGAAAATGACAGGTTTATTTATTTTCTTGGGGATATTCGTCGTACTGATTGTCTG
Source organism: Acinetobacter sp. 12966 (assembly GCF_031196995.1). Taxonomy (NCBI): domain Bacteria; kingdom Pseudomonadati; phylum Pseudomonadota; class Gammaproteobacteria; order Moraxellales; family Moraxellaceae; genus Acinetobacter; species Acinetobacter sp. 12966. The sequence continues at coordinate 165,037 of NZ_JAVIMC010000051.1, forward strand.
GGGCGTTCACATCCGTAACACCATCGTACGTTACTTTAATGCGACTAAAAGAGCTTGGGCTGAAGTTGCCAATTTCGAGCGTCAAAAAGTAAAGACCTTGGAATCTCTTGAATCAACGCTCAATCAATATACTCAATTTGAAAAATCGACATTAGAAAAGGTTACTCAATTACGTCAACAAATTCTTAATTTAAATGTGAATAACACTGATATTTCTCAGCTACAACAGATCGAGAAAATGAGCCAAGAACTTATTCGAAGCTTAAACGTTGTTGTTGAAAATTATCCAGAGCTTAAAGCTGATTCACTCTATAGCAAAATGATGGATGATATTCAGGAACAAAATGAAAATGTCGGTGCAGCAATTAGCATCTTTAACCGTAATGTCGAGCTGTTCAACAACCAGATTGAAGTATTCCCTAACAATCTCATCAATACATTAACTTTATCCAAGAAAGCGATTCGCCCTTTTAGAGATAATCTCGTGAATGAGAATTTTGACTATAAACCTAATTTTTAATAGGAAGAAAATAATCTCCAAGTTATCGGAAATTTATCTATTTTATAGCCAGCTACATTTAGTAGTAGAACTACGTCGCAGAATCAAGGAAAATAGCCCTCTTTTTAGCAGCGAACTGTTTCTTCGCCTCTGCTCGTGTTCAGGATTTTTAGATGAAGTTTGAAAAATTAGGTCAGTCGGGGCGCGCCCGTCGTGGTCGTTTAACTTTAGAACATGGTGTTGTTGAAACACCTGTTTTTATGCCGGTGGGGACTTACGGCACAGTCAAAGGCATGTTACCTCGTGACATCGAAGACATTCAGGCACAAATTATTTTAGGAAATACATTCCATTTATATTTGCGTCCGGGTCTTGAGGTGATTAAAGAGCACGGTGGTTTGCATGACTTTATTAAATGGAATAAGCCAATTTTGACTGACTCTGGCGGTTTCCAGGTTTTTAGTCTTGGCGCAATGCGCAAAATCAAAGAGGAAGGTGTTACTTTCCGCTCACCGATTGATGGTTCAAAAGTATTTTTATCTCCTGAAATTTCTATGGAAATTCAGCAGGTCTTGAACTCTGACATCGTCATGATTTTTGATGAATGTACACCTTACCCTGCGACACATGAAGAAGCTCAAAAATCATTGCAGCTTTCTTTACGCTGGGCAAAACGTTGTAAAACCCATCATCATGATGAACTCAAGAATCACAATGCGTTATTTGGCATTATTCAAGGTGGCATGTACGAAGACTTACGCGATGAGTCTTTAAATGGCTTACTTGAAATCGGATTTGATGGCTACGCAATTGGCGGTTTATCGGTAGGTGAACCTAAAGAAGAGATGATCAAAGTTTTAGATTATCTACCAAATAAAATGCCACATGACAAACCACGTTATTTGATGGGCGTTGGTAAACCAGAAGATATCGTTGAAGCAGTACGCCGTGGTGTCGATATGTTTGACTGTGTAATGCCGACTCGTAATGCTCGAAACGGTCATTATTTTGTCACTGATGGTCTGGTACGTATTCGTAATAGTAAATATCGCCATGACCAGAGCCCGCTCGATCCACATTGCGATTGCTACACTTGTAAGAACTTTACCCGTGCTTATCTATTCCACCTTGAAAAATGTGGAGAAATGTTAGCATCTATGCTCGGTACTATTCATAACTTACGTTATTACCAACGTTTAACTGAAGGTATGCGTGATGCATTAGACAATGGCACATTTGATGAATTTGTTCAGGACTTTTATGCCCGTCGTGGTTTAGAAGTTCCACCATGTCCGGTTGATGAATAAGCTAGATTTGCGCTCAACCTCAAGACAAGGTAAATTGCAAAACGAATTAGGATTATGTCAGTTATCTGACTCATATTTTTAACTTTAGGAAATCAAAATGAGCTTTTTAATTTCTGCTGCTCATGCAGCACCAGCAGCTGGCCCAACTAATGGTATTTTGCCAAACATCTTGATGATTGTCGTATTCGTTGCAATCTTTTATTTCTTAATTTGGCGCCCTCAAGCAAAACGCGCTAAAGAACACCGTTCTTTAATCGAGAGCTTAGGTGTTGGTAGTGAAGTTGTTTTCGCTGGTGGTTTAATGGGCAAAGTAACCAAAATTGAAGGTGACTATGCAGTTGTTGAACTTAGCCGTGGTGTAGAAGTAAAAATTCAGCGTGCCAGCGTAATTTCAGTATTACCTGAAGGCACTCTAAATAACCTTTAATCATAAAACAGTCGTGCTTTAGCACGGCTTTTTCATTTAAGAAGAAAGCGAATGCGTTACCCTGCATGGAAATATTTACTGATTCTTGTTGTTCTGGTAATCAGTACATTATACGCACTGCCGAGTCTATATCCGGATGAGCCCGCTGTTCAAATTTCCGGTGCCAAAGCTGGTACCCAAATTGATCAAAGTGTGGTGCAAAAAGCAGAGCAAATTTTAAAAACAGCAAATATTGCGAGCCATGACAATACTTTTACAAATAATGCTGCCCTATTGCGTGTCAGTTCATCTGAAGCGCAGTTAAAGGCAAAAGAAGTATTACGTCGTGACTTAGGTGATCAATATGTTGTCGCCCTAAACCTTGCACCAACCACACCGGAATGGCTGCAAAAGATTGGGGCAAAACCAATGAAACTTGGTTTGGACTTACGTGGTGGTGTCCACTTCTTGCTTGAAGTAGATATGGACAAAGCCGTTGCCCAACGTATGGAAACCTCTGCCACCGATTTGCGTCGTCAGTTCCGTGAAAACAAGATCAAATTTAATAGTCTTGCATTAACGAATAATGTGATCACTGTTCAATTTGCTGACAATGCTGACCGTGATGCAGCAATGGATTTCTTACGTCGTAATGGGAATGAATATACCCAACAGGCATTAGCAAGCTCTACAGGTTCTACTTTAAAGCTTACTTATACCGATGTACGTCGCCAAGAAATTCAGTCATATGCGGTAAATCAGAACTTAACAACATTACGTAATCGTATTAACGAACTTGGTGTTGCAGAAGCATTGGTACAAAGTCAGGGTAGCAACCGTATTGTTGTTGAATTACCGGGTGTACAAGATACAGCTGAAGCTAAACGTGTTTTAGGCCGTACTGCGAACCTCGAATTCCGTTTAGTTTCTGACTTAAATGATCAATATATCGATCCATATACGGGTAAATATAATGGTCAACCTTTACCTCCGGGCACAGAAGTTTTTGCTTATGAGTCTTTAGATAGCGGCCGTCAACTCTTGTTGCAACGTAACCGAATCTTGACTGGTGAGCGTGTTCAAAATGCAAGCTCTGGCTTTAGTCAGGACTCTGGCGGTGCCGAAGTAAATATCACGCTCGACAGCGCTGGCGGTAAGCTGATGTCCGATGCAACCCGTAATGCAGTTGGTAAACGCATGGCGGTGTTGTTCATCGAGAACAAGCAAAAAATTAACTATGTCACAGATCCAAAAACTGGTGCACAAACAGAAGTTCGTACGCCATACACTGAGTCTGTAGTCATTAACGCTGCAACAGTTCAGGCTGTTTTAGGTTCGACTTTCCGTATTACTGGGTTAAGTTCTCCTCAAGAAGCATCTGAACTTGCATTAATGCTTCGTGCTGGTGCTTTAGCTGCGCCAATGTACTTTGTTGAAGAACGTGTAGTAGGTCCAAGCCTTGGTCAAGAAAACATTGATAAAGGTGTATTGTCTACTCAAATCGGCTTCTTGCTCGTTGCAATCTGGATGGTGGTTTTCTTCCGCGTATTCGGTTTAATCGCGAACTTTGCTCTTGTGTTTAACTTGGCAATGATTTTAACCGTGATGTCATGGATTGGAGCTTCTCTCACCTTACCGGGTATTGCTGGTATCGTTATTACCATTGGTATGGCGGTCGATGCGAACGTATTGATATGTGAGCGTATCCGAGAAGAAATACTCTGGGGGGCCTCACCCAAACAGGCCATTGTGGCCGGTTATGATCGAGCCTATAACACCATTTTTGACTCGAACTTAACCACGTTCCTTGTTGCATTCATTTTGTTTGCAATTGGTACAGGTCCAATCAAAGGTTTCGCCGTGACATTAATGATCGGTATTATTTGTTCGATGTTTACTGCAATTACAGTAACTCGTGCAATCGTACAAATCATTTATGGTAAACGCCGTAATTTGAAAAAGTTGAGCATTTAAGGAGATCGATGATGACTAAAGTGACTCAACAAGATTCAAAACAATATGGTCGTCCGGATGATGCAAAAATCATCCCGTTTATGAAGATTGCTAAACCTGCAGCAATCTTCTCGATCCTTATTACTTTGGCGAGTATTTTCTTTATTGCGACTAAAGGTCTTAACCTCGGTTTGGACTTTACAGGTGGTGTTTCAGCTGAGCTTAACTATGCTCAACCAGCCAATCAGTCTGAAGTTATTCAGGCACTCGATAAAGCTGGTTTTAAAGATGCTGTAGTACAAACCTTAGGTAGTAATAAAGACTTACTTGTGCGTATGCCAGTACAAGAAGTTAAGGTTGAAGACCTTAGTAATGCGATTACTAAAGCAGTGCAGTTACCAAATAATGCTGCCGAAGTTCATAAAGTGGACTCTGTCGGTGGTCAGGTTGGTAACGAGCTCTATGTTCGTTCTGCTGGTGCCGTTGCACTAGCACTTATCTTAATGTTGATCTACGTGACCATCCGCTTTGAGTTTAAACTCGCGATGGGTGCCGTAATGTCTTTATTCCACGACATCATCATTATTATTGGTGCTTTTGCATTATTCCAATGGCCATTTGACCTTACAGTGTTAGCTGCAGTACTTGCTGTTATTGGTTTCTCGCTTAACGATAACATTGTAGTGTCAGACCGTATCCGTGAAAATTTCCGGAAAATTCGCGGTGCGACTCCTCGTGAAATCGTTGATATTGCGTTAACTGAGACTTTACGTCGTACTATTCATACATCAATGACGTTATTGCTGGTTGTTCTAGCGATGATGTTCTTAGGTGGTGATGGCTTACACTGGTTCTCTGTGGCAATGTTTGTTGGTGTATTTGTTGGTACTTATTCTTCGATTTATATCGGTACTGCATTTGCATTATGGCGTGGTCTTAACCGCCAAGACTTCATCGTTCAGGTTAAACCTGAATTTGAGGATGAAATTCCTTAAGCTGTCTAAATTAAGACAAATAAAAAAACCGCGATTCATTCGCGGTTTTTTATTTGATTCAAAATTATTTACGGCGCAGGGCATCCGAAATTGCTTCAACGAGTTGTTGAGAAATTTCTTGCTTAGATGCTTTCTCTAACTCACGCTTTTTCATGTGATAGCTTTCAGCAAAGAAAACTGTCATCGCATTCTCATCAGAAGCAAACCCAATATCAGCACGTGATACATCGTTGCAGGCAATCATGTCTAGTTTTTTTGCAACAAGTTTTCCTGCCGCATATTCTTCAACATTTTGTGTTTCGGCGGCAAAGCCCACCATAAATGGACGTTTTTCCTGACCTGCGATTGTCGCCACGATATCTGGATTTTTTACAAGGGAAACATTCAACTCATCCCCTGCTTTCTTAATTTTATGCTCAGCAACTTCTGCTACGCGATAGTCTGCAACTGCCGCAGTCGCAATAAAAATATCGCAGCCTGTTTCTAGAGAACTCATACTGACGTCAAGCATTTGTCGTGCTGAGGCAACATTTACACGTTGAACACCATTTGGCGTATCTAAACTTACAGGTCCAGCAATCAGAGTCACTTGCGCGCCAGCAGCATAACAAGCAGCAGCTAAAGCGAAGCCCATTTTTCCAGTACTATGGTTTGAGATATAACGGACAGGGTCAATCGCTTCACGTGTTGGTCCAGCAGTAATAACTACTCGTTTACCTGCCAACAGTCCAAATTTCTCAGCGATAGCACGTTGAGCTTGATGGAAATAGCCAGCGACTTGGCGAGCAATTTCTTCTGGCTCAGGCATACGGCCTAAGCCGACATCACCACAAGCCTGCTCACCCGCATCCGGCATGATCACATGTACGCCATCTTCGACTAAGGTTTGCAAATTACGTTGAGTTGCTTTAGCCGCCCACATTTGCTGGTTCATCGCCGGAGCTACCCAGACAGGAGATTTTGTTGCCAAAAACACCGTGCTGAGTAAATCATCTGCCAAACCATTCGCAAATTTAGCCAATGTGTCACAACTTGCAGGTGCGACCAGTAATAAATCAGCCCAACGTGCTAATTCAATATGTCCCATACCCGCTTCAGCCGCAGGGTCTAGAAGTTCAGTATGAACAGGATTACCAGAAAGAGCCTGAAAAGTTAATGGGGTAATAAATGCCTGAGCACCATGTGTCATCACCACTCGCACGTCAAAGCCATAATCTTTGAGGCGGCGGACTAAGATGGCACTTTTATAGGCAGCAATTCCGCCAGTAACAGCTAAAACAATGTTTTTATGAGGAATAACGCTTAGATCAAAGCTCACGAACAGGATACCTTTCTGTTGCAGTGGCGCTCACAATAGCATTAAATACGCGCAGACCCAAGATTGATTGGGCAAACAAAATAAAATTTTAAGCGAATAATGCTGGGGAATATGAATACTTCTATTAAAAATTGGCCCGAACAAGAACGGCCAAGAGAACGGTTATTACAACAAGGTCCACAAAGTCTATCAGATGCTGAGCTACTCGCGATTTTTCTTCGCTCAGGTTCACGGCAACATTCAGCAGTCGAACTATCACGTTTACTCATTCATCACTTTGGTAGCCTTAATGCAGTGTTCGATGCGCCCTTAAGTGAGTTAACTCAATTTAATGGGATTGGAGCAACGAAATATTCACAATTACTGGCAGTCAAAGAACTGGGACGGCGTTATCTCAATCATCACTTTCAAACCAACAATCTCAGCCTCCACTCATCAGATCTAGTGTTGGATTATCTGCGCTATGAACTAAAGGGTGAGAAACAAGAAGTCTTTGCTGTTTTGTGTCTAGATCCCGAATTAAGAAAGCTCCATTTTAAAAAGCTATTCTTTGGTTCAGTTCAGAATTGCTCGGTTTCGGTCAATCAAACCTTACGCTACGCCTTACAGCAACATGCTTGTCAGCTCGTTATTGCACATAATCATCCCTTTGGTTCAGCACAACCGTCTTCCGAAGATATTGCCTTAACTCAGCAACTTGAACAGGCTTGTCAGCTTGTCGAAATTCGTTTGCTTGACCACTTTATTATCTCACCTGAAGGGAGCTTTTCCTTTGCTGAACAACAACTGCTCAACCCAGCAACAATATCAGTTCAATGATATTGACAAAGTACCACTAAGCCTAGAAGATCAAAACAAAAATAGCGATGTTTAAAATAAAATGATTGTTCGGGAACAGCCTAGTATTTTCAAAGTATTATTCTCTTGGCGAGGCACAATTTTACCCAAAATTTTGCCTTCCCTAGGCGTTGTGATGCTGATCTCGGCAATCATTGGTGGAGTAGAATACATCAATCTTTATCGCTTTCCAGAAATTCCTCTGGTTGGCTTTACGCTCATTGGTGTCGTACTTTCTATTTTCCTAGGATTTAAAAATAGTGCATGTTATGACCGTTGGTGGGAGGCCCGAAAATTATGGGGCGTTCTCATTGCAACTTCACGCCATTTTGACCGCGATTGTCGTATTTTAACTCAAGCTCGCCGTGAGCGAGTTATTCAACATGTGATTGTTTTTGCTAATGTATTGCGTGACCGTTTACGTCGTCAGACGGCGAACCCAACTGAGTTAATACAAACCAGTGGTATGAGTCAGCAAGCGCTTACTCAGCTTTATCAGCAAAATAACGCCCCTCAGTACACACTCAGTCTCATTCACTGGGAATTGTTGCAGGCACTTAAAGAAGGTGAAATTTCTGACATCATCTATGCACAAATGAATAAAAATGTTTCAGATTTAAGTGTTGTACAAACTGGCTGTGACCGGATTGCCAATACGCCCATTCCATTTGCCTATTCAGTTTTACTCAACCGCACAGTCTATTTTTTCTGTTTTATGTTGCCTTTTAGTCTTGGGTCATTACTTGGATTAGCAACGCCTTTACTGGTCGGAATTTTGGCATACACATTTTTAGGTCTAGATGCACTAAGCTCTGAAATTGAAGAGCCATTCGGTACGCAAAGTAATGACTTACCCTTAGATGCTATGGTACGTAGTATCGAGATTGAACTTTTAGGGACGCTCGGTAAACCTACTCCACCACCCATTCAAGCTCAGGATAACAACCTACTGTAGAGTTTAAACAAAGCGCTCCCAAATCCCATGCTGCTTATCTGTAGGTTTAGGCGTATTTCCGAGTTTAATCCATGGCATATTTTCACCATGAAAATCACTGCCAATAGAAACTGCCAACTGATATTGTTCAATCATTCGATCAATCATCTGACGAGTAGATAGAGGTTCCATCGGTGGAGGTAACTCAATTGTGTCTCCACCTGAAGTCGCGAACAATTCAATTAAATAACGAACATTGGTTGCAGATAAATCATAACGCGTCGGATGTGCTAATACTGCGAATCCTTTACTTTGATGAATCACATCAATGGTTTCTTTTAGCCCTAAACCTTCAAACTTTACAAAAGCACGTTTTCCTTCTTTTAAGAAACGATCAAATGCTTGTTGAGGACGAGTCACAACATTTTTCTCGACCAATGTTTTAGCAATGTGAGTTCTTGTTACCCTATCCGCCTGATCTTCTACTTTAGCAAGAACATCCTCATAAATCTGAAAACCAATACATTTTTCTAATAGCTCACAAATCACTTTAGCTCTTTGCGCTCTAATTCTTTTTTGTTGTTCTAATGCTTCTAAAATTGGTGCTGCATCTTGCATATTTAAAGCAACAATATGTACACCATAACTCTTCTTAGTGGTTGGGCGCGACCACTGACTAGAAATTTCTGTACCAGAAATAATATTTAAATCATGACCTTGTGCAGCAATTTTTGCACGCTGTAACCCATCCATTGTATCGTGGTCAGTCAAAGCCAACGTATGCAAGTTCACATCTATAGCAGCTTGCACCAGCAATTCTGGAGACAAAGTTCCATCAGAAATATTGCTATGTGTATGTAAATCTATGCCTTGCATCTTTTATACTATGCCATTCGCCAAACCTGATCAGATACTCTAACATGAAAGCACTTCTGGACTTTGTTCCATTAATTATTTTCTTCTATTTATATAAAACAGTTGATCCAACTGACACCCAGCATCCTTTACTGAAACTGATCGGGTCTGCTGGTGGTGTCGATAATAATAATATTCTTGTAGCGACTACTGGCTTAATTATTTCAATGCTTGTGGTATATGGTGCTCTATTTGTTTTCCAAAAATTCCGCTTAGACAAACAACAGTGGTTTGTATTGTTTATGACTGTCATTTTTGGTGGCATTACCCTCATGTTAAGTGACGATTTTTATATTCGTCTCAAAGCTGCGATTTTAAATTTAGTTTTCGCAGGCGCATTCTTGATTTCGCCTTGGTTTGGTAAAGATCGTAAACCACTCATTCAACGCTTATTTGACCCGATTTTAGATTTGAGTGAAAAAGGTTGGAAAAATCTCAATTTCGCTTGGGCAGCGATGTTTGTCGTGATGTCTTGTCTACATGTTTTCTTCGCATTTTTATTTCACGGTGGAAAATATTGGGGCGAATTTACTGCATTTGGTGACATGATCGTGATGTTTTCATTTATCATTATTCAGTTCATTATTTTACGTAAACATTTTAAGTCACCAGACGCTTAAAATGCTTCCTGATTAATTATAGAGATACGATTACATGCCTTTTTTTGTTCTAAGCTGTACCGATAACGAAGGAACTTTAGAAAAACGCTTGGCAGTACGCCCTCAGCATATCGAACGCTTACAAAAACTCGATGATGAAGGCCGCCTTGTTGCAGCGGGTGCTATGCCAAAAGATCCTAATGATCCGCAAGCAGGCTTCTTTGGTAGCACCATGATTGTTGAATTCGACAGTCGCGAAGCATTAGATGAATGGTTAAAAGAAGAGCCATTTCTTAAAGAAGGCATTTATGCTCACGTTGATGTAAAACCGTTTAATAAAGCATTTCCAAAAGGGTAATCGCATGCAGCTTGCAATCAAAAGCTTTCTTGGCTTGTGTTTGATATGTTCAACTGCTGGAGCAGTTGAACCTGCTGCGACACCAGCAACTCCTTCTCCAAGTGCGCCTTCAACTCAAGCCACTAAACCAGCTCCAACATCTACAACTGGAGTCAAAACAGCACCAACTGCAGCACAACCACTTACAGCAGAACAGCTCGCAAAGAACAAACAACAACAAGACGCAAAAATCAAAGCTTTAGTTCAAGATCAAGCATCTCGCTTAAAACAGCTAGAACATGCCAACCTTGAAGCATTGGCTCAGAACCAAGAGTTACAGCTAAAAAATGATAATCTCTCTGTTCAGGTTCAAGTTTTACAAAGCGAACGAAGTGCGCAAATGTTTTTATATGGCGCTGTTACCTTAGCGGGTGGTGTATTGCTAGGTTTCTTTATTGCTAGTTATATTCATACAAAACGTCGACGCCAGTGGTAATCCCAAGCGATCTATTAAATTCAATGAACGTATCAAACCGTATCCAAACAGCAGAGCTGGACTGGGAATTTGTCGATGGTATCGAGATTCCCATTTCCAAACAATTTGGTGATGTCTACTTCTCTAAAGATAATGGCCTACTTGAAACACGACATGTTTTTCTAAATGGTAATGACTTATCAGAACGATTAGCCAATTTAAAAGATTTTGAATATTTCAGTGTAGGAGAAACCGGTTTTGGTACAGGTTTAAATATTCTTGCACTCTGGCAACTTTGGCAGCAAGTCCGTCCTAATAATCAAAGCCATTTACACGCAATTAGCGTGGAAAAATTTCCATTAAGTAAAGCTGATCTTATTCGCGCTTTAAATGTCTGGGATGAGCTTAAACCGTTTGCAGAGCAGTTAATTGAACAATATCCCTTGCCTATTGCTGGATGTCATCGTTTAACTTTCCCTAAAGAACGTTTTAGCATCGATCTATGGCTTGGAGATGCGCAAGAGATTTTCCCAAGCATGGCTAAAACTAAAGCTGTGAATGCCTGGTTTTTAGATGGCTTTGCACCATCTTGTAACCCAGACATGTGGGAACAAAATGTTTTAAATAATATTGTCCGTCTTTCAGGTTATGGCACTACATTCGCCTCTTTTAGTGTTGCTGGCATTTTAAAACGTGGACTAAAAGCACATGGTATCGATATTTCTCGTCCACGTGGTTTTGGCCATAAACGAGAAATGCTCAAAGCAGTCTGGAAGCTGCCTGAATCTGATCAGGGTTCCACAGAATTAGGACAAACCCACGCATTGGCTACAGAGCAACAGCATATTGCGATTATAGGGGCTGGTGTAGCAGGTTTAAGCACGGCGTGGGCATTTGCAGCACGTGGCCACCAAGTGACCTTATACGAGCAAACCAATCCGTTATCGGGCGCGTCTGGAAACCCATTGGCATTACTTAATCCGAAACTATGCCCAATTGAACAAAGTCATGAACATCTCATGACCTTAAGTTGGCAACATGCTTTAAATTTTTATAAAAATTTTAATGCATTCCGCCCACTTCAAATCCAGCAAATTGCATTAAAAAATGCAGAAGAACTTCTTGATTTGGTAAATCAGTATCCAGTTCCAGTTGTTACTAACTCAGCGAACTCACTTGAAACTGATTACTCAAGCATATTACTAACTGAGGCTGGTTCCGTTTCACCACATCAATTACGTGATGAAATTTTGCAGCATCCATGTATCAATCTCAAAATTGCCCATGTCACAGCACTTGTTTCTTCTGAAAATAAAGTTCAATTGCAAACCAACAATGAAATTATTGCAGAAGCAGATCATGTCGTTGTGTGCTGTGCTCGAGAAAGTGCTGCTTTATTTGACAGCTATCCGCAGTTAAAACCAATACGTGGACAAGTGAGCTGGGTTGATAATACGTTTGCCCCTCTGCCTTTAAATGAAGCTTATAGCTATGGCGGCTATTGCATGCAACTTGATGCCTCGCAGATGATTTTAGGCGCGTCTTTCTACCCAAATCGTGAAGATCAAGATGTACTTACCGAAGACCATGTGCATAACTTTGAATTAATCCACAGTGTATTCCCTGAATATGCTGAAAAGTTACCATTACCTTCGACATGGCAAGGTCGTGCATCTATACGGGCTCAAAGCTTAGATTATTTTCCTCTGATTGGAAAAATGCAGGAGAATAGCCGAATTGCTACTTTTGCTGGGCTTGGCTCTAAAGGCTTCTTATTTGCACCCCTGTGCAGTGAAATCTTAGTTGCTCAAATATTAGGAGAAGCTTGCCCGGTACCGGACCGCCTATTACAAAAATTGAATCCTCAACGGTTCCAAAAGAAAGTGAAACCTAAAAAACCTTATTTTAAACCGCAATAATTCACTTCAATAAAAAAGCACCCGAAGGTGCTTTTTTTTATGCGCCCTGCTCTAGAGGCAAGCCGGCATCACGAGCTGCACGTGTCCCGCCCATCAGCACGACATATTCACGCGAGGCATCCAATCCTTCTAGTTTCTCAGCTGCACGAGGAGCTTTGCTACCACCACCACATAAAATATAAATCGGCTGACCCGCAGAGACCTGGTTCAAAATATCAGCATTCAAATCATTAATTGGGCGATTCACCGCACCTTTAACATGCCCTTCTGCATAAGCATTAGTATCACGGACATCCCAGATAACAGCATTTTCTGGGAACTCAAATGTTGTAATTTCTTGTTTACGGATCATTGTGCACTCCTTTGATGTAAACAACACTTGGCAAATGAAGAAAACCCTCTTAGCATCTCAAATATTCTTTCCCTTTGTAAAGGTCTAAACTATGCCTTCTTTCGATATTGTCTCTGAATTAGAGTTATTTGAAGTTAATCATGCTGTCCAAAACACACAAAAAGAGATTGCCACACGCTTTGACTTTCGTGGTCACGATGTTTCTATCGAATTAAATGAAAAAAATAAAGAAATCAAAATCAGTACCGAAAGTGATTTCCAGTGTGAACAAGTTTATAACATGTTAGAAAATCATTTTTATAAACGTAAAATTGATGTTCAAGCACTTGATCCACAAAAAGCCTCTGCTTCAGGCAAAAATTTTGTACAAGTCATTAAACTTAAAGACGGTCTTGACTCTGATACTGCAAAAAAAATTAATAAAGCCATTAAAGAAAGTGGCGTTAAAGTGCAATCTTCTATTCAAGGCGACAAAATTCGTGTAACTGATAAAAAGCGTGACACCTTACAACAAGTTATGACTTTTTTACGTGAACAACAATTCGGTGTGCCATTACAGTTTAATAACTTTAAAGATTAATATCTTGTCGGCCATTTAAAGCTAAGGTAATCCCATGTCTCAATCCAATCGTCTATCAAAACTGGTAAAAGCAACTTCAAAATTCCCTAAAGGTATTCGGAGCACGCTTTGGAGCAAGGCGTTTGGTCGTATCGTGCCAATGGTGGGTACAGCAAATATCCGCTATCTGGAAGTAGACTCAAACCACGTTACTGTCCGTTTAGATAACCAAAAAAATATGCAGAACCATATTAAAGGCGTCCACGCTGCGGCTATGGCGCTTTTAGCAGAAACTGCAACGGGTTTTCTAACCGGTTTACATATTCCTGATAATCGTATTTTATTAATCAAATCATTACATGTAGATTATTTAAAAGTGGTTGAAGGCGGTTTGACTGCTACAGCGACATTGTCTGCTGAACAACAAAAGTTTATTGCAGATAACGAGAAGGGTGAACTTGTGATTCCTGTTACTGTGATTGATGATGCAGGCAATGAACCAATTCAATGCCAAATGCTCTGGGCATGGTTACCTAAACGTAAGAAATAGTAACTAATCTAAAGTATTTTTAGACGGTTATTTACCTCAAGATATAAAACTAATATTTTGTATCTTGAGGTTAAAAATGAAAAAAATATTAATTCTTTCCTCTTTATTTACCAGTTTAATATTTACAACTATAAGTTCTCACGCGACTGAACCCCACATTAAAACCAGTAAAGTAACTTCGGCTAAATCAGAAGCTATTGATAAAGTAAGTGCTCAAAACAAAAGAATAGTGACCGACTTTTATGAAGGTGTCTTTTTAAAACATAAAGTCAAAGAATATGCAGACCGCTATATTGGTCAACAATACATTCAGCACAATCCTAATGTGTCAGATGGTAAAGCGCCTTTCGTTAACTTCTTCACTGAAAAATTCCAAAAGAATCCTCAAGCTAAAAATGAGATTAAACGTGCAATTGCTGAAGGTAATCTTGTCGTTTTACATGTCCATTCGACTGAAAATGAAAAAGATCGAGGAAGAGCAATTGTTGATATATTCCGTGTTGAAAATGGAAAAATCGTAGAGCATTGGGATGTGATACAAAATATTCCTGAGCAAAGCAAAAATACAAATACGATGTTTTAATTTCTAAAAACTAGTTTTTCTTTTGAATAAAAATTAAAGCCTGAATACTAAGATTCAGGCTTTCTGATTCTTATTGAGTTTCCAAAAACTTCTGTTTCGCTTCTTCAGGTATTTGACGCTTATTACCTTTTACATCTACTGCTACAAAGGTAAAAACTCCTTCAGTAATGCGTATTGGTTCACGAGAGTCATCATGACTATCCCAAACTTCAATTTGCATCTGAATAGAAGTATTTCCAACTTTTAAGATCTTGGTATAGCAGCTAATGACAAAGCCAACTTTTACCGGAACCAAAAAGGTCATTTGATTAATAGAAATCGTAGCACAGCGACCACGACTGAAACGTTCTGCGTGAATTGCTCCAGCCAAGTCCATTTGTGACACAATCCATCCACCAAATACATCACCACTCCAGTTTGTATCTGCTGGCATGGCAATCGTTTGTAAGGATAAAATTCCTTCTGGTTTGGTATAAGCTTCTGACACCTTAGCTCCCGAAATTCGTTTGAAGTTGTTGATCGAGCCACTGTTGCAATTCAGGCGCACGTAATGCCCCGCTAATACGCGCGACCTCTGTCGTTTTATTCATTAAGACAAGTGTCGGAATACTTCTCACATGAAAAGCTTGGCTCAAGCGAGGAGATTCTTCGGTATTAATCTTGGCAAAGATAACGCCTGGATTTTGTTTTGCGACCTGCGCAAAATGTGGAGCCATCATTTTACAAGGTCCGCACCATTCTGCCCATAAGTCTATAAGAATAGGTAAATCACTATTCGTGATGTAGTTACTAAAATTTTGCTCATTTAGTTCAATAGGTGCAAGCGGTAGTAATGGCTGATGACATTGCCCACAGCTTGGTTGCTCAGGAAGTTTTTCTTCAGGAACTCGGTTTTTTGCACCGCACGATGCACATACAATAATCATTTACACCACTCCTATATGCTGATGTAAAAATTCTAATTGGGTTATCACTGCTTTTTCAAACCATGAACCGTGATAAATATCAAAATGTTTCATATCCCACTCATGATAACTCACAAAAGGCGCAATATTTGTGGCAGCTTCGCGGCTTGATTCAATAGGAATAAGGGAATCTTTTTGAGCAGCAATAAATAAAACAGGAATGTTAATCTGGCGCACAACTTGGATTGGACGGTATCGCATCAAATTAAAAAAGACACGAGCAGGAACTTCCCCACTCCAATAATAGTCAGGATTCACAATTGATAAATAGCCATAATAACTATCTGCTGTAGGCATAAAACATAAGTTATGTTGATCAACAACAGGTAATCTCTTTGGATTAAGCCCCATCTTTGATCCCATATAATCCTGACTCGATAGCTTTAATGCTTGGGGATAGCGCTGCAAAGGATAGAGCTTTGCAGTTTCAGCGCCATCTACATATGGAATTTGTACTAAAACTGCTTGAATATTCTTTAATTCAGACGCCAGGCTTAGTGCATATCCCCCACTTAAAGAAGTTCCCCAAAGCACAATCCTTCGGTTATCTACGAGTTTAGAAGTCGAAGCATACTGAATCACCGTCTTCCAATCTTCTAATTGTGAATTGATGGAGACCATTTCTCTAGGCTTGCCAGTACTTCCGCCCCAATATCTGTAATCAAACAAAATAACAGCGTAACCTGCTTGAGCAAATCGCTGGGCATACTGAATAAGTTTAAATTGGCGCAATCCGGCAAAACCATGCGCCATGATAATTACCGCAGATTTATTATTTGTTTTTGGAATATAAAAGTCAGCTGCGATCATTTCTTGATCACATGGAACATATAAAGGCTCAACCGTATAAGCGTGCATATGTGCTCCGTGGCATTATGGTCGAAGTAATGAATTTACAAAAAACATCCTGATCGCCTTTTAAAAATCTAGAGCTGTTCTATGACATAAGTTTTATCTATGTAGGAACAACGTTTTAGTGTCTTGTATCTCAGGTTAAGCTTAATGCTATGATACAGCATAAGAGGTTTTGTTAAATTTTGGAGTGACGAAATGTCAGATAATGTTGGTTTCGCAGGTCAAATTGGTCCAGAACACGTTGGCCAAGTTGTAGAAAAAGGATTTAAATCTATTATTAATAACCGACCAGATATGGAAGGCGGCCCAGAACAACCTACAAGCGCTCAGATTGAAGAAGCAGCACGTCAAGTAGGCTTAGACTATGTTTATCAACCTGTTGTAGCTGGACAAATTACTGAGCTAGATGTACGTACTTTTGCAAATCATTATAATGAATTGCCAAAACCTGTACTCATGTTCTGCCGTACAGGAAACCGTTCAAATAATCTATATCAATTAGCCAAACAAATGGATTTGTTAGACGACTAATTTTAAGAAATTAGTACTCTTTAAAACCCTATTTCTTCTTTAAAGTAGGGTTTTTTGATAAATTATTTTGCATATCTCTGCACGAACTCAACAGAACTAAAAATAATATTAATTTAGAGTATTTATATCTTTTGATTCATTTATTAATTTTCTATGAATAAATTTATTTTC
The DNA here is from genome assembly GCF_031196995.1 of Acinetobacter sp. 12966. NCBI lineage: Bacteria > Pseudomonadati > Pseudomonadota > Gammaproteobacteria > Moraxellales > Moraxellaceae > Acinetobacter > Acinetobacter sp. 12966. Next base: position 182,097 of record NZ_JAVIMC010000051.1, read on the forward strand.
GTTCTTTTAAGCTGTTTAATCATTAGCGCATGCTCCTCAGTGCAAGTAAAACCTACTGTCGGAGTAACGATGGGTACACGCATTTAAAAAAGAAGCAGCTTACATGCTGCTTCTTTTTATATTACTTACCATTTGCACAATTTGGATCTATTCCATATGGGCTTAATATATTCGGGGCAATACCATCACTAACAGTGACATCCTTTTTCAAATAATCTAACGTAAGAGATGTAGACCCTTTAATTAAAGTTCCAGAAACTGTAGATTTAGCCGTTAGCTGAACAGTTAACCACGATGCATATATTTTAGGATATTGAATCTTAAGGTCAAAGCGTCCGTTCCCGTCTGTTGTATATTTATTATTGGTTGCAGCAGTACCAGCATTATTAATATACGATACAACTTGAACTGTAGAATTTTCTTTAAGCGGCTTTAATTGATTAATAACCTCACCATTAACATTTACCGCTTGAACCGGTGAAGTACATGCGACTCTGATAGCAGGAAGATATTCATCAGGTTTACCGTCCACAGGATTAGAGGTGTCAAAAAAATCAAATGCTCCTTTATAATAGGCAAGAGCATTAACCCCCATAACTACATCTTGATTTGGTATCGGCTTACCATCTACATCAGTTACTTGTACTGAGATATTTTTATAGTAATAGACTCCATCCGTTGTATCTTCCATAGTTGTCGGATTATATGCTACAGCAATTGCACCTACTGCTACTGGCACATCAGAATTAACAACATCAAGTTTATAGGTATAAATTTTTGTTGATTGTCCAAAGTTAGCTTCTAAAACAAGATCATCTGTTACAAATTGAGCAGCACTATATGATGAGGATCTTTGATTTTCATTAAAAGATAAAGTATAGGTGATCTGGCCATTTGCATCAGTTTGAGTTGCATTTGGTGTAAATCTAACACCGTTTGAGACTGAGTTTTTAACTTTAAGTGTGATCGCTTGATTTGCTAAAGTTGCACCATTTGCATCTACAGCTGTTAATGTAATAGTTGTCTGATCACCTCTAACATTTAAAGAGGTCTTTGTAGCATCAAACAACACGATACTTGTGGTATCAGCTTCAGCGCTACTATTATTTCCTGTAACCGTTACAGTCTGTTCCTGAGTAAGCGTACCATTATTTGTAGAAGCAACTAATTTAAAACCATTTTTCACCAACTCATTTATCGAACTCGATGTTTTTGGTGTTTTTATAATATAAACAGTATTACCCGCCGCATCTGTAGTTTGAGTTGATACACCCTCTATAGATAAATTATTTGTTGGATCCTCTAATTTCAAACTAACTTTAGTACCAGCCACACCACCTTTATTTATATCTAGAGCTCTTACAGTAACAGTTAGAGTATCATTCGTCGCTGCAACTGATAATTTATCTAATTCTATCTTTAAAGCTGTAGCAGTGGCCTGCTGCGATCCACTGTTATTACTTCCAGATGATGAGTTACTATTTGATGAGCTATTTTGATAATAACCATCACTACCTCCCCCACCACAACTTGCTAACATAATTGATACAGCAATAGCTGACAACTTCAAGGTAAGTTGTTTTTTATACATACTTTTCATTTCCCCAATCTTTCCTAAAGGTATAAGATTTTTTAATTATTTATATTATTAGTGTAATCATATTCACCTTACTCTGTAAACATAAATTACATTATGTTTTATTATGTAACTTATTAAATGGAAAATTTATAGATACTGGGATTTATAATGTTCGATATCATTATTATTGGCGCAGGTACTGCTGGTATTAGCGCATATAAAGAAGCCGTTAAACATACTAATAATATTTTAATTATAAATGATGGACCATGGGATACCACTTGTGCTCGCGTAGGCTGTATGCCAAGTAAAGTCCTCATTTCAACAGCCAACCGCATGTTTGATATTCAAAATGCTCAAGAAGTTGCTTTAGACGTATCTGCAAAGATTAATACAGATCAAGTGATGCAACATGTGCAGACCTTACGTGACCGATTTACGCAAGCAACTTTAAAAGATGTAGAGCAATGGCCAACTGAGCATAAAATTTCTGGCAAAGCACATTTTATTGATACCCAAACTGTAGAAGTTAACGGTAAACAATATCAATCAAAAAGTTTTATTTTGGCGGTTGGCTCTACTCCTAGTTATGATCAAACTTGGAAGCAAGAACTAGAGCATCGGCTTATAACCACAGATCAAATATTTGAATTAGAAACACTTCCTAAATCCATTGCTGTAATTGGTAGCGGTGTAATTGCTCTTGAGATTGCCCAAGCTATGCATCGGTTAGGGGTAAAAACTACAATCTTTGCTCGTAGTAAACGAATTGGGATATTGACTAGTTCTAGACTTCAACAGCTTGCTCAAGAAGAGCTAGGAAAAGAGTTAACAATACTATTCGAAACATTGCCAAGTGAGGTTAAAGTCAGTGAGGAAAGTGTTTTATTAAACTATAAACTTGATGGAACAGAGAAAACTCTCAAAGTTGAATATGTTTTAGCTGCAACAGGGCGTACAAGCTTACTCAATACTTTAAAACTAGAAAATATTGATAATTCATTCAAAGATATTAAATTATTACCTATAAATGCTAAAACTAAGCAGTTAGATACATATCCAATTTTTATTGTTGGGGATGCTTATACCTCAACACCACTACAGCATGAAGCAGCACATGAAGGTAAAAAAGTTGTTTATAACTGTTTAAATTATCCACAGGTAAACTCAGTTAAGACACTTACTCCATTGGGAATTGTCTTTAGTCATCCTGAAATGGCGATCGTAGGTCAAAGTTATAAGCAATTAAAAGATGAAGGTATAGATTTTATTACAGGCGAAGCCTCTTATGAACGACAAGGAAGAGCTATAGTTCTTGGAAAAAATAAAGGTGCTATTGAAGTTTATATTGAACGGGAAAGCCAAAAATTTCTAGGTGCTGAGCTATTTACGGAAGCAACTGAACATATGGCCCATTTATTAAGCTGGATAATCGGTGAAGAATTAACGGTAAATGATATTCTAGAGAAACCCTTTTATCATCCGACCTTAGAAGAAGGTCTTCGAACTGCTCTAAAGCATGCGCGTAGACAACTGAAATAATCAATTTTAGAAGAGCCCTTTATTAATTAAATTGGCTCTTCTCTACTTCCACTTGCTTTCATTAATTCATTTGATGAGAAATAACCGCAACTAATGAAGCATTCTTTTCAGATGAACTAGTATATATCCATGTCTCTAAAGGCTTCCCATTTTTAGAAATAATATAATTTGTTGTGGTCAAATTCCTATCTTTAAATATTTCTTTTTTATAAGTTAGGCCAGTAGATTCTGGAGGTAGCCAGCTTTCTAAATTCTTCTGAATTTCAGTTGAATTTCCTTTATTTATAAATAATGAACATACGCCATTATCGAGTTGAGTAATAACAAAGTTTCCTTCAGAAGAACTTATCATCCAAGCATGACCATTATAATCTTTTAAAAAATGTGCAGCATATTCATTAGGCATTTGGATAAATCCCATATTTTTTGCTTGTTTATTTATTAATTCTGGATTTCCTCTAGAACTTACACAAATATTTAAAAAAGCTTTTGTACTATACAGACTTTTCACAGTTTCGTTAGCATATATAGAACTACAACTGAGTGTTATAGCCAATATAATAGAAAATATTTTAAATCCTGCAAATTACATGATTAATTCTCTTTTTATTATTTTAAATAGTGTGATTTATATCACAATTCATTCTAAAGTTAGTCGGAGATTTAGATTTTTTTCTCACACAAAAAGCAACACCCCCATTCATAGGAATGGGGGTGTTTGGAATAATGAGCTGGCGATGACTTACTCTCACATGGGTAACCCCACACTACCATCAGCGCTAAGAGGTTTCACTTCTGAGTTCGGGAAGGGATCAGGTG
>NZ_JAVIMC010000052.1:0-203 GCF_031196995.1 Acinetobacter sp. 12966
ACAGTAGCAAATGAATTAGCAGTATGTAATGTTAATTCTTTACGATTCAGTTTGGCTTTATACCTCGTATGAGGTAGTGAAAATAGGCGAATCTATTGGGGCTGAATGCGAACATCGCGAGACTGACCGACAGAGCAGTCAGCCCCTTCATCACCTCAAAACAGCTTTTGGATGCGCGTCTTCAACTCGTCGAACCATCCCTT
>NZ_JAVIMC010000053.1:0-523 GCF_031196995.1 Acinetobacter sp. 12966
GTTTTAGCATCTATACCCATATGTAATTTACGCCATTGGCGACGATATTCAGACTGATGTTTTTTACGCTTCCATTCACCCTCACCTAAGAATTTCAGACCTGTAGAGTCAACGATTAGATACAGTCCATCACAACTTTTTTGATAGCTAATCACAATATCAATATGCTGTTGTCGTCTACAAATTGTAGTGTAGTCTGGCGCTATCCAATTTAACCCACAAAGATGGATGAGACTTTGAACAAAGCCAGTGACCATGCGTAAAGACAATCGGAAGAGAGATTTAATCATTAGGCAGCATTGGATAGCTGCGTCGGAGTAAGTTTGATTTCGTCCTTGTTTGCCTTTTGATGGGGCATACCATTGCGTAGCAGGATCAAACCAAATGGCAATATTTCCACGATTAATGAGAGCTCGGTTATATGAAGACCAATTGGTTGTGCGATAAATTTTAGGTGTCGACTTATTCATTTGAAAATTATATTGTGGAATAAGCCTTTAGAGATAGGTTTGTGCAACAAAGC
>NZ_JAVIMC010000054.1:0-258 GCF_031196995.1 Acinetobacter sp. 12966
ACTCAGCACATCCACGCTACTCACCTGAACAACATCATCATGTTCAACTTGAGTGCTCGGTGCTTTGGAATATTCTTGCTGCATTGCGGGTGTTTTGACCCCACCACTTTTAGTTTCGCTATTGGTGTTTTGTGGCAACTGCTCAGTTTGCGTTTGTTCAAGAGCGGTTGAATTGAGTGGTTTATCGGTATGAGCCACTCGCCTTTCTGTAGGCTGCGCTGTTTGAGACGAAGCTAAATTGTTTAAAGTCGTTTTTGG
>NZ_JAVIMC010000055.1:0-136860 GCF_031196995.1 Acinetobacter sp. 12966
ATACTTTTTGAAACACCACCCCAAGTTGGGTGGTGTTTCAAAAAGTATGCTGGCGTTAAACAAATCCGTTATTAAGGTGGCTTTGTTGCACAAAGATTTGAAATGCAAAGCGCCCCTAATTGAGCCAAATTTAAGGCGTAACTTGGGTAAGTGGTCGACCTAATTCCGTAAATCTGTTAAGGACGGCTACACGTGCATGGATCTCATTCACTTGGCTATCAAAACTCCTTGCACTGAGCTTATCTCCTAATAATTTGATGCAATGCATCTTAGTTTCAACCAAACTTCGCCGATGATAGCCTGACCATTTTTTCCAGAGTGTCCTGCCTAAACGTGTAACTGTTCGAAGTCATTCGTTTCGCTCTAGCGAGCTACTCTTTGTATCTTTCCATGGTTTCGCATTTTTTCTAGGTGGAATCACCGCATGCGCTTGCCGATCTGCAATGACCTGACGGCATTGCTTGGTGTCATAAGCTCCATCGGTATAAACAGAATCAATCCGCTCATCTTGTGGAATCTGATTAAGTAAATCACCAAGCACCTGTGAATCACTGACATTATTGGTTGTGAGCTGAATAGCGCGTATTTGTAGGGTTTTGGCATCTATACCAATATGTAGTTTACGCCATTGGCGACGATATTCAGGTCCATGTTTCTTGCGTTTCCATTCGCCCTCACCTAGAAACTTCATCCCTGTAGAGTCCATGAGTAGATGCAGCCCATCGCTACTTTTTTGGTAGCTGATTACAATATCAATATGCTTTTGTCTTCTACAAAGCGTGGTGTAAGAATATCACTGATATTCGGGGCTGCTCATCCGCAAAGTTTAATCAGACTTTGCACAAAGCCAGTAACCATACGTAAAGACAGACGGAATAAGGATTTAATCATTAAGCAGCATTGGATAGCTGCGTCGGAGTAGATTTGATTTCGCCCTTGTTTGCCTTTTGATGGCGCATACCATTGCGTAGCAGGATCAAACCAAATGGCAATATTTCCGCGACTCATGAGTGCTCGGTTATATGCGGGCCAATTGGTTGTGCGGTAGATTTTGTGTGTAGGCTTCTTCATTTGAAAATTATATCGCTGAAAAAGCCTTTACAGATAGGTTTGTGCAACAAAGCCCTAAAAAGATTAAAAACACTATATATAGTGAAATTTACAATTTATTAACACAATATAGGGTGCGCAACCCTTGACTCTCCTATAAAAAATACGTGAATATTATAGCTTATTTTTCAGCCACTTGGCATAAATATGGGGAGACATCAGCATATGTCTATAAAAAAAAAGCTATTAAAAGTCATCGTGTATCTTCAAAAAACTTACAATTAATGTGTTATCCAAAATGTATGCATGCCTACCAAATCTGGATTGCTCTATTTTTTCAGCTTAATGAGAAACAGCAAAACTATCACTTGAATTTAACTTTTAAACAGAATATCGAAATTCCTCTTCTGACAACAGACAAAGCTGATCACTATTTTTTTAGTAGTCATTTCAGCTGGATCTATGCTTATTTTTACAATAAGTATAAAACTGAATTTACGTTTAGAGCTTATGAAAAAAATAATTCCTACGAATTCACTATCATGGCTTTAAGCGAAGTAAAGGCATTACTATGTTCCGGATTACATCACTCAATTCATGGCTTAGATATCATCGCACATTGGCTAAATGAACAATACTTAGCCGCACATCTTCAGGAAGTTTTCGGTCAGGAAGTTCTAACTATCAATCATCTACGAGAATTATCAGGGCTGTCTAAATCCAAAAGTCCAGTAAGTCCTATTTCAAATTATGCTGGTCCACTTTCATTAGAAAAAATTCTGGCTGGAATATCATCATGAACGGATATAGTTACTTAGAAGATACTCAAGAATTAAAGCTTGAGCCGTTTCGAGAATTCTATCAAACACTAGCAGAAGCAAAGCTGGAAAATTATCAGGATTCTATCAAACTCAATGAGTTCATTAAACCTACTAAAATTATTGAACTTAACAATATTATAAATCAAAAACTTGTAGAACAATCAATCAGTGAATATCCTCTCGTTCATTATCTTATTGCAGTCATTAATACGCCTTCAGCATATCAAGCTAATGCCCTGAAATGGGCCATTTTTAATACTCGATGTATTGAATTGCTTGATAGCAAAGAACATGCAGCCACTGTAGCTAACCTCTGTAGACGTTTTCGTTTAGCCAGCAAAAAACAGGAATACCATTGGCTTTATAACTTATTACCACCTCTCCCTATTGAGTTGGAGGATCTTCTTAAGTTTTTAAATAAAGCTGAAACAGAGAATAGAGAGTTACTTAACCGCTCCACACCAAATTTAGATGAAAAACAAATTGGCCAGCTGGCAAATCTACGTGTCATCTATCAATATGTCTTTACTCAGTCTGAACGTTTAAAACGAAATCGCCAAAGCAGTTCAGGTGCCAAAGAAGCTCCTCAAACTGATGTTCAAAAGATATCAAGAATATCTCTCGATGATGAACAAACGTATCAGACTCATTTTGAACAAGGTACAGCTAAACAACCACGCGAAGATAAAACTATAGAAAAAGTTGAAGATCATAATTTTGAATTTAACTCACTAGAGCAATGTTCTATCACAGCTCAGATCAATAATCTCAAAAATCAAATTCTGCATCAAAACAAGAATGAGCTAATGAGCAAGCCGAATCCTCGGGTCTTCGATTTGCCTACCGCACAGTACATTATGCAAATTTTATTAGAACAGGCAGAAAATTCTCCAATTCATACCCTGCTTTTATTTTCAGTCCTCAGTCTTACTCATTATAAAGATCTGCCGGTATTTCAAAAAAATTTACGAGTCAGTACAAAAAACAAAGAAGTATCACTGCAACCCCAAAAATGTTTCTTTAAGCAAAGCTTTGAAGTCTCTAAATTCAAGGATTTTGTTTTAAGAAAACATCGGTTGAATACCGTGAATTCTTTTACGATTCCTCTGCCTCAATATTATCTGGAAAATCTAAGTCAGTTGAAAAAAATGGATGGTGTTGAGATTGATTCCAAGATACAGGAGTATTTACAAAAAATTAATAAAGGGCTGACCTTCCAGTTAACAACACAAAATCTTCCGCGCTTACTCAGTGATATTGCATTGAATGAACTTGAGTATGAACTGGAAAGCAAATTGCTTAATGGAGAAAGTGTTCAGCACTATATTCCATGCCATTACTCTTCAACACAAATCGTGGATATTATTAATATTTATACTCAAATTCTAACTTTGACTGTTCCTCAGCTGGAAACTGAATATCTTGAAGAATTCAGTAACCCGCATTCTTTTGGTAGTCAGCAGACACCTAATCTACCATTTGTTAAATCATTTTTTCACCAGCTTGACCAACGAGTGAGGGAACATCCGAATCCTTTTGAGACTTTAAAATATTATTCAATCTGGCTATGGCATATTTGCATGCTGATAACGTCAGCACGACCAAGTGAGTCCTTCCCGCCCAATCTAGATTATATTGACCTCGACAATCAATTGATGGCTGTTGCAGATAAAGAGCAGCGTTATTCGGGCACCATTGGACGATATCTACCGTTTAACGATTATCTTCGTGATGAAATACAGCATTACCTAAAATATTTAAAACACTTTCTCTACCTCACAAAAGCCTATCTGTCCAATGAACAAGTACAAGCAATCCATGAGGTCTTCGAGGGTGAACGCCCCTTTCTATTATTTTACGATCCACAAGGATATATCCGAAATTTAGAACTTTCTGATATTCAAAAATACTGTACAGAAATAGCCCTTCAGCGCAATTGGACCCGCCACTTTGCTCGTTATTTTTTTGCACAAGACTGCAATGAAGATGTAGTTAAAGGCATCTTTGGTCATGACGAAGCAATGCAGGGACTGTTTGACCGCTATTCAGCTTTTCAGGCGACTGATTACGATCAAATCAGAACAGCACAAGATAAGCTAATTGAAATATTAGAGCTTAAAAGTATGTCGACATTCAACGGGATCATGATTAAATGAGCAGACATCCACACTCCCTAAAACGACAAAAAAAACTTATAAAAAATAAGGAATTTCTTCTTAAATTATTTAGTGAGAAATGCCTAGAGCTTACACCTGAAAACTATTCCGATGTATATAGACAAGTCGATAATCAACTTTTGGAAAAGTACAAATCTAATACTCGTAGTCATAAAATGGCACGCTTAGAATTCGCGAAATATATCAAGCGTTTTAATCGTTTATCAAATCAAAACTACCCTATTCCTGCAACACCTGTTCGTCATGAAAGCCCCCCACCCCAACAAAATATTGAGACTTTAAAACATGGTAAAAGGGTGACTCAATTTGCCAAAAATTTGATTGCTCACTGGACAGAACATAATGACTTCAGTCCAACTCAATCCCTCGCTTTTTGTTTGATCAGCACAATATTATTTAATGGCATTTATAATGAGAACGAACTACAAAAGTTTTTAAAAATCATTTTAAAAACTAAGAAATTTCAAAGCTTTTCAAACCTAAATCATATTGTTTCACTTGAGATCCCGAACCGGCATTTCGGTAATCAGCGTATAAATAACCTGAATTTTTCAGTGAGCTATACAAAAACGTTTGTGTTAAACGATATTGTGAAATGCTGGATCTACAGACTAAAACATCAAAAATTTGATTTATTTTCAGATATTGATGACGCAGAACAAGTGATCAACACTTGCATCATCGAATGCTTTCCTGAGGAAAAGGTACGTTATAAAGACCTGTTAAAATATGGTTTTTACTACACACAGTTCCTAAAAAACAGTGGACTGGATCAAATGTCCATTTGTATCTTAAAAAATGAAATTTACAGTTCCAGTCCTCTCGAAAAACAATTAGCAGCTTATTTTATTCAGCCTGAACCCACGCCTACCCATACGATTCAGGAAGTTTATGAAAACCCTCAAGACCAGTCTAAAGTCACTATTGCATTAGATGTTGCCGATATTTTAGTAGAAATACGTCAAGCTATTCGTGCAAAAAACTATAGCGATCAACTCATAGAATTATATGCCAGAGAACAATCTTCAGCCTTGGAACGTTTGCTGCTGTGGAGCATTCTACGCTCAAAATTAACGGAACCTCAACTGGACCTTCTCAATCATATTATTCAGCAGCAGCAACGATTTAAGCGCAAGCTTATACGTGCAGATTTTCAGCCGCTCAAGCAAAGTTCTCTGAAGACCATGTTTTCACAGTTTGCAGTCCATTGGCTGCAGGCAACGCAAGACAAAGATATTTCATCATTTTCAGATGCTGATTTTGAAGATCTGTATGGAGAAATGCTTTTATTAAAGAAAGAAACAACTAGAGCGACTTTACAAAAACGTCTACAGGAGTTTCATCACAAACAGACCTTATTCTTTAACGCACCCACTATCGATCTAGATAATTTAATCCAGGTAAAAATCTGCAGAACCGCATTGATCTCGCCCCATATTTTTCACCACATGCTAGAGCAGCTCGAAAATACTCAAGATATTTCGATTCAGGATAAAAATATATTTAAACTGATTTTTATTCTAGGATTCAGAGTCGGACTACGGATCAATGAAACATTGAATATCTTCGTACGTGATCTATTTATTAGTGAAGATGCTGTGATACTCACCATTCGCAACAATCGCAATAAAAATCAAAAAAGCTACTCAGCTTACCGCAAGATTCCCCTGCATCATCTACTTAAAGCCGACGAATTACATGCATTTAAAACATACAGTCAGAATAGAAAACGTCTGCTAAAAGAACAAGGAAAATCAGTTGCACACCCGCTGTTTTTAAAACAGTCCTTAGAAGAAACTCATGAAAATGAAGTGAATTCCCTATTGAAACAATTGATCCAGCCAGTTTTTGGAGAACACAATTTTACTTACCATAGTCTGCGCCATTCTGCATTTAATCATCTTTACCTGATTTTAAAAAACTCAACACTTTCAGATGCATTTACTGACTATAGCCCACATGAGCAATTACGTATCCGTTATGCATTGTTGCGAAACAGAAATACTCAGCAAACCTGGTATGCACTTTCTCATTTTGCCGGGCACCTAACCCCTGACACGACCTGTTCAAGCTATCTGCATTTAATGCATCTAGCAATTAGCTACCAGCTGAATCAAATGCACAGCCCGCTTCCTAAAGAAGCCTATTTTAACATTCTGAAACATGATGATGCCATTAAATATCCTGTTCAGCAGCGGGCGATCAAACAGTTTTTATTTCATCAACTCACTAAAGACCGTTACAGGCAACATGATCATCAATTTCAACTAGGTCAACAGAAATCGCCTGATTCACTGATGCTAGGAGCTCATGACTCAGAGATGACTTTTGAATTATTGCATCACATTCTTGCAGTAGAAAAAGAACAAGACCTTATGTTACCTGAAACTATTCCTTTGCAAATCGCGCAAAAATTACGTGCTAAAGCCCAGCATTTGAAAACCTCCTGTGTAAACCAAAAAAAATCATCGAGGTTATTTACCACAGATTTTTTAAGGAAAACTCCGAATGCATTGGTCACCATGTTGCCAACCAATCAGGAGGAAAAAAAGGTCATTCAACATGTTCAGGAGCGTTATGCAAATGTACAAAGTAAATACAAAAAACAGCTTCATACAATCTACTCAATTTATCTTGAAAAAGCTCAGCCCAATTCAGCCCAGTTAATTTTTGAACTCAATGAAAAACGGCAACTGAAGAAACTTCTTTCTTTTATTCATAGCTTATTTCCCAAAAAATATCTTCATTTAGAACTCTCTCAGCAGAGCAAAACAGAGCTCAAAAAGACATTACAGGATTTAACATTACGGGCAGAAAACTTCAGCCTGACTGAAAATGAAAGGCGAATTAAGTTCTGCTTCAAGGATAAAGATGCAAAAGCACTTGGGGTATTCAAGTTACTGATGTATCTGATGATAGTTTCTCATCTTTAATGCAAATTATTGGATAAGTTTGCCACGCATTCTTATTCGTGGTTTACCAGTCATTCCTGTAATGATTTAATATAGACTTCCAAGCGTGAGTGGTAAAATTAATCATCTTAAAGAGCAATAACTGTTTGTCCCACTAGCCAAATAATGTCTGTCCAAGTTAGCACAAAATTTAATGATCATTTAAACAAGAATTTGCAGTATTAGTTTACAATTCGAAGTGAATAAAAAGCATAAATTGCCGCAGCACAATGAAATTGAAGAAATATTTCCAGAATATGATGAATAAGTTGTGAATCGGTACCCAATAAGTTATCAGAAAAGATAAAACCCTGCCCAACCTCATTGCTCCAAACCACTTGTGCCAAATATTCCAGATTAACCTGATAGCAAATACTGGTTCCTCGCGACATCAGGCGAAACTGATTAAGCTTAAAGCAGGTTGTTAGACTCTATTAAATTGTAAATGTCTAATTAGACTTTTTTAGTCTAATTAGATCTAATCAGGCCAATTAAGCACCCTCCTTACATCAAATGGTTTATTTCTATAAATCCATTATTTTGTGTTTTAATAGATATATATAGATATAAGGCCCAATATTATGGATTTAAAATTCAAAAAGCCTGAAGAGGTTGTCACGTTATTATGTGAAAGGCTTCGCAAAGAACGACTTTATCTGGAAATGACTCAGGCAGACGTCGCTACACGTGCTGGTATTAGTGTGAATACAGTATCTAATCTGGAAGCCGGTCGAAATGTTTCATTTGAAAATTTAGTACGCGTTGCCATGGTATTGGGCCGATTAAAAGAATTAGAGGAACTCTTCAAACCTCATTTAAACAGTGTAAATGACATTCTCCGCTATGAGAGCAATACGGCTCGCCAACGTATCAAAAGGAAATAAGTCCATGCTCAAAAAACTTAATGTTTACTACAATGGATGGGGTGAATATTGGCTTTGGGGTACACTGGTCTCCTCAACCGCAATCACAGGTCGGCCATTAATTGCCTTTGAATACAGTGCAGAAGCGATCAGTAAAGGTTTAGAACTTTCCTCTTACCTACTTCCATTAAAAGGTGACTCATTAAGAACGAACTTTCCTACACATCAAATGGGATTGCCAGGTCCTATATATGATGCCCTACCCGATGGTTGGGGCATGCTTCTTATGGATCGCTTATTTAAAAAAAATGGACTCAATCCAGCACGGATTGGGCCATTAGAACGACTCACGTATATTAATACACATGCAATGGGGGCATTATCCTTTGAACCTTCAGCACCTGAGTTAGCATTAACTGAAAATACTCCACTGATTAAACTCGCTCAAGAAGTTCAGCAAGTTCTCAAAGGAGAAGGTGCAGAATTTTTACAGCATTTATTAATTATGGGTGGATCTCCACAAGGTGCAAGGCCAAAAGCACTCGTCTATCGTGATCCTGTCACCAACGAATTCTCAACAGTTAGCTCACATCAACATGAAGCTTGGCTGATCAAATTTCCCGCTCAGCAAGAGCATCCTGAAGTTTGTGCAATTGAAGCTGTTTATGCAGAATGTTTGCGTCATTGTCATATTGATACCCCTGACACTCAATATTTTACTCTTCCGAATGGATTAACCGCATTTGCATCAAAGAGATTTGACCGCCACGATGGCATGCGTATCCCTATGCAAAGTTTAGCGGCCTTCACCGGAGCTGATTTTAAATCACCAGGGAGTTTAGACTACAGTAACTTTCTTCGCGCTGCACACTTTTGCACCAATGATGTTCGCGAAAAAGCAATTGCATTCAAGCGAGCTGTTTTCAATGTAGTCTTCAATAATCGAGATGATCATTGCAAAAACTTTTCATTTCTGATGTCCCAAAATGGGCAATGGAAACTCTCCCCTGCTTATGATGTTACTTTCTGTGAGGGGCCAGGTGGATATCATCAAATGGATATCATGGGTGAGGCACTGGATATTCCTCGACAAGCTCTTGTAAAACTTGGTACTCAGGAAGCGGAACTTTCTGCCCAAGAAGTCGATGAAATTATTGGCTCGATTTGTAAGGTTGCAATCCGATTCAGCAATATCGCTCATGATCTATTACCTGGACAAATTCAAACAGAGACTCTCCAGATGATCCAAAATAGGATTGAGCATAATATTCATTTATTGAATTGAATATAAAAAAATTTCATGAGGATCAAGAATCATTATATTAAATTATATAATGTTGTTGTTTCTCATGAAAATTCGCACCAAAATACAGGTGACTTTTATAGACTAAAATTTCCAATATGAAGTGACCAAAATACCCTTAAATGATCTAAATTGCTAAAAATTTCAACCCACTAAAAACTACACACAATCAATTAAATCATATACTTATAGTTAACATCATTTAATGGCATAAATCTCGGTGACCTTGCCAAGGTTGGGGTCATTTCTCCTTCTTCAGTCATTGCAAGAACAATAACATCTGCTGAATGACTAAGATTGAAATAAACAGCTTTACCACCTTGTATAAAAGGTTTGCCGTTAGGTTGCAATTGAATGATGACCTCATGGGGTGAAATACCCAACTTATCTGCTAAAACAGACTTCGTTAAGACACGAGAGATCAAGAAAAGGCGAGCCGCCTTAGGATGATATTGATCATATCTCAGCTTCTCTGCCAAACTGAGAAAGCCAAGATAATGGCTCAATACCAAATGGTCTTGTGGTACCCGTGAAACTGGGCAGACATAAACCCGTACTTGGGCACGATTAGACATTAGGAAGCTATAGTGCTGTTGTATTTCATCAGAACAGGTGCGAGATAGTCAGAAACTGCCTCTACATGTGTGACGTGTGGATTATGGCCTGCGCCAGCAAAAACTTGTACGGGGATATTAGGATTTATTGATGTAACTATTGGGTCGTTCTCTCCCACAATAATCTCGACTTTAGATTGAAGCTCGTTGAGTAAAGCCGTTTGCATTGCACGCTGTTCTGGCAAACTAATCCGATGCATATACTCACTAATATGCTTGGCTACCGACACTCGACGTAATGAATTCATCGCATAACCAACCGCCGGATTCTGTTGCCCATCTGGATGCAAGTCTTTAGCAATCACATCTTTTGGCACAAAACGGAAAATTAGTTTAGATATTGCTTGTATCTGAAACATTTTAGCAGCCTGCGCCTGAACAAAATAAGGTGATATAAGGATGAGGCGTGCAACTTTTTCGGGATATGTCTTTGCAAGATTTAATGCAAAGAGACAACCTAACGAATGTGCAATAACCACACTATTTGGCGCTAAAAGTTTTGCAGCAGTGTCGATAAATTCATGATTGTTATCCTCCATCATCTCATAACTACCTGAACGGCCAAGTCCCGGCAGGTCCATCATAGCAACCTGATCATAGGTAATTTTATTGATGATTGGAGACCAGCATGTGCTATCAAATGGAATGCCGTGTAAAAACAGTGCGGAAGATTTTTCTGAACCAATTGGCTGTTTAGTATAGATTTCTGTCCAATATCGGTTTTGATAGCTAAAAGAATTAGGTGTTGAAACTTGCATACGACCAAATCGTGTAAGCACCAAACGATCAATCCAACGAGAAAAATAAGGAGTGATATTAATCAAGTCCGTGATGCCCATCTTCGCCGCCATCGCCTCTGCCCCATCAACATGGTAGTGCTCGGTAGAAATGAAAGAAAGTTGCTCTTTGGAACCATCAAGTAATACCTCAGGTAGTTTCTCTAATAGACCTTTGGGTACTTGTAAATGTGGTGAGCTAACCCCTAAATGCTCGGCAGCGAGGTGAACCAGACGATGAAATTTCGGTGTTGCAGGATCAAGCAGCATATACTCCTGAGCAATGGTCTCAGGATAAGACATCGTTCGGATCAAAAAGCTCACGATATACTGCATATTGCATAGGGGCAGGAATGTGTCACGCCCACCTGGCAATGCCAGCAGACGTCCCTGATAGAGCTTATCAATCATGTCAGCAATACCGATATATTGCATATCGCCATAGTTATAAAAACCATCAATGACCGTCGCTGGATTTATTGCAGTCCATGGCACATTTAAACGCTTACAGGCCTCAATGAAAGCTTGATAACCTAAAATTTTTGAAGCTTCATAACCACCATGTTTGCAATACAACTCATCAGCCGACTCTTGCGGCGGAGCAGCCACACGATACCCACCAATCCAGATAAATCGTTCAAGCTGCTTCAAGGTGGCAGCCCATTTAATCAAAGTAAGCCCTGACTTAATATTGGTACGCTCAGCTTCAGCTTTGCTAATACCCCAATTAAAGGATGCAGCAAGATGATAAATCACGTGGATCTTTGTCTGAGCATCCGCTAACAGAGAATCCAGCTTAAAATCGCGGCTTAAATCATATTCAACAAACGAAATAGATGGATCGACTAGCCCTTGGGTTGCAATAAAATCTAATAGCTTATTTTTCTTGGTTGCGGCATTACGCAGCGCAGCAATCACCTGATGACCTTCACGCAGAAGTTCAACGATCAATCTGCTGCCAATAAAACCTGCTGCACCTGTTACTAATATGGTCTTCTGTGAAAAATTATCTTTTTTTGTGTTATTTAAATTATCCATAAATCACCTTATTAGGTGCTGGGCACTCCAGCATTGTTTAGAAACGAGTTATCTTAAAAGTTATATCGAACCTGGGCATACACCAGACTGTTATCTCTAAATTGTCCTAGCACCGTATCATTTTTACCCCAGAAGCGATCTCCACCTGCATTTAACTGCCAGTGATCATCGAGGTTGTAATTAATACGTACTCTTAACAACTCATTAGACTCTGGCGCAAAGTAGAATCCTGTTACTTCCAATTTCAAATTATCATTCAATAAGTTAAGTGCATAGCGCAGCATAGCTCCATATTGATCCTGCTCATATTGATTACTGATTGTTTGCTGATAACGGTAAACTGTACTCAATGATGGATTGGTTAGGCTATCGGCAGATTTAAAGTCCTCTGTATGCTTGTACACGCCTACTAAACTCAGCGTAGAATTTTTTAATGACCATTCCGGTCCCATAACCACTGTTAAATTATTTTTCTTATGGTTAAGGTCTTCACTACCATTTGAGTCAGTCTTTGTATACGCAGCCTCACCTCTCCACACAATATCGTTATGGTTATAACTGAAATCAACTCCATAGACAGACATAGGATTATTTTTCAACTGCAATGTGGCCTCTCCTGTTGGAGACGCTGAAAGAACTGACAGATCAGGTATATGGTCCGAACCTGAGAAATACGATGCTCCTACATCTAGACCATCTACGGAATAATCCCAACGCATTGCAAATGCAGGACGGCTCTTACGGTCTATGTCATACTGAACACCAGCAATCTGACGCAATGGAATCACATCTGAACGACTACGCGGATACCACAATGCAGTCCATTTATTGGTTCCAGATTCAGGAATATACGTCAATTTGATTGCATCATTTCCAAGACGTTGATCTGTTTCATCTGGTACTAGGCGCGTATAGTCACGAGGCGATAGATTATCTGTTGGATTAATCCCATCAGCTCTCCCCCAGACGACAATCTGACGCCCAACATCAAGATAGAATGTCTGATCCCAGTTGTAAGAGACATACAACTCACGTAAGTTGCGATTCACCTTACTCACCTGATCTGGGTTTACAGTATGGTCCGTTTCATCTCCAATATTTATGTCATAACGGATCTTGAACTCAGGGTTAAACTTGAGCGTACCATTGGACCAGAAACTTGCTTGCCCAATGTTTTTTAAAGAACTTAAATCCCGATCTGATGACCAGACATCGAGTCTGGCTGAGTTCTGGCTCACAAAACTAATTTCGTTGTCATCTGCATAAGCATGCTGCAGTAGCATAAAGCTACTACAGCATGCAAATACCCAATAGGCACCTTGCGTCATTTTTCAAGACTCTGCGGTGAGAAAATCTTATCGGATAAAGTTTTTTCTGCGACAAAATCATTGACGATCACTTGTGTCATATGCTGAGTTTGCAGATTCTTCGCCATAGACTTCATGGCTTGCCATCTTGGTTTCACTTTGCCGTAAGGACGGATATCCGTGAACTCAATATGCTTTAAGGGTTTGCCTGCTGTATCCCAAATATCGATGGTTGCTGTAACAAAGTTGTCTTTGAGTATGCACATGCGACGTTTGCTATAACCAAAGTCACTCTTCACAGTATTATTGATTGGCGTTGCTTCGATCATGTAACAATCTTTGCCATTAAATTTGCCATCTGCAAGTTTCGTGTACTTCCAGTCACTTAACTTATAGCCAAGGACATCACCATAACTAAAGTCCGTGCCAATAAAAGCATCGCCCTTATTCGCTGATGCAAGACGGCGTACTTTTTTTAATGCAGGCAAATAGACAAACATGCTATCGCTGCCTTTTGCATTCTCAATCAATAGCGTTGTGGTGCCTTGTACATCTGCTGGCGAGATAAACTCGGTCAAACGCATGTTGTTCTGAGTGTTTCCCGCAAGTTTGGTCATATTTTTAGTCAGACGTACACGTTGTTCACCACTTTTAGAGGTCAAAATAAATTTGGCGCTAGCAGTTGAAGATAAGAACTTAGAGGCATCATTACTACGATTAACAATGTCTTGAACTTCATCTGCATGAGATGTTTTAGGCAATGAAAAGGTAAGCGCCGTACCCAACAAAAGGCTTGTCACAACTGTTTGTGCAACAGGAAGGCTCTTCTTCTTTGAAGAAAAGATAAAACGAGGTTTCAACATCAGAATCATTGTAGGTACCATAATTAAGGTTGCAAATACACTGAAAAGCATTGCAATCACAATAAACATTGCGAGCCATTGATGGACATGGAAGCCTTGCGACAAAGACAATACGCCATACCCACCAGCGACCGCAGTCGCAACAAAAAGCGAAGCCTTACCAGCAGTACTTAAAGTTTTACGAATAGCGTCTTTGATATCGCCCCCTTCTTCGCGCAAGATTTCACGCAAGCGATAGAGGAAGTAGATGGCGTAATCCGCACCAATACCTACGGCCATGGCCGAGATAAGGGAATTCGGAATATTGAGCGGAATGTCGAGCCAGCCCATTACGCCAAAGATGGCAAGAATTGAGAACAGAAGTGGTGTAAGAACAATCAGACCAGCTGAAATCGAACGGAAAACCAGTGCTGAAATAAAGAATACGGCAAACGAAATTTGTAGAATGTTCATGAGCTTGCCGTGAACCATCGTTTCAGTCAAAGCAATGGTTTGCGTCACGTCACCACCAAAACTTACTACAGCTTTATCACCCAATTGACCCGCCATATACGTTTTTAGCGACTCAAGGATTTCTTTGATTCGATGATTACTACCTGTTTTCAGAAGAATCGTGATCTTGGCATAGCGTTGAGTGGTATCAATGTAAGATTCAAAATCAGTCGGCTCACCAGACATTGAATACAACAGCAGATATTGAGCAACGACATCTTTGGTTGCAGGAACCTGAAATGCCTGTGGCTGATCGGCATTCATTGCCTGATTCATTCGTTTGATATAGTCCACGATAGAGATTGTTTTACCAACCTCTGGAATTGAGTTTGCGAACTTTTCTGTATTATCAATCGCTTTTAGGATTTCAGGGTTTTCAATACCATCACGAACCTTCGTATCAACCATAATGTAAAGGCTGTTTGTGCCACCAAGAGACTGATTTAAAAATCTGTCGTCTTGCTGCATTGGTAGGTCACGAGAGAAGAAATTACGGCTATCGTTATCGACCACAATACGGCTAGTGCCGATAGCAAGAAGGACACCCATCGCAGCAATTGCAGTCATTAACATCATTCGCGGACGAACTGACAAAATGACATCACCAATACGGTTTGGAATCCAATCCCAGATCGGCAAACCTTTACGTTTGACCTTTGTAGCCGAAGGCGGTGGCAACATTGAGCGTAGTGCTGGAATAAAAGTCATCTCAATCACCAGCGTACTGATGATTCCAATTCCTGTAAAAATACCAAATGAACGAATCGTTGGAATGTTGAAGGTCAACAGAGAGAAGAATCCAGCCGCTGCAATACCACCAGCCAACACCATAACTGGACCAACACGAACCAAAGACTGCACTACAGCTTCGCTATTGGCAGCTTTAGGCTCCATCCCTTGAGCAATCAGACGATCAAAATCTTCATAGTAGCGCTTGAGCAACTGCACGGCGTGCCCTGCTGCAATGGCCAGAATCAGAATTGGCGTAGGCGAGTTAAAGATATCCATTGGCTGCTTGAACAAGCCCATCATGCCCATACCCCATGCCACAGCCAACAAAGCTGTAACGAGTGGCAGAATCAAACCTTGCTTGCTACGGAATGCTTCAAAGTGCAATAAACCAATCACTAATACAGCAATCGGGAACAAGATATTGATACGCTTAGAGTAGTCTTCAGCTTTATCCAGATACACAGGATTGCCACCGACACTAATAGTCATATCTTTAGACTGTTCGCTCTCTACAATTTTGTTGATTGGGCCCATCATTTTCTGGAAGCCCTCTGGACTTTCCTCAAGCTCAAGCAAAATTGCAGCAGTTCGTTGATCTTTAGATACCACTGAATTCATATAGGTTGGATTCAGTGCCAGTAGTTTTTTCAGGTGATCGATATCCTCCTGAGTGACTGCACTACTCGGCAATAGTTTCTTGGCATCGAACCCTTCAGAATTAGCCTCGATCCCTTTCACCTGACGTGCAGCCAGACTCATCATAGTTGAGCGAACTACACCTGGTGCATTATCAACCTCTTCGGTAATGCGTTTAACTTTTTCCAACACTTGCGGCTGGTAAATATCACCCTGCTTCGGTGTAATACCGATCACGACCATATATTTGGAGCCGAATTTCTTTTCAATCAGCTTAGTCGAGGTGATATAAGGATGTCCTTTAGGCGCAAGTGCATCTGGGTCAATAATAATTTTTACACCAGATGCCAGATACGCTAGAGCAAGTGTTAAGAGCATCACCACAGTCAAGACAATACGACGATGGCTAAGAATCCAACGCGCATATTTCTCCATCATTTGTTGAGTCTTACGAAGTGGTTTATTGGTCTCATGTGTTGGTTTATTTTCATTGTCAACCGACTCATAAGCTTCACCCTTCTGAGCCAGAGCCTCAAGATTATCAACATCTTTTTTGAACTGAGCGAGTACCATCTTTTTTAGCAGCGCTGGCGGCAATACACCAAAAAAGCTACCCGGCTCTGCCTCAAACACCCATTCAATCCATGTACCTTCCGGATGTGGTTTGAAACGGTAAGTACCGGTGTAGTGAAAGGGTCCTTCCACTACTTTAAACGCATACAATTCGTTCGGTACTAGATGTGTAATTTCACCTTTAAAGGACATTTCACGACCAATAAAGCTAAAACCTATTTCGTACTTACTACCCACACGCGGAGTACTGTCTAGAAGCTCAGAATGCTTACACGACAATTGCCAACCTGCATCATTCGCCGGGTTTGCAAGGTAGTTAAAAACCTTGTCAATCTCGGCTGGTATGAGGAAAGCATGTTCTATGGTCACCATATTGGTTCTACCTTCTTATATTTCTTATGCAGGAATTGGGTACATCTGATCAATGGTCTGGGCTACAGCCACGACATTCTCAGCGTACATAATTGATGAGTGGTCACCAGGCAAATCCACCTGTGTAAATGTGTCTTTGACCAGTTGATCCCAACCTAGACTTTCTCCAAAGTCTTCCTGCTCATCTTTGGCCTTGACCAAAAGGATTGGAAAATCTTCAGGTTCTGGGAAATAGGTCTGGAGTGCGATGCCATTCGCCAAATAAGTATCAAAGTAAAGTCGGAAATCTGATGGATCTGCATCGAGAGGCAGAACATTAATGGCTTTAGCTTCTTTAAGTACATGATCAAACATTTGATCTGGACTCAACTCACGCAAATATTGCGCTGGGATCGTCAACTTTTTGCCATAAGGTGCAGCCAAATCACGGGCGAACCAAGACAAAAGCATCGCATCGTCGGCATCTTCAGGCACATTCTCTGGAATTGGAGCACGGGTATCGATCATGACAATACCTGTGACCTGCTGTCCCATTTGACGCAACTGATGACTGATCTCGTATGCGATCGCACCACCGAAACACCAGCCACCGAGGAAATAAGGTCCTTGAGGCTGCATCTTTTGCATTTCAGCAATATAGAGCGTCGCCATTTCTTCAATCGCCACTTCCGCAGCATCTGCCTCAATCAGTCCAGGAGACTGAATAGCACGTAGTGTACGGTTCGGATTAAGATGACGCGAAAGTTCCATATAACAGAAGGTACTGCCACCAATTGGATGGAACAGCCACAGCGGTTGTTCATAGGTTCCACGGCGTAGTTCAATTACGATGGATGGCTTAATTTCTTTATTTTCGCGAATGATTTCACTCAAACTCGCCACAGTGGAATATTGTGCCAACAAAGCAACTGACAGTTCGGTACCGAAAGCTTTTTTAAGATGGTTGACAAGCTTCACAGCTAATAAAGAATGCCCACCTAATTCAAAGAAATCATCGTGTATACCAACTCGCTTGACTGACAAGATCTGTTCAAAGGTAGTACACAGCTCGATTTCGATCGGATCACGCGGTGCAACATAATCATTGCTCTGCTCAAAGATCGGCTCAGGAAATGCCTTACGATCCAACTTATTGTTGGCCGTCATTGGAAATTCATCCAATCGGATAAACGCACTTGGCACCATATAAGCTGGAAGATGAATTTGCAGGGTCTTTTTCAAACCAACAATATCAAGCTCTTGTCCAGTTACATAAGCCACCAGTTTCTGGTCGTTGCCAGCTGTGGTCTTAACCAGCACTACTGCATCTGTGATACCGTCGATCTGTTTGAGGACATTCTCGATTTCGCCTAGTTCGATACGGAACCCACGAATCTTGACTTGGAAATCTAGACGTCCGTGATGAGTCAAACGTCCATCTGTACGCAAACAGACTTTATCACCTGTTCGATAGAGTCGACCGGCATTTGGTAGAGATGGCAATGTTCTAAATTGTGCATCTGTCAATTCAGGTCGATGCCAGTAATCAACTGCCAGACCATCACCACCAATCCAAAGCTCACCCATAACGCCTGGCGGAACTAAACGCTGCTGCTCATCAAGAACATAAAGCTGGGTATTCGCCAGTGGTTCACCTAAATCAATATACTTTGCATCGGTGATACGAGCTGCACTAGACCACACTGTAGTTTCAGTCGGGCCATAGACATTCCATAGACAACCAACTTTATCCAGCAGTTTTTCTGCAAGAATAGTATCTAGCGCTTCGCCTCCACAGAGTGCAGTCAACCCTGCATTGCCGCTCCACTCGCTATCTAAGAGCATTTTCCAAGAAGCCGGTGTAGCCTGCAACACATTGATAGACTTAGCATTTAGATAATCTACGAGTTGATTACCATCTTGTGATACTTCACGTGGGCAAACATGCACCACACCGCCGTACAGAAGCGGAATGAGTAATTCAAGAATTGAAATATCAAATGCATACGTGGTGATTGCTAACAACTGAGTCTCAGCAGTCACTTGCAATCTATCATTCATAGATAGCAAGAAATTGATAATTGAAGGATGCCCAATACGGACACCTTTAGGCTTACCTGTCGAGCCTGATGTGTACATCACATAAGCAATGTCACCAAAAACAAGCGTCTAGCGCACTTGTTCAAGTGCCACAACACCAGCTTGATTGATATCTAAGCGAGGGACAGAAACGTTAAGAGCATCCATTAACTCGGTTTGAGTCAAGATGATTTTAGGTTCGGCATCTTCAATGATGTTCTGTAGACGTTCAGTTGGGAAATTAGGATCCAGTGGCACATAAGCTGCACCTGCCGCCCAGATTCCAAGGATTGCTGCTGGCAATAACGCTGTGCGGTCTAACATGAGACCTACACGATCACCTTGAGTAATACCGTGTGCACGCAAATATTCAGCAATACCACCAATATGTTGACCTAACTCACGATAGCTAATTGTATGATCTTTTGAGGTTAAAGCATGATTTTCACCACGCTCATCAATCTGCTTTAGAATCATTGCGAATAGATCATGCTGAACATAATCAGTCGCCTGTCCACGGAGAGCCTCGAACTGGATACCATCCTTATAATCAGGTGCGATATCTAACTCAACGACCTTACGTTCAGGATGAGCCACCATCTCTTCTAGTACAGCTTGCAGCAGCTGCACCATATTTTCGGCAGACTGCGCAGAAAATAACTCAGTGTTATATTTCAATACTCCAACAAGTTCACCCTGATATTCACCGCCCATTTCTAGCGTAATATCCAACTGTCCTTCTTGCTGACGAACTGGAAAACTTCCTAAGGTCAGGTCTTGGCCGACCAAAGTCGCTGGGGTCTGAATTGGCAGAAGTAGTTCTTTAAACTCATCCATCCCCCCTAGACGTTCCCAAAACATTCCCACCTGAGCTAATGGGTTAATACTGCCATCACGCTTTGGTGAAACAGCTTCAACTACTCTGGAAAAGGCAATTTTTTGATGCTTGAGGCTCTGTCTTAATTGTTCCTGCACCTGCTGTGTAAATTGACGTAAAGTCTGGTCAGCATCGATATCCATGGGAATAGCAATCGTATTGACAAACTGCCCCAATGCATTACGCAAAGAACGTTCAAGTCGACCAGCTACAGGTGTAGCAATGACTAGATTATTTTCATTAGAGAGTTTGTGCAGCAGAACATAAAAGCCAGATAGTACAAGTCCGAACAATGTGATCTCATAATCTTTCGCCAAGTTTACAAGACCAGATGACACTGGCTCAGGCACACGAAAAGCAAGTGAGCTACCTTTATGTTGCTGTATAGCTGGACGAGGGTAATCAAGCGGAATGCTATGCACGTGTGGTGCATGTTGTAACGCTTTTTTCCAGAACAGTAGACTCTCATCAGCATCATCAATAGCAGTACTCTGCTGCTTATCGGCATACTGTGCGAACTCGATTCCATTCACTGTATCCGACTCTGTAACTAGTCCAAAACGTTTGCCGACATCGCGCAGCAAGAGACCAATCGACCAGAAATCCATGAGAGCATGATGAATCACAACTGCAATCACATAGTGATTTTGGCCGCGCTCATAACAATGAATACGCCACAACGGTGGCTGAGTCAGGTCAAACGGCTGCTTGGTGTCCTGTTCAACCAATTGCGTCAAATCAGAAGCTTCTATATGACGAGCATCAGAAAAGATAATATTCGGATACATACGATCCCAGATGAGTTGCTCAATCCCCTGATCATTGGCAGGCATGCTGACACGCAACAGCGGATAATCATGCATTACCGCTTCCAGAATCTCCATCGGCTTGTTGCCTAATGATTGGTTAACCTTCACATCAAAGGCCACCACCATATTGTAGGCACTGCAAGTTGGCTCAAGACGTTGGATGTACCAAATACCAAGCTGTTCCGCAGAAATCGTATGACGAGACAGAACTTCCGGTTCTAGTCGTGCAAGGTTGTTCATGAAGCAACTCCCTGTTGCAACTCAGAAACAAGATATTCAGCCAACGCATTGATAGTTGGGTAATCCCATAATAGTGTTGGCTCAAGCTCCAGTTTTGTCAGATCTTCTAAGTCCCCAGACACAGACAAAGCAACGATCGAATCAAGACCGTAACTGGTAAATTTTTGATCTGGATCAATCGTCTCAGGCTCTACGCGCATTTCTTTGGCTACTAGCGTACGAATGATTGCGCTCCAGTAAGCTTTATCTTTATTCATGGGGTAATCTCCTCTTTAACCGGTTTGGCATCACGTGGTGCCAGTGCAAAATCGATGACAGATAACATATGGTTGGTTGAAATTCGGTCTAGCAAATCTGCCAATGTGCTTTCACGTAATGACGTCATAGGAGGAGCTGTCTGCCCTTCAGCTGCATTTAAGAAAATGATCAGCCATGCACCATCCTGTAAAGCAGGTCTTAAGCCATGACGGTTGAAAACCCAGAAACCCAGCACAGCAATGCGAGCAAATAACTCTGCATAACTACGCGCAAGACTAAAGCGCAACGTTTCAAACTCTTTGCTTTGCTCAGAATTTGAGAAGTAATCCTGAATTTTTTGATCCAACGAACGCTGTTCAACAAGAAGTTGGTTTGCTTGTTCACGTAGCGTAGTAAGTGTCTCAGCAGACAACCCTGCTGTAACATCGGCATCATTGAGCATTTCGATGATTGTTTCGAGTGACTCCATCACCAAGTCACCATCTCGGTTGAAAATCTCAAGCTCACGGAAATCAATAGCACCTGTCTCTACCTGCAAGTCATACAACTGGCGATAGCGTGCTTTAGCTTCGGCTTGGTTGAGATGGTCGGCTTTTTTGCTACGACCTTTATTGGCTGATTTGAGCTGGAAACTCAGACTGTCTAGACAAACGGTGCTACTCCCGTCAAACACACTAACAATAAGATGGTCTCTGAATGCTTTCTGGTACATTCCATCTGCATATGCATTTCTTAAGAAGAAACGTGACCCAAGCACTGAAGAAGTGATCTTGGCAAGCGACTCTACATACTCAGGCACCAGTACCTTGACGATTGGCGACCATGTACTGAACTGATTAATACAAACGTGTAATCCGCGTGCGCCAACAAGTGATAACACTTCAGCCGCTAAAAGATAAGCATAAGCTGTAGCAAGTTGCTCACGCACTAATGGAATGCTTATTACTTTTTTGTTATATAACTCGCGTTCGATAGCAAACTCGGTCGCGATTCGTAGCATCGTATCGCCAGCCCCCAGCGAGAAACTACTGCAATATGCACGCGTTACCTGTAACGTCTTGAGTCCAAGCTCTAACCCTTGGCCTTCTTCACCGATCAGGGCATCTTTGTGAATTTCAGCGTTGTTAAAACCAATACCGCTGATATCTAGACCACGCATACCCACTGTTGGTAGTCGGTTCAGGCTATATGTTCCTTTTGAGGCCATATGACGCTTATCGAGCCAGAATGCGCTTAGGCTACGTGGTCCACGATCGTCTGATGTTTTAGCGATCAGACTTAAAGAGTCTCCTAAAGTGGCACGGTTAATTGACCATTTTTCGCCATTTAAAACATATTTACTCTCGGTAGATTGCGCTGTCACTTCACTCGATAGCAGGTCGGCACCATGGGCTTTCTCGCTATAAGCCAGCGCTGGAGCAGCACCACTCAAAATTCGACTAGCAATATTTTGGCATTGATTCGCATTACCGCCGATCCATACAATCACGGACCAAGCATTCGTGCTATAAGTCGAATTGATGGTTAGATCTCGTCGTGCCAGCACGCGATGTAGATATAGCAATTCTTCACCAATTTCCATACGACCTCCAAGTTCTGAAGGTACATAAAAACGGTTCATACCTACCGCATTCAGAAAATCAACAGCACGCTGAGGGTACTGTTCTTTCTCATCACGTTCGATGGCAGCGGACCAAGAAAAGTCGTTGTTAGTATCATGTACGGAGCCTAAAATTTGCTCCAGACGAGCAGCAGATTGAAACTGCCGCAAATTGGACGTAAGTGACATGAATTTTCACTCAAATGATTAAAGGGTAAGGGTTTAAAACAAAGCACTTTTCAGACGATTAAAAATCAGCTTGCGCACTTCACGTTCCTTGATCATTGAGTTGAGTAGATTGGAGCTATAACGAATCAGCTGCCCCCGCTGCTCACGATCACGGATGACCTCTAAGCCGTTTTTGACATAGTTTCGAGCAATCACCGTTCTACGGTTTGGATGGGTTAAACAGACCAGTTGACCGCGTTCGATCTGCTCTTTAATTTTTCTTCTTCTAATTTTGCCGCTAGTGGTCTTATTTATTCGGCCTTGATGCAATAAATAGACGCCATCTACAGGTAAGCCAATATCAGCTGCAACTTGTTCTTTAACCTGAGTTCTGATGGCTTCAAAATTAAGTGTCTTGTCTAAGGACTTCTTCTTAATCTCAAGTACAACTGTAACGCCATCAGAATCAGCAAAATTTACTGCTGCAACACAGCCTTTACGGACGGCAGGATGTGCCGTTTCAACAGAGCATTCAATGTCTTGTGGGTAATAGTTCTTACCACGGATAATAATCACATCCTTAAGACGGCCAGTTACATACAGGTCTCCATCTTTAATAAAGCCCATATCACCCGTTCTTAAGTAATGTACTTGGCTAGGCTGACCCGCTTCATCGACAATAGTTGCTTCAAAGGTTTCTTGATTGACCTCTGGCTTCTGCCAGTAACCTGCTGTAACACTCTCTCCTGCTAGCCAAATTTCACCGACTTCATGAGCTGCTACTTCTTTATGGGTATGCGGATTGACAATGCGGCAATCAATGTGTGCCGAGATCTTGCCACAACTCACCACTTGCACCGCAGTTTGATCCTGACTTGTCTCTACCAAGTGAGCATTCAACTTGTCACGATCAAGCGAAATCACATTGAGAGGGCCTGTCACACCACTAACTAAAAGCGTCACTTCTGCCAAACCATAGCATGG
Organism: Acinetobacter sp. 12966; assembly: GCF_031196995.1. Taxonomy (NCBI): domain Bacteria; kingdom Pseudomonadati; phylum Pseudomonadota; class Gammaproteobacteria; order Moraxellales; family Moraxellaceae; genus Acinetobacter; species Acinetobacter sp. 12966. The sequence continues at coordinate 23,563 of NZ_JAVIMC010000055.1, forward strand.
CAAGAAAGTATCTAGCTTCAATTTCGATTGAGTATTGAACTTCTCCATGAAACGCTGCATGACGTGAGCTTTGATTGGCTCGGCACCGTTAAACATTACACGAACGCGACTCAAATCAAGCGCTGCAGCATCCTCATCAGAGATACGATGCAAACACAATTCATAGGCAAAGTTTGGTCCACCACTGATCGTGACACCTTTCTCACTAATGAATTGTAGCCATTTTAGTGGTTTACGGATGAAGTCTAATGGTGACATAACATAACAAGTTAGCCCCACATAAACGGTCTGTAAAACTGAGCCAATTAATCCCATGTCGTGATAAACAGGAAGCCATGTCAGACCAATATCATCAGGTTGCGTACAAAATGCTTCGGCAATCATGACTTCATTTGCCATAATATTCTTATGGGTAACGATCACCCCTTTAGGCCAACCTGTTGATCCCGAAGTATATTGCAGGAAGCAGATATCTTGTTCTGCAATAAGCGGAAAATCCTTTTCGACCAAGTCACGCTGAAATTCGGCGTCAACAGCATGTAGTATTAAACTTTCATTTTGAGCTTTTAATGTGATTAGACCCGATAGCTCAAGAATCTTTTTTGTTGTGAGTACTATCTTTGGTTCACAGTCATTCATAATATTCAAAATATTAGAAAAACCATTACGATTAAACGGCAAACTAACTGGTACTGCGATAATTTTAGCTTTCAGACAAGCAAAGAACGATACGATAAAGTCTAGCCCAGGCTCGAACAACAACACTGCACGATCACCACTGTCCACAAGGTTCATTAATATCTGAGCTTGATGTTGAATCCGCGTATTCAAATCTTCATACGTAAGAGATTGAATGCCACCTGATTGGCGCCCTAAATACTCGAAAGCAACCTTACTTCCATTTAAATTTGCGTGGGATTCCAATGTTGCAATGATATTATCCGTATCCATTACAGCCATAAATTACTCCGATTAATTATAATTCACCCTTGAAATTCGCTAATTCAGAAATTACATTTCTAGCTAGGGCTTTTAATAAAATGAATATACTTTTTGTTTAAAATATAAATTCACATTATATTTTAATTGTGAATGTTATTTGTTACACCTGTAAGGGTTTACAGGTAAGTGGTCACTTATCGAAAATTAAGAAGCTAAATCCTTTATATAAATCATTTTTTGAGTAATTATATATTTTAATTTCTTATAATTATTTTAAATTAAAATCTCATCCACTCCTAATTTAGATACTCATAAGCCAAGATTTTAAAGGCTTTTACTCTTAAAAGTTTCTTTTTTATTGTTTTTAACTTTAGATTAAATTGCTTTATAAAAACAATAAAATAAAACTATTATATTTATATAAGAACACACAGGCAATAAATATTTAATAACACAGCATAGATATTAATAAATAAAATATTTATATTATGTTTTAATAATAAAATTTAGTTCCCTTAAACTGGACATATAAATATTAAAATATTTATTTTTTCTTAATTCTAATATTAAATTCCTCTATTATCTATAATCTCTATAAAAGCCCCAGCATTACAGCCCGAATAGCTGCTGAAATTTTATTATTTACATTTAACTTTTGCATGGAGTTACTGAGATGGAAATTTACGGTTCTTTCAGTTACTCCAAGAATTTGAGCTATTTCAGCTGACGTTTTACCTTCAGCAGTCCAGCGTAGCGCCTCTTTTTCCCTGTTCGTTAAATAAAGATTGAATTGAGCAAATTCTGCATCATTCACCATTTTAGCAATGCTAGAATGCACTGTTTGAGTCAACCAGTACATATTCGTGTATTGTGCTTTTTGCTCTTTTTCTGATAATTGGTCGTTGGATCTTGCTAGTGTTAGCATTCCTCTGGTCCCAATAAAATCACGACTTGACTGAGCCCAACCGACATTTAAACCATAAGAACGCGCTTCCTCCCAAAAATCTTTTTCAGCCTGTGTCTTCGCAGATTGACTCGACCAAACAAGAGGTTGAAGTGATATCATACAATGCTGCACCGTCGGATCTATCTTCACATATTGCCGTTCCACATAACGTTTCTGCCATGCTTCTGGATAATTATTCAACATAATCGTTTTTGGTTCAGCAATAGATAAGGGCGATTGCATACCATAAGCGCAATAGTCAAATCCAAGCTTTAATGCTGTAGATTTAACGATCTCAAACAACTGGTATTCATTTTTTACCACCAAAAATGCTGATAATAAATCCTCTTGCCAACTTTCCATTTGCGCTCATTAGACTCCATTCACAAACTATTTTTTGTTCGGTTGCATATTGTGAATCCAAAGTAATCAAATTGAAGTGTAGGCCTAATCTTTTACCGTAATTTCAATAAAGATCATCAATAATCTAAAACACTCTTAGGTTACTAAATATATTTTTCGCACCTGCTCTTCTATTAGAGCCCTCAATTACAGATTTTGAATTCATTATCCAATTAACAACACTTTTAAGCCCGGAATGATTGCAAATTATTCAGATAAACTATATGTCTGAACGCTTTCAAGGTTGTTATATTTCATGCGCAGATTATGCTTTAAAAATTAAAATTTACAGGATGCATTTTATTCCAAAATATATATTTTTTTAATTTATAGAGAACTCAATCACTTAATCTTGAGAGCATGTTTTTATTAATTTAATTAAATAATATTGCCTTTCAATTATTCAATACCTCTAATCCCCCTGTTTTTTATATAAAAAAACTAAAAATAATTATAATATTTTAAAAACCAAACAATTACAGCACCCCCATACTTGTAATTATTATTTTAGTATTAAAATTATTGACTATCTAATAGATTCTATCGAGCTAGTCTCTTTAAAAAAAGAGTTTTTACCCAAAAACATCTCTGATAAGAATAGCTTAAAGGTGCACCATCAAATTATAGTTAACCTGTTAAACATAACAGTATTTTATTGGCAATAATTTATGCTATTTATCCATTGAACCCCAATTCAAGTCACTTGAACAGGTAGCATGGTTAGCATACTCCCTCATTTCTCTATCTCAACAGATGGTTTTATTCGAATGAACGAAAACCAACTTATGATTTATCCTCTCCAACACATCATCTCTATTGTTGAATCAACACAAATTGAAGATTCTAAAATTCTCTATTATGGTTTTACCGAATGGGCAACGTTAAAAACTCCAGCTTTAAGTACCGGATGGGATTGGGAATTTATTGAGTACAATGGCATCACTACCGTAAAACGAGTAGGTTTGCCTCGAAGCAATATCATGATTGTTGATATATCTGGTATAGATATCGGGTTTGATACCAATGAAACATTCCTCAAGAAGAAAATAGATACTTTATTCTGGGAACCGTTTATTTATGCCCAAATCAATACGTCATTAATCCAGTCTTAATTAAGACAAATCATCTCTTAGAAACCTGTAAATTCTTACAGTTACCGCCTTTCCAGCTGTTCAGTAAAGTCGCTTGAAAAATAAGTGGAAGCACTTGTAATGAATATTATTGCTGGATTTCAAAACAATTTTTCAGAAGGCTTGTATACCAAATTTAAAAGTTACCGTTACAGGGTATTTGTTGAGCATTTGGGATGGGAGTTGAACTGTCCAAACAATGAAGAACTAGATCAATTTGATAAAGTCGACACAGCTTATGTAGTCGCTCAAGATAGAGAATCTAATATTATTGGTTGTGCCAGATTACTACCCACGACTCAACCCTATTTACTGGGTGAAATATTTCCCCAATTACTCAATGGAATGCCTATTCCCTGCTCGCCAGAAATTTGGGAACTCTCAAGGTTTTCAGCTGTAGATTTTTCAAATCCGCCTTCCTCTAGCAGTCAGGCTGTGTCATCACCGGTCTCAATTGCCATTCTGCAAGAAGCTATTAACTTTGCAAGAGAACAAGGCGCCAAACAACTCATTACGACCTCTCCTCTTGGTGTAGAACGTTTATTACGTGCTGCGGGTTTTCGGGCCCATCGCGCGGGCCCACCTATGGTTATTGATGGATATGCGATGTTTGCCTGCTTGATTGAAGTGTAGTTCATAACCAATTAGCTACATATTGAACGGCTGGAGCGTGAAAAAGTAGCGCTTGTACCTCTTTTTTCGCTTCAAATACTAAAAGCACTACCCGAAAGATTAGTTTGACTCATAAAAAATTTTTTAATTGTATTTCTTATAATCATTAACTGCCTGATCTAAAGCCTGAATTCCTTCATCAATTTTATCGGCAATAATAGATCCAATACCTAACCTTAAAAAATGTTGATGTTGATCTGTATTTAGAAAAAATGGCTGACCGGCCTCTATAAAAACCCCTACATTAGCTGCGTATTGAGCTAGAACAGTACAATCGATATCACTTTGGGTATCAATCCAACATGCCGAGCCACCATTTAATGCATAAACATTCCATGTGGGAAAGTGATGGTGTAATGCTGATATTAACTGCTCACCACGATATTTATGGAGTTGAAACTGACGACGTAACATGCCGTGGTAATAACCTTGATCAATAAAAAAGGCAAATACTCTTTGATTAAAAACATTGGGGTGCCGAAGCATTAGACGACGCAAATGACGCAACTCATTAATGAGTTCTGGAGCTGCTACGATGTACCCTAAGCGTAAACCTGGTGCTAGAGGCTTAGATAAACTCCCAATATAAACTACTCTCCCATGCCGATCTAAACTTTTTAATGCAGGGATCGTAGTATTTTGAACTAGAACCTGTGCATCGTATTCATCTTCTATAATGATACTGTCTTGCTGCTCCGCCAGTTGTAAAAGCTTTTTACGGCGTGAAGGAGACATGGTTATGCCTGTTGGGCATTGTCGTCCTGGTGTCACATAAAAATAATCACAGCCCACAGCATTTGTTAGGGTAACGCCTTCATGATCAACCGCTAATGGCACAATATTTGGTGTATGCAACATAAAAATATTTCGTGCATCAGGATAGCCAGGGTCTTCTATACCAACACTTTGTTGTTCTTTAAGTAGTAGTGCTGCCAACATATACAGTGCATGCTGGCTTCCTACCGTAAGTAATATTTCATTTTCTTTGGCCATAATTCCACGGGTCGGTAAAATATGTTGCCGTATTGCATTTATAAGAAAAGTATCATCACCTTGTTGTGTAATATCCCTTGACCATATCGATGCATCTTTAGCTGATAAAGCTTTAACAGCACACTCACGCCAAGATGAGGCCGGAAAACTTTCAAAGTCAGGCTGACCATATATAAACGGGTATGGGTAACTCATCCAATCCGCAGGTTTATTAATATGCCTTTGTGCTGATGGGCGAAGACGAAAGCGTGAAACCCATTCTGTAGATTTTGATGTCGTTTTTATCGTTTTGCTTTCACTACTATCAATTTGGAAGCTGGGATGCACAAAATGTCCACTACGTTGCCTAGACTCTAAAATACGTTCAGCTACGAGTTGTTGATATGCAATAGTCACAGTATTACGACCAACTCCAAGTTGATCTGCCAAATAACGACTTGATGGAACAGCCATACCTGGCTTGAGATAACCTTGTACTAATGCAGTAAACATCATACGGCAAATTCTTCCCTGCAAATTGAGTCCACTTTGCTCAGTCTCTGCAAATAATACGTTCCATATACCTGGTGCTTCTGGATTTGTTACAAACTGATCTCTTTCCATAGTGCATTTCTCGACCTATTTTGAAGCCCAAATGCTTAACATGGTGCATTTTGCCTCTGAAGACCTATGATTTACCGAAATCTGGCATCATAAATACAAATGCAAGACCTATTCCAACATATAAAAAAAATAAAAAATTAATAAATTTTAAATATTTAAATTAATTTAAGTCTGGCTCCATCAAAACCTTAAATCTGGTACTACGGCTAATTGCTCTATTTCCGTACAGTTTAATCATCAAAAAGGATTCGTATGTATTTGGAGTTAAAAAGATGAACCAAGCTCAACTTTTGCAACTAATCACTGACTTTTCTACAGCATGGAATAAACACGATGTAGAGCAACTCATGGACTGTATGCATCCTGATTGTTGTTTTGAAACAGTTGCAGGTGATGAGGTATACGGTACACGTATTCAAGGGCATGAGGCTGTTCGTCAAGCATTTGAAAATACTTTTAAAAGTTTTCCTGATGCACAGTGGCTTAATGGTAAACACTGGTTGAGCGAAGATGCGCTATACGGAATTTCTGAAACAACATTTACAGCATCAACCCCTGAAGGTGGAAAGATTGAAGCCAACATGGTTGATGTTTTCACCTTTAAAGATGGAAAAATTTTAGTCAAAAATGCATTCCGTAAAAATCGCCCCGTGCAAGCAGCCGCTTAAGGAGCCTGCCCATGAATCAATCAGTACAACAATTAACTTCTCTAGACAAAATAGTTGATCCAATATCTGAACCCATTCATCGTGGCTTTAAAACCTACAACGCTAAATTTGATCCGTTGACAGATAAGATCGTAACTGGCAACGAACAATACGCACCAACCTACTGGGTTGCAACGGCTGGAACACCTCCCGATGATGATGGCCCATTACCAGGTGATACAGAGGCCGACATTGTCATTATTGGTGGCGGTTTTACTGGTCTTTCAACTGCGTTAACTCTTGCAGAACAATTTGGTACTGCGCCATTAGTTCTTGAAGCAAATCGTAGTGCATGGGGTTGTACAAGCCGAAATGGCGGACAAGGTCAAAATGCTTCTGGTCGGTTATATCGTTCACAGTGGATCGAAAAATGGGGACTAGATATAGCCAAACGTTTAGATGCAGAAATTCGCGAAGGTTTTGATTATTTTAAACATCTGGTAACTGGTATTGAATGTGATGCACAAGATGGTGGGCATTTATATATTGCTCATCGTGCAAAAAAACTGGCGTTTTTAGAAAACGAAGGCAAAGTCATGAAAGATGTGTTTGGTTATAACACTCGTATGCTAAGCCGCGAACAACTTCACGAAGAGTTTGTTGGAGACCAAGAAGCTGCCGGTGCGTTACTCGAACCTGATGGTATTGGTGTACATCCATTAAAATTGGCTTTTGGATATTTAAAAAGAGCGCGTGCTGCTGGGGCGAAAGTACATACCTCAAGTCCTGTATTAGATTGGGAAACACGTAATGGTATTCACTATCTACGTACCCCCCATGGCACGGTCAAAGCTAAACGAGTGGCTGTAGCAACAGGTGGTTATACACCTAATGGTTTGCATCCAAGCTTGTCCGGCAAAATCATGCCAATTTTATCTAATTCTATTGTCACCCGTCCGTTAACAACTGCTGAGCTTAAAGAAGCAGGCTTACATAGTACAACGTTCATTACAGATACTCGCACTTTACGCCATTATTACCGCTTATTGCCTGATGGTTCAGTACAGTGTGGCAGCCGAAGTGCTTTAACAGGAGCCGATGCAAATAACCCTGTACATCTAGAGCGTTTAAAAGAAGGACTCTATCGCAAATTCCCAAGCTTGCGTGGTATACCAATTGCATATTCATGGTGGGGTTGGGTCGATGTCAGTCATGACATGATGCCACGAATTGTACAGCCTAATCCTGATGAAACTATCTATTATGCAATTGGCTATGGCGGCAATGGCGTATCTTTTTCAGCAATGGCAGGACGTCGTCTTGCAGAACGAGTAATGGGCATTCAACGCCCACAATTTGATCTACCTATTTATCAGTCACCATTACCTTCACATTTATTTCGACCTTTTAGACGGTTGGGGCAAGCCTTGTTGTACCGCTGGTATTACTTAAAAGACGAAATGCTTTAAGTGTTATTCAACGATCAGCCTAACGATACGGTTATAAAAATTATGAGGGGAGTTAGCCATGTATGATTCAGATTCAAACCAAGATTTAAAAAGTAGCTTGAAGCCACGCCATGTCCAGATGATGGCACTTGGTGGTGTCATTGGTATGGGGCTATTTGTCGGTAGCTCAGTAGTGATTCAATCTGCCGGCCCTGCAGCCATTCTTTCATTTCTCATCACAGGTACCTTAATCATTTTAGTGATGCGTATGCTGGGGGAGTTAGCCACTGCTTCACCGGTAACAGGTTCCTTTTATGCTTATGCTCGCTACGCTTTTCAAGATTCACCATTTTTATCTCGCCTCGCTGGATTTATGACAGGCTGGATGTATTGGTATTTTTGGGTGATCGTGATTGCCCTTGAGGCAATTGTTGGGGCTAAACTTCTCGCTTACTGGTTACCTGATATTCCCCAATGGATCGTGAGTCTGGTTCTGCTCGTTCTATTAACCGCAACCAATTTGTTCTCTGTCAAATCTTTTGGTGAATTTGAGTTTTGGTTTTCATCTATCAAGGTTGCAGCAATTGGGGTATTTATTTTCCTTTGTTCATTATATTTATTTGGTTTCTGGCCAAACCATCAAGCTTCAGGACTAGGTGAATTATTAAACCATGGTGGCTTTATGCCAAATGGTTGGGTTCCTGTGCTATCAGGTGCAGTTGCGGCTACTGGTTTTTATTTTGGTGCTGAAATCGTCACAATTGCTGCAGCAGAAACAAAAAATCCAGAGCAATCTGTTGCTAAGGCAACTCAATCTGTCATCACTCGTGTATTGCTCTTTTATGTTTGCTCAATCTTTTTAGTCGTATGCCTTGTGCCGTGGAGCAGCCCCGATATCGCAACACCTTATGTAAGTGCACTTAAAGTACTCAATATCCCTTTTGTTGCAGATATTATGAATGCTGTCATTTTAGTTGCGGTTCTGAGTTGTCTAAATTCAGGAGTTTATGCTGCAAGCCGTATGTTGTTTGCTTTAACCAAAAATGGTGATGCCCCTCGTGCCTTAACTAAATTGTCTAAAAATGGTGTCCCTGTTCGTGCCATCTTATTCAGCACACTATTTGGTTATATTTCCATTTTAGCTTCGTATTTTTCACCTGAGGGTATCTTTCCTTTCTTGGTCGAGTCCTATGGTACGGTAGCTTTATTTGTTTATATCATCATTGCCCTTTCTCAAATCCGTTTACGTCGTCACCTAGAACGTGTTGCCCCTGAACGAATTAAAGTTCGTATGTGGTGTTTCCCATACCTCAGTTATGTTGCCATTATTGGTATGGTTTGTATCTTTGCCGCAATGTCCCTCATTCCAAGTTTACAAAAAGCGTTCTGGTTCGGTATTGCTAGTGCTGCGATTTTATTCTGCATTTTTATGATTCGTGACTATGTGGAACTACTTAAATTACGTAATCAACATCCCAAGTTAGATACTCTCGTTCCTGCAAAGCATAACAAAATCTAACCTCCTCTCGTTTACACGACCTGTCTTTTAGATAGGTCGTAAATCTCTTTTCAGGAATAAGCACATGTTGTTGAAAGATAAACTCGCTGCTTTTGCAGTAGTGTTCATCTGGGGTATTAACTTTTATTTTATGAAAGTTGGTGTGAGTGAAATTAGCCCCATGATGTTGGGATGTTTACGCTATATTTTAGTTCTAATCCCCGCTCTACTTTTTATTCGTATTCCACAAGTCGGATGGAAATGGCTCTTGGCATATGGGTTTATTAGCAACTTTTCTCAATTTGCCTTTATGTTTAGTGCTATTGCCACAGGTATGCCTACTGGGCTAGTTGCTTTAGTTGTTCAATCACAAGCCTTTTTTACAGTGATGATTGCTGTATTTCTTCTTAAGGAGCAAGCATCTTGGAATCAATGGTTAGCAATCATTATCGCATCATTAGGACTATTACTGATTGCATTAGGTCAACAGCATAGTCATATCCCTTTATTAGGTTTGATACTCGTTTTGTGTTCAGCATTCTCTTGGGCATGTGGAAATATTGTTGTAAAACGAATGGGTTCCATTAATCCAATCGGGTTAGTCGTTTGGGGAAATATTCTTACACCTCTTTGGTTTTTATTATTCGCTATCCAAGATACAGGTTGGCAAGGCGTCATTGTAGACTGGCAAGCCTTAACATGGCGTGGTCTGGGAGCTGCTGCTTTCTTAGCTTATTTCGCAACCATTATTGGATATGGGTTATGGATTTATTTGCTTACACGTTATCCAGCAGCCAAGATTAGTCCACTTTCGTTATGGGTTCCTGTCATTAGTATGATTTTTGCTACTATTTTTTTAGATGAACATTTAAACAACTGGCAATGGTTTGGTTCTATTGTTGTGATGTTAGGTTTAATGGTTCATCTACTTGGACAAAAAATCAAAACGCATCTGATTGGAAAAAAGCCACTTCATCCCTAACACAATATATTGGTATAAAAACCAATCTCATTTCTGCAACAGCTAGATATCGTCATTATCTTAATTTTATAAGCTTACCCTAGTAGAGGCCTAAGAAAAACTTAGGCCTCTACTCTCCAAATAGCTCAAGAATGATCTGAAGCATTCGTCTTAAGATTTAAATTTTTAGGCTTTGTTTGATGCTTATCTACTACAAAGCTTTGATCACGTGGCATAAATGTCGTCGATATAATTGCAACTACAGCCATACTTCCAATATAAAGCATAATTAAATATGGATTACCCTGCCCGACGCTCAATAATTTAGTAGCAATCATTGGTGCTAAACCACCACCTAATACGCCAGCCAACTGCACCGAAATTGAAATTCCGCTATAACGAATTTCCGCGGGAAATTGACGTGCAAAAAGCTGAGCTTGGGGTGCATACATAATCGGAAACACAACACCAATCGCTAAAACAATTGCTGTCCAAACTAATACAGGATCTTTTGTGTTGAGCATGGTAAAAAATGGATAGCAGTAAAGCGCCAATATGCATAGACCAAACATAAACATATTGCGTTGGCCGACTTTATCCGACAAATGTCCACATAACGGTGTCATAAATAAAATGACGGCTGCGCCGCAAATGGTGGCAAATAAAATGTCTTGGCGTGGGATTCCAAGTTGTGCAGTGGTATAAGCCAATGTAAATGTTGAGGCAATATAAAACCATGCATTCTCAGCTGCGCGAGCCAAAATAATGGTGATGAGTTGCTTTGGATGGTTTTTAAAAACCTGTAAAGCAGGAACTTTGACTTCCTCAGACTGTTGTTTTACTTTTTCGAAATCTGGCGACTCAGGCACTTTTACACGTATATACCAACCCACTGCCAGTAAAATAATGCTGGCAAGAAATGGTAAACGCCAACCCCAGCTAAACAATGCTTCTTCAGGTAATAACGACACCAGACCCAACGCGATTGAGGCTAGCATTAAGCCACCACCTGTACTGGCTTGAGGCAAGCTTCCCCAGAATCCTTTACCGCCTTCTGGTGCATGTTCAACCGCCATGAGCACAGCACCGCCCCATTCACCGCCCATTGCCATACCTTGAATGAATCGCAAGACAACCAAACCAATCGCAGCCCAATATCCAATTGATTCATAAGTCGGTAATAAGCCAATCAGTACGGTTGGGATCCCCATGAGCATCAAGGTCAGTAGCAACATCGATTTACGGCCAATCTTGTCACCAAAATGACCAAAGACTAAGCCGCCTAACGGTCTCCCAATAAATCCAACGGCATAGGTTGCAAATGCAGCAAGCACGCCGGTAAGTGCATCCAGATTTGGGAAAAATAGCTTATTAAAAATGAGCGCTGCTGCCGCACCGTAAATAAAAAAGTCATACCACTCAATGGTGGTGCCGACCATGCTAGAGATGCCTGCTAATCGATGTGACGACTTTTTAGTATTTGAACCGTTTCCATGTATTGATTGCATCGTAATATCCTTTTTAGATTTTCTTGTTTTATCTTTTTTATGCTTATGACCAGCCCTGACCATAAGCATTTTCAGGTCTCGCTTTATCTCCTTAAACTTTTTATGTTTTCGTAATTCGGTTTAGCTCAATTTTTCTAAAATTGGCTCAAATCTCGAATTACGTTCTTGCCACTGTGGTTGTTTGTCTTTATCGACAATGAGTGCACGAACACCTTCAATAAAGTCGCCATGCTCAAACCAGATATCTTGTAAATCACGTTCAAGCTGCATGCACTGAGGTAAAGAGAGCCCTCGACCTAAATGTTGTAGTTTTAAACTGGTTTGTTTGGCAATAAATGAGCGCTGCTGCAAAATGCTGAGCATCTTACTTGTCCAAGTTTTTAAGCTTTCATCTTGCTCATTTTCAAGACTTTGCTCAATTTCATCTAAATGCTGATATCCAAAGTGTTTACGAATACCTTCAGCCAATTGTTTTAATTCGCTTTCGGCAGGGCGAGTAATAAATCGGGTAATGATGCGTTCAATTCCCTCTTTGCTTAAACTTGGCGCTTCAACGAGAGCATCTTGCAACGCTTGTAACTGCTCGCTTGGCACATGGTAGTCAATTAAATCGAGATAGAGTGCATCGCTACTGCTGATCTGCTCACCCGTAATTGCCATATAAACGCCAATATCATCAAGGCGAGACAGGAAGTGTGTTGCCCCAACATCTGGGAAAAAACCAATCGCTGTTTCAGGCATGGCAAATCTAGATTTTTCACTGCTCACCACAATGTGACAAGCCTGAGCCAAGCCAAAACCGCCACCTAATACATAGCCATCAAGCACAACAATGATTGGCTTTTCATATTCACGCAGTATATTTAGCATTTTATATTCGGCACTAAAGTAGCCTTTGTAATCGGCCGTGCCATTTTTATAACTGTCATAGAGATAGCGGATATCTCCACCTGCACAGAAGGCTTTTGGGCTATTTGACTTAATTAATACTGCCTGAACAGCAGCATCATTTCGCCACAGTTCTAATTGGGCACCAATACTTTTAATCATATCTAGCGACAATGCGTTGAGATGAGTCACTCGGTCTAAGGTAATTATGCCCAACTTACCTTGTTGCTCAATCATTAAGTGATTTTCTGTATTCATTTTATTGATCTCTTATTGATTTTTAAAATTTGCCTTTCGTTTTTCAACAAAAGCCTGCATTCCTTCTTTTTGGTCAAATGTTGCAAATATTGAATGGAACATGCGTCTTTCAAAACGTAAACCTTCGGTGAGATTCACCTCAAAAGCGCGGTTAATGGTTTCTTTAAGCATCATGTTTGCAGTTAAAGATCGTGCTGCAATTTTTTCAGCGGCTTGTACGGTTTGTTCAAGTAATTCTTCTTTAGTAAACACACGTGCAACTAAACCACTTTGTTCTGCTTCTACAGCGCCCATTTGACGAGCGGTAAGGCACATTTCCATTGCTTTGGCTTTACCAATCGCATGGGTTAAGCGTTGTGTGCCACCAATACCCGGAATCACACCTAAAGTGACTTCGGGTAAACCAAACTTGGCGTTATCAGCACAATAAATAAAATCACACATCAGAGCTAATTCGCAGCCACCACCCAATGCATAGCCACTCACCGCTGCAATTAGAGGTTTACGGCGCTGTGCAATACGGTCTGCAAGATGAAAAAAGTCATCTAAATAAATATCAGGAAATGCCAAATCAGCCATTTCTTTAATGTCAGCTCCTGCGGCAAAAGCTTTTTCTGAGCCTGCCAATACGATGCAGCCAATTTCGCGGTCTTTTTCGAGCTGATCTAATGCCTGATTAATTTCACTAATTAATTCACTGTTTAAGGCATTGAGCGCTTGAGGGCGATTTAATGTAATCAGTCCAACCCCATTACGCTTTTCTAATAAAATACTTTGCCACTGCATTACTTATTCCTTGTTCTGATTTTATAGACTACGTGCAATCACTAAACGTTGGATATCACTCGTGCCTTCGTAAATTTGACAAATACGCGCATCACGATAGATGCGCTCAATTGGGAAGTCTCTGAGATAACCATAGCCACCAAACACTTGTAGTGCGCTCGAACACATGCGCTCCGTCATTTCTGAAGCAAATAACTTGGCCATTGAGGCTTCATTGAGACATGGTTGCCCCGCTTCTTTTAAACGCGCAGCGTAGTGAACCAGTTGTCTCGCTGCTTCGATTTCTGTTGCCATGCTAGCAAGGCGAAACGCGATAGTTTGATGCTCGAAAATTGGTTTTCCAAAAGTAATACGCTCTTTGGCATAACGAGTTGCTTCTTCGAGTGCCGCACGTGCTAGACCAACTGCTTGTGCAGCAATACCAATACGCCCACCTTCTAAATTGGCCAGAGCGATTTTTAAGCCTTCGCCTTCTTTGCCCAGCATGAGGCTTTTGTGAATGCGTACATCTGTTAAAGCAATCTGACACGTATCTGAAGCATGCAGACCGAGTTTTTCTTCAACACGAATCACTTCATAACCTGAAGTTTCGCGTGGAACTAAAAAGGCACTAATGCCCTTTTTACCTGCGCTCGGATCAGTCACAGCAAACACAATAATGACACCAGCATTATCACCAGAGGTAATAAACTGCTTAGCACCATTTAAAATGTAATCGTCACCATCTTTCACCGCTCGGGTTTTAATGGCTCCCGCATCTGAGCCAGTATGTGGTTCAGTTAAGGCAAAAGCGCCGATCATTTCACCTTGAGCCAAAGGCCTTAAAAAACGCTCTTTTTGCTCGTCGGTACCAAATTTTAAAATAGGTACACAGCCAACCGAGTTATGTACACTCATGATGGTTGAGGTTGCGCCATCTGCTGCCGCAACTTCTTCAAGCGCCAGTACATAGGCTAAGTTACCCGTGTCTGAACCACCCCATTGCTCTGAAACAAGCATACCCATAAAACCGAGTTGCCCCATTTGAGTCAGAGTTTCTTTTGGGAAAGTTCCATCTCGGTCCCAATCACTGGCATGAGGCTTGATTTGTTCTTGGGCGAAACTTTTCGCCATATCACGAATAAGTAATTGTTCTTCGGTAAATTGCATTATTATTTCCTTTACCCTGCTTTAGCTTGTTGTTTAGCAATTTCTTGATTACGCAATAAAAAGCGCTGAATTTTACCACTTGGAGTTTTAGGTAATTCACTCACAAATTCAACTAAACGTGGGTAAGCATGTGCAGAAAGTCGTTTTTTTACAAATTGACTGAGTTGTTCAGCAAGTGTATCGGAAGGTTGAGCATCCGCAGCTAAAATTACGAAGGCCTTAACCACTTCGGTACGGTCCGGATCAGGCACGCCAATCACTGCTGCTTCAATCACAGCGTCGTGTTCGAGTAGTGCGCTTTCTACATCGAAAGGCCCAATACGATAACCCGATGTAGTGATTACATCATCACTACGACCAACAAAGCTCATGCTGCCATCGGCATGAAGCTCGGCAGTGTCGCCAGTTAAATAGTAATGACCAACGAAAGGCGATTTTCGGCTTTCTTTATAGCCACCGAACCACATCATTGGAGACTGACTAATGTCGACTGCTAATATTCCCGGTGTATCTGGCGGAAGTTCTTCCCCTTGTTCATTGACAATCGCAACGCGATAGCCCGGACTTGGAAAACCTGCTGAACCAGCATGAATTTCATGTTTTAAACCATGATGATTACACACCACCATACCGACTTCGGTTTGTCCGTAGTGATCATAAATCGGAGCATCAAGGACTTGTTTAAACCAGCGAATTACTTCTGGATTCAGTGGCTCGCCTGCACTGCTCACTACACGGAACTGCCCTTTTAAGGGCGCCATTTGTGCTGGATCAGCCGCCATCATCATGCGGTAAGCCGTTGGTGCACCTGCCAAGTTGTTAATCTTATAATCTTTCACAATTTGACATAGGCTATCTATGCTGAAACCACCTTCATAAAACAAAGTAGCGTGGCCCAAGAATAACGGCCCAGTAATCGCGTAGTACAGACCATACGCCCAACCCGGATCGGCAATATTCCAAAATGAGTCTTCTTCGGTTAAACCAATGGCATCTTGCATATATCGACCAAAGGCAATTAGTGCTTTTAATGGCACTTCCAATGGTTTAGCTGGCCCTGTAGTGCCTGAAGTAAACATCAATAAAAATGGATCTTGGATGCTACGCATAACCAGATCACACTGCTCGGACTGCTGCTTCACTTCATTCCAAAAATTAAAATCACCTGCTTTAAGCGGAGTACCTTGTGTGTCGGCCACCGTCACAATTGCAGGGCAATTTTCAATTTCATCAAGCTTGCTACGGTTGCCCATATCGGTCACCACCAGCTTACTTTGTGCAAGCTGAATACGGTGCTCAATCGCTTTTGGGCCAAATGCAGTAAATAGTGGTTGATAAACTGCACCAATTCGCCAAGCTGCAAAAATAGTCACGATCAATTCAGGTGTTCTTGGTAATAGACCGGAAATACGGTCGCCTGCTTTCACACCTTGTGATTTTAAAAAGTTGGCAAACTGACTTGACCATTCTTTTAGTTCACGGAAGGTGTATTGCTCTTTTCGGCCGTCTTTTCCTTGCCAATACAGCGCAATTTTGTCGCCATCTGCGTGTCGATCACAGCATTCATAACAAGCATTTAAAGCATCAACTGAACCTGATAACATTTTTTTTGCAGTACTTTCCAAATCGAAAGCCTGTGCAGCATTTTGATAATCCATCATATCTTTTCCCTCAGTCCGGATTTGTTGTTATTCACGACAGGGTTTAATGTGTTTAAAGCCATCCTTTGGCTTTACCGTTATGCCTCTTGTGGCAGGTATTGCTGAATAATGCTCGAAAAGTCGAGATTGGCATTACCACGCATGCACATTTGCTGATACAGCTGTTGCACCATGCCACCTAATACAACTGGTTGTTTGACTTGGCCCGCGGCCTCTACTGCAAGACCCAAATCTTTTAGCATCAGCTGAGTTGCAAAGCCGTCCTGGTAACCTCGAGATGCTGGCGCATTTTCATTAATATGCGGCCATGGGTTACACACATCCGAACTCCAGCAACGACCGCTTGAGGTGTTAATGACGCCTGCTAATGCTTGTGGGTCGATGCCCAGCTTTACACCGAGTGCCATACCTTCAGCAACAGCAGCCATTGAAATACCTAAAATCAGGTTATTACAGATTTTGGCAATTTGACCTGCACCGACATCACCACAATGAACAATATTTTTGCCCATGTGACTGAGCACAGGTTTCACTTCGTTAAAGGTTTGCTCATCGGCACCCACCATGAACGTTAGAGTTCCGGCTTGAGCACCAATGGTTCCACCTGAAACTGGTGCATCACAGATTTTAATATTTTTACCATGCGCAACAGCAGCAATGTCTTTAATGGTTTGTGGGTCAATGGTACTACTATCAATGCATAAGCTACCTGCTTTTAGCACTTCCAATACACCATTTTCACCCAAGTAAACTTCTTTAACATGCTTGGCCGCAGGCAACATGCTAATGACCACATCAGCTTGTTTCGCTGCAGCCTGTGGGCTATCGCAGACCACACCACCTGCTTCGGCGAAGTGCTGAATAGCAACTTCACTGAGGTCATAACCATAAACTTTGATTCCGGCTTTCAGTAGGTTATGGGCCATTTTGCCGCCCATATTGCCTAGACCGATAAAGGCGATATTCATCCGTGATCCCCTTAACGTAAACTAATAGTTGTATTTACACCGCCAACTTCATGGCTATCTTCAAACCAGCGACTGGTAATGGTTTTGGTTTGGGTATAGAACTGCACAGCCTGTTTGCCGTATGGTCCCAAATCACCCAGTTTTGAACCTCTTGAACCTGTAAAGCTAAAGAAAGGCACTGGCACAGGAATTGGAATATTGATACCGACTTGGCCAATATCAATGAGGTTTTGGAAAGTACGTGCAATCGCACCGCTTTGTGTAAATAGACCTACACCGTTACCAAATGGATTGGCGTTGATAAGCGCAATCGCTTCATCAAGTGTGTCGACACAAATAATTGAAAGAACTGGACCAAAGATTTCTTCTTTATAAATACGCATGTCGGTATTTACGCCACTAAAAATCGTTGCACCTACAAAGTTGCCCACTTCATAGCCTTGTACTTGAACATCGCGACCATCGAGTAGTAACTCTGCACCTTGCTCAACACCGCTATTAATTAAGTCGAGTACTCGCGCTTTAGCACGTTTTGAAATGACAGGGCCAATATCAGTATTTGGCTCATGGCCTGCGTTTACTTTTAAGGTTTTCGCTTTTTCAACTAACTCTTGAATCCATTGTTTGCTGTCACCGACCATGACTGCAACCGACAATGCCATACAACGTTGCCCTGCTGCACCAAACGCTGCGCCGACTAGAGCATTTAAGGTTTGTTCTTTATTGGCATCAGGCATGACCACAACATGGTTTTTTGCACCCATCATCGACTGCACACGTTTACCATGTTGCCCTGCAAGGTTATAAACATGTGTTCCAACTGCTGTTGAACCTACAAATGAAATCGCTTTAATGTCTTTATGGGTACACAAACGGTCAACCACTTCTTTGCCACCATGCACAACGTTGAGCACACCTGCTGGAACGCCAGCTTGAATCGCAAGCTCAACCAGCATCATGGTTGATAATGGATCTTGTTCTGATGGTTTTAAAACAAATGTATTGCCGCACACGATTGCCATTGGGAACATCCAAAGTGGAATCATGGCTGGGAAATTAAACGGCGTAATACCCGCACATACACCCAAAGGTTGCTGCAAGGTATAAGTGTCTACACCACGCGCTACACCTTCAACATATTCACCCATTTGCAAAGTGCCGACCGAACAGGCATGTTCAACCACTTCTAAACCACGTTGAATATCACCTTCAGCATCTGCCAAGGTTTTGCCTTGTTCAGCCGTTAGTACTTGTGCAATTTCCTTCATGTTGGCACGGATTAAGTCTTGTAACTTAAGCATGATACGCATACGTGCCTGAATTGGAGTCTGACGCCAAGAAGCAAAAGCATCTTGTGCAGCTTGAATAGCAGCGTCAACTTCTTTAACCGTTGCAAATGGTACACGACCAATCACTTCCTGAGTCGCAGGGTTAATAATGTCTTGCCATTCCTGTGTTTCAGATTCGATAAAATTTCCGTTAATGAGTAATTTAGCGGTTTCCAATTCGATTTTTTGGATTGTGTTCATAACCTCTCCGTAGGCCATATTTTTATTGTGTTCAATTATTAGAAAATACCTTTTGATCGTATTTTCTTTATTCCAGTTTCAATTGAGACTAGCAAAGAAAACTTTGACCACCAACGGAAATTCATGCACGATTGTTGTGCAAATATGCACAAGGATGACAACAAAAATGAAAGTGGATTGGGATCATCTACATTTTTTTCTGGTTTTAGCTCGGACTAAAACTTTGACCAATGCTGCGCGGGTTATTGGTGTCGAGCACAGTACGGTGGCTAGACGGATTCAGGCCCTAGAACTTGCTTTGGGTACAACGCTGTTTAAGCGTGAAGCGACGGGTTATGAGCTGACACTCGAAGGGATGGCTCTTGTTCCTCGAGTTGAGCAAATGGAACAAGCTTTCTTACAAATTGAAAAACCACATCAACCTTTGCAAGGTCGTGTGCGAATTGGCACACCTGAAGGTTTTGGTACTGCTTTTTTAGCTCGCTTACTGGCTGAGTTCTCGATTCAATACCCACTACTCACCATCGACTTAATTCCAGTGCCAAAAATGATTAAGCTTTCACACCGTGAGGCAGATATTGTGGTATCAATTGATCGTCCTACGTCTGGCCCTTACATCATTACGCGATTATCAGATTATTGTTTAAAAATTTATGGTAGCAAAAACTATCTGACTCAAAACCCGCCTATCCGTGCCTTAGAAGATTTAACCCAACATCGCTTTGTGAACTATATTGATGATCTGGTGTATAGCCCTGAATTGTATTGTCTAGAACGTTTACCTTTAAAGCTGAATGCTAACTTCCGTAGCAGCAGTATTTTGGCCCAACAAATTGCGGTGAGTGCTGGCGCAGGACTTGCGATTTTGCCCAAGTTTTTGGCAGATGATAAACCGGAACTTGAAGAAGTGTTAGAGCAACAAGTTCGCTTTACCCACACGTTTTGGATGCTGACCTTTGTTGATTTACAACATGAACCGCGCATTAAACTCGTCTGGGATTATCTACGCAAACAAGCTGACAAATATCAGCATTTGTTGGTTGATTAAAGAACCTAAATAAAAAAGCCAATCATGATCGATTGGCTTTTTTGAAATTATGAATAATTAATCAAAAGTTTCTTGGCCTAGTTTTTTCATGCGTGGTTTATAAAACACATGATAGCTAACGCCTAAAACAACTAGCCACAATGGACTAACATATACCGCTTTTAATGTATCTGGCTCTAGTGCCAAAATCACTAAAGTGAACAAGAAGAATGCAATGACAACATACGCCATCAACACCCCGCCTGGCATTTTAAAGGTCGATTTAGCATGTAACTCTGGACTTAACTTACGGTAACGTAAATAGCATGCCATGATCAGAAGCCATACACTAATAAAGAGAATCACACAGAGTGAACTTGCCAAAGTAAATGCTTCCATGGTGTTTGGAACAAAGTACTGAAGCACTGCCCCACCCATAATGAAAATACATGAGAAGATTAAACCATTTGAAGGTACGG
This sequence comes from Acinetobacter sp. 12966, assembly GCF_031196995.1. Classification (NCBI taxonomy): domain Bacteria; kingdom Pseudomonadati; phylum Pseudomonadota; class Gammaproteobacteria; order Moraxellales; family Moraxellaceae; genus Acinetobacter; species Acinetobacter sp. 12966. The sequence goes on from NZ_JAVIMC010000055.1 coordinate 44,058, forward strand.
CACGTTTTGATAAACGCCCCAAAGCACTTGGCGCCTGACCATCTTTCGATAAACCGAACAGCATACGACTGGTTGAAAACACACCGCTGTTCATTGAAGACATCACCGAAGACAGTACAACCAAGTTCATAATAATTGCAGAAATAGGAATACCTGCATTTAAGAACAACTCAACAAATGGACTTTTATCTGCACGAATGTGATCCCAAGGTGTTACTGACATCACCACAAAGAGTGCCAACACATAGAATAGAATAATACGTACAGGAATCGCGTTAATTGCCTTCGGTAAATTTTTCTCTGGATCTTTCGTTTCAGCAGCAGTTGTACCAATCAATTCAACGCCAATAAAGGCAAAAACGGCAATCTGGAAACCTGCCAAAAATCCGCTTACGCCTTTTGGAAATATGCCGCCATGCGACCACACATTACTTACACTCACAACCTCACCATGCGGAGCTTGAAAATGAGTGAGGAGCATGTAACCACCGACTCCAATCAGGCCAATAATGGCCAAAATCTTAATGAGTGCGAACCAGAATTCAACTTCACCAAATAGCTTAACGGTAAGCAAGTTAAGCCCTAAAATGAATAGTACACAGCCTGAACTAATCATGGCTTGTTGCATGGGTGAGAAACTGGCGCCTTCGGGCAGCCAGAAACTTAAATAGTTAATGACCGCAGACAAATCAGCAATACCGACCAATACCCAGCCTAACCAATAGGTCCAGCCGATATAGTAGCCAGCCCATGGTCCGATCAAATCATAAGCCATATCGACAAATGATTTGTAATGTAAGTTGGCAAGCAGTAGTTCACCCAATGCACGCATCAGAAAAAAGAACATACCACCAATTATCATGTAGATAACGAGGATTGAAGGACCTGCGAGGGAGATGGTTTTGCCCGAGCCCATAAATAAGCCGGTTCCAATTGCACCGCCAATTGCAATCATTTGTAGATGGCGATTATTTAATTTCCGTTGTAAATGATCAGGGGAGCTTGCCTCATCAGAATGATGAACCATTGTCATATTAGAAGTCCTTTTTATATTTTGCTTAACTTAAATCAGCAACCTATAGGGAGAAAAACGAACCGTATATCGTGGGTTGCTGAGTCTATACCTCAGGACAAGATGTTCAAGTATATTTTTTCCTTAATTGATAAATCGTTTGTCCTGATTTTTTTAAGTCACATTATTTATGTACTGCCTTCACGGCAATTTTAATTAATCAATCTGGGTTTCCAGATTAGCCGAAGTGTAGCATGTGATCCTGCTATATGTACTTTTCCAATACCCTCCAAACTGCTCTATTGATCCAAAAATAAACAATATTATTCCGATAAAAAATCTAATAAAAATAAAAAAAGCCAATCATGATTGATTGGCTTTTTAATAAAACTTAATGATCGTTGACGAGTTCACGTCCTAGTTTTTTCATACGTGGTTTATAGAGCACATGATAGGTAACACCTAAAATGACCAGCCATACTGGACTGACGTATAAAGCTTTCAATGTATCTGGCTCTAATGCCAAAATAACTAAAGTGAAAAGCATGAATGCCAAAACAACATAACTCATCCAAACGCCACCTGGCATTTTGAATGTTGATTTTTCATGTAATTCAGGACGTAATTTACGGTAGCGTAAATAGCACACCATGATGAGACTCCAGACACTAATGAATAGAATCACACAAAGTGAACTTGCCAAAGTAAATGCTTCCATCGTGTTTGGAACAAAGTACTGAAGCACCGCTCCGCCCATGATAAAGGTACAAGAGAAAATCAAACCATTTGAAGGAACTGCGCGTTTTGATAAACGACCAAATGCACCAGGTGCCTGACCGTCTTTTGATAAACCAAACAACATACGGCTAGTTGAAAACACGCCGCTGTTCATTGAAGACATCACCGAAGAAAGTACAACTAAGTTCATGATGATGGCTGAAACCGGAATACCCGCATTTAAGAACAACTCAACAAACGGACTTTTGTCTGCACGAATGTGATCCCACGGTGTTACCGACATCACAATAAACAGTGCCAATACATAGAACAAAATAATACGTACCGGAATCGCATTAATCGCTTTCGGTAAGTTCTTCTGCGGGTCTTTGGTTTCAGCAGCTGTTGTACCTACGAGTTCCACCCCGACAAAAGCAAATACAGCAATCTGGAATCCTGCCAAGAAGCCTTCTGTACCTTTCGGGAATAAACCGCCATGCGACCAAACATTACTAATGCTTGCAACAGCGCCTTGAGGAGCTTGGAAATGGCTGAAAATCATATAGCCACCCACTCCGATCAGGCCAATAATCGCCAGAATCTTAATAAGGGCAAACCAAAATTCAATTTCACCAAATAGGCGTACAGTCAGTAGGTTAAGACCCATGACAAACAGCACACAACCTGCACTAATCATGGCTTGTTGCGTTGGTGAAAAGCTCGTGCCATCGGGCAGCCAGAAGCTCAAATAGTTAATGACCGCTGAAAGGTCCGCAATACCGACTAGTACCCAGCCTAACCAATAGGTCCAACCCAAATAGTAACCAGCCCAAGGACCAATTAAGTCATGAGCCATATCAACAAAAGATTTGTAATGCAGATTTGCAAGGAGCAACTCGCCCATTGCACGCATTAAGAAAAAGAACATTCCTCCAATAATCATATAGATTAAAAGGATTGAAGGACCTGCGAGGGAGATAGTTTTGCCCGAACCCATAAATAAGCCGGTTCCAATTGCACCGCCAATAGCAATCAGTTGTAAATGACGGTTAGACAGTTTTCGTTGCAGATGATCAGGAGAATTTTCCGTATCTGAATGACGAGCCGTTGTCATATTAAAATTCCTTTTTGAATTCCTTTGTTAAGATCAGCAACCTATGGCGAAAATCGAACCGTATGCCATAGGTCACTGAATCTGTTCACCAAAAATGACTGGTTAAACCGTATCTATCTTCCTTCTGTTAGATACATCATCATTTTTGGAGTAAAAACGAATTACTTGTGTGCTGCCGTCACGGCAATTTCAATTAACCAATCTGGATTGACCAAATCGGCCTGAATTGTGGCACGCGATGGAGCAACACACCCTTTTAACCAGTCAACCCAAATTGCATTTACGGTTGAAAAGTCAGAAAGATTTTTCAAATAGAGCTGTGCAGAGAGCAAGCGAGATTTGTCGGTATTGGCTAATGCCAAAAGTTCATCAATCGTTGCAAGAATTTCACGAGTTTGGCCTGCCACATCTTGCTCGGTATTTTTAGGTACCTGACCTGACAGATAAACTACTTTGTTAAAAACAGTCACGGCGCTCATGACTTCGTTAGTGTTAATCTTTTGTATATCTGAATTAGACATTCGGATTTCCTTATACCTGATTAATAAATTGAACACGGGCGGTGACAGCACACATCAGTTCATAGCCCACCGTACCGGATGAAATTGCGACATCATCAATAGGTAAAACGACGCCTTTACTTGATTGGCCCCAGAGCACCACTTCGCTACCAACTTTGGCATTTTCAATGCCCGTTAAATCGACTGCCAGCATATCCATGCTGACGCGGCCAATTGTGCGAGTGCGGACTGAGTCCACTAAAACAGGCGTACCTGTTGGTGAAATACGTTGATAACCATCAGCATAGCCGCAAGCAACAATCCCAATCGTCATGGGCTGCTCTGTGACAAAGTTTGAACCATACCCTACACTTTCATTCGGCTCTAAATGCTGAACGGAAATAATTTCACTGCGTAAGCTCATGGTCGGTTGTAAGCCCCAGTCTGCAATACTATGCGTCGGGTAGTCTGGCGAGCTGCCATAGAGCATGATGCCGCTACGGGCATAATCTGATTTGAGCTGGTCTTGATAACGCAGAATTGCCGCACTATTACTTACCGATCTTTCACCCGGTAAATCCTTAACAATTTCTTCAAAAGCATTGATTTGATAATCAATGCCCTGCTGGCCGAAACGCTCGCCATCTGCATCTGAAAAATGCATCATGTGCGTAATCTTGGAGACATTTGCCAAGTTATTTAAACGTTCCCAAGCCTGAACATAGTGTTGTGGCTTAAAACCAAGACGATTCATACCATTGTTCATTTTTAAGCAAACATCAAATTGAGCAGGATAAGGATGGTTTTCAACCCACTCAATTTGCGCTTCACTATGAATGGTGAAACTGAGTTGATATTGCACACAATCAAATAAATCTTGAGGAGAGAAAATTCCTTCGAGCAATAAAATTGGACCTGTCCAACCTAAAGCACGAATGCGTTTTGCTTCATCAAGATCAAGTAAGGCAAAGCCATCTGCTGCTTTAAACGCTTCATAAACACGTTCAATTCCGTGTCCATAAGCATTGGCTTTTACAACGGCAAAGACCTTAGTGTTTGGCATAGCCTTGCGTACCACCGCCAAGTTATTTTGTAAGGCTTGACGGTGGATGACTGCGGTAATAGGACGAGGCATGATTACTTTCCTAACGTCCGTTATGCAGCATGCGCGTGTGAATAACGCTGAATTGAAAGGCCATCGGTACTGATATCAGTCTTGTGATTCAATACGATGTCACTGATTAATTTTCCTGAACCACACGCCATCGTCCAGCCTAGAGTACCGTGACCTGTATTCAAGAACAGATTTTTAAAGCGAGTTGCGCCAATAATCGGTGTACTGTCTGGTGTCATTGGACGTAAACCAGTCCAAAAAGACGCCTGTGCCATATCGCCGCCCGGGAACAAGTCCTGAGTCACCATTTGTAATGTTGCACGGCGGTCTTCATTCAGACCTAAGTTAAAGCCACTTAACTCTGCCATTCCACCTACACGAATACGTTGGTCAAAACGAGTAATCGCAATTTTGTAGGTTTCATCAAGCACTGTAGATTGCGGAGCAAAAGCTGGGTCAACAATTGGAATCGTCAACGAGTAACCTTTCACAGGATATACAGGCAACTGTAGATCGAGTGGTTTCAAGAAATCACGTGAATAACTACCAAACGCTAGAACATAACGATCTGCGGTTAAGACCTTACCATTGACCTGAACGCCCTTAATTTCATCGCCTTCAACAATCAATTTTTCTACGTTCTGGTTAAACTGGAAGTTAACACCTAACTCTTTGGCAATTTGAGCTAAAGCATTGGTAAATAAATAACAGTCACCTGTTTCATCATTTGGTAAATGTAAACCACCAACCAGTTTATCTTGCGCATTTGCCAACGCTGGTTCTACACGACCAAGTTCGTTGCCATTTAATAATTCGTAGCTTACGCCGCATTCTTGTAGCACGCTAATGTCACGTTGAACCGCTTCCATTTGTGCTTCTTTACGGAATAACTGCAACGTGCCTTTTGCACGGTTTTCGTAATTAATGCCTGTATCTTTTCTGAGTTCACGTAAACAGTCACGGCTGTATTCAGCCACGCGCATCATACGTTCTTTGTTCACAGCATAACTTTGCGGATTACAGTTTTTGAGCATTTGAGCCATCCACTGTAACTGCCACATGCTGCCATCTAAATTAATCGCAAGCGGTGCATGATGTTGAAACATCCATTTCACAGCTTTAAAAGGAATTCCTGGTGCTGCCCAAGGAGTCGAATACCCAGGCGAAATTTGACCTGCATTACCAAAACTTGTTTCTTCGGCAGGACCTGACTGGCGATCGAGAACAGTAACCTCAGCTCCTTGTTGAGCTAGATAATAGGCACTTGCCACTCCAATAACGCCGCTACCTAAAACAATTACGCGCATTTCCATTCCCTCACGCACACCAGTTTATTTAACTAGTATATTTCTGCTTCAATAGTTTATTTCACTGTTTTTTAGACTATAATCTAGGTAAATTTATGTTTTTCTCGCGAGAATTTAAAAAAAAGAGGAAATATCTATGCGCCCCTTAGATCGTATAGATCGCATGATTCTGGACATTTTGCAGCGTGAAGGACGAATTGCGATTAGTGAATTGGCATCGAGAGTTAACCTGTCGACCACCCCCTGTTCGGAGCGTGTAAAGCGTCTTGAACGCGATGGCATTATCATGGGTTATTACGCTCGACTAAACCCAGCCTTTGTGGATCGTAACTTGCTTGTCTTTTTAGAAATTAAGTTATCTGCCAAATCTGGCGATGTGTTTGATCAGGTGGCTAGAGATTTAGTTGAGATTCCTGAAGTGCTTGAATGTCACCTTATTTCAGGCGAATTTGACTACCTCGTAAAAGCGCGTTTAAAAGAAATGAGTGCATATCGCCGCTTATTAGGAGATCTGCTAAAGAAACTCCCTGCTTCGGCATCGTCACACAGTTATGTGGTTATGGAAGAAGTCAAAGAAACTCTATATCTAGATGTAAGCAAGTAAAGCGAAGCTCCATTGAACTCGCTTTACTCAAGTTTTGAAAATTAGAAATATTTTAAAATCGAAATATGTTTATTTTGATGTTTGAACTTCGAGAACCACTTAACTGCTGGATAGAGCGCAAAAGACAACACAATCGTGATTAACCACAGCATCCACACATGATTGACCGACAAATACTTTCCGTAGTTAGCTCCCCACATATTTAGTGCAAACACATACATCAGTTTCAGCACATATAAGTGCAGTAAATAAAAGAACATAGGCACCGAGCCAAACACCACCAATGGTTTTAAAAATGAATATTGCTGCATACGCTCAAAAGCAACCAACACAATCAAACCGATCCCAACATTCAGTAAAATAAACAGTAAAGATGGTGGATACTTGGTGAGGTTAAAAAAGCTCATGAGACTCAGTTGTAATGACTCAAAATGCTGCCACGGCTGGTCACCATAGACATTAATCAAACGCAATAAAACAAATAACCCGATACTTGCCAAACCAAGGCCGAGTAAGGCGCGGCTTCTTTGCTTTTCTGAATATTTTGAACTAAACAATTGGCCTAAAACGTAGCCTAATAAAATCACCCCAATCCAAGGTAAAACTGGATAGCTTGTGCGAAACTTAATACCCGCAAATTCAATCCAGCCACGTTCATGTAAAACGAACCATATATTCTGTAGGATGCCTTGTGAGAAATGTACTGAATCTAATAAATTGTGCCCAAAAACAATAACCAAACCTGCGCCCGCAAGAACAGGCAAAGGCAAACTTACACAGCACGCTAGCACCACCATGCTAATACCAATCGCCCAGATCACTTGTAAATAAATGACTTCGGGTGGAAAAGTCGCTGTCCATGCAAAATTCACCAGCGTGAGCTCTAGTGCAATCAAAAATAAGCCCCGCTTTAATAAAAAAGCACGTGTTTGCTGTAAATCTTGTTTTTTTGATTGAAATAAAAATGCAGAAATACCCGTTAAAAGTACAAAAACTGGAGCGCAAATATGGGCCAATAATCGACTGCCAAATAATGCCGGTTCTGTTACTGTTACGTCGATTGGATCGGTAACCTGTTTATGTAAATAGAAAGTTTCTCTTACATGGTCGAGCAACATAATAATGATGACCAGACCGCGTAAAGCATCAATCGACTGTAAACGTTCAATATTTTTTTCTATAGACATAGCAGTAATCAACAAAATAATGTAACGTTATACTATTACATTTAATTCCTTTTGTCTTTTTATGGCTGATTATTTATGCGACACAAATTAGGATTGTTGTCTTCGTTAGGTCTATCATTTATATCGACCCTCACTTGGGGAGAGGAAACATCAACGGTACTTGAGACCATACGCATTCAGGCCGAAAGCACCCGAGAAGATGTGAGCCAAAATAGCTCGGCAACTAAATTTACTCACGATGTTTTAGATGTCCCTTTTAACCGTGCTTATCTTTCTAAACAAATAATGGAACAACAAGACGTTCAACGAATTGATGACGCATTAAGCTTGGTGAGTGGTGTTTTTCATCAAAATAGTTTCGGTGGTGGTTTTTGGGATAATTACTCTTTCCGCGGTTTTAGTACCGATCCCAATTTAGGTGCCTCAATGATCCGCAACGGTTTGAGTGTCAACCGAGGGATTAGTGCTCCAAAAGATGTAGTAAATATTGAATCTTTAGAGTTTTTAAAAGGTCCAATGGCGGCGCTATATGGCCGCGGCGAAACAGGAGGCTTACTTAACCTCAATAGTAAAAAACCACAATGGGAAAGTGAAAGTGAAGTTAACCTACGCGCCAATACCCAAGAACAATACCGAATTAGTCTGGAACATACCGCGCCTATAAATGATGAACTGGCCTATCGTGTAGCAGTGGCTCATGAAGATAATCAAAGCTTCCGTGATCATGTCAGCAGTGAACGCTGGTTCTTTTCACCACAGCTTACATGGAAAATTTCAGACCAAACGCAACTCGACTTTGACAGTGAATTTACTGAGCATAAAGGAACCTTTGACCGTGGGGTCAGCACAGTCCATCACCAATTTGTGATGGACCCGAAAACATTTACAGGTGAACCTGACGACGGCGATTTAAAAATAAAAGATTACTTTTACCAATTACGTCTGAGTCACGAGTTTAATCCTGACTGGAAACTAAATAGTGCGGTCAGCTATAAAGATGCCAAAATGGTCGGCTTTGCAACCGAACCTCGGCGTATGCAAGCCGATGGACGTACTTTAGAACGTCAACGTCGCTATCGTGACTATACAAGTGAAGATGTCCTAGCTCAGACAGAGTTACTTGGCAAGCTTGATACCTCTTGGGCTCGCCATGAAATTTTACTTTCAACCGAGCTTGGTCAACTTGACTATAAGCAAAACCAGCTTCGTCGTAATCACAGTGCTGGTATGCCAAACACAATTGATATTTACCAACCTGAATACGGCAAATATTTACCGAATCTAGCTCCGTTTACCGACACTAAAGAGCGCCAACGTTACTTTGCGCTTAATGTACAAGACCAGATCTTTTTCAATGATCAATGGAGTGTGCTATTTGGCAACCGTTTTGATCAGGTCGAACAAGACTTTAAAAACCATATAAAACAAACCGAAAACAATCAGACACTTCATCAAAATAGTCCACGTTTCGGAGTAAATTTTAAAGCCTCTGACCAATGGGCGTTTTATAGCAACTATGGTCGCTCATTTGCCATGAATAGTGGTATGAATCGAAATGGTCAGACTTTTGCCCCTGAAAAAGGCGAAAGTTATGAAATCGGCACCAAATATAAAATAAACGACCAAAGTGTGCTGAGTCTCGCTTTGTTTAAAATGAAAAAACAGAATGTACTGACAACCGATCCAATCGACAGTAATTTTCAAACCGCAGCAGGTGAAGTGAGTAGTAAAGGAGTTGAGTTTGACTTAAATAGCCAGATCACTGATCGCTGGTTCGTCAATGCCAACTATAGCTATACCGATGCTCAAATTGAAAAAGACCAAGACTTGGAAAAAGGCGCTCGTCTAAGCAATGTTCCAAAACACCAAGGCGCTGTAAGTACCAATTATGAATTTCTACAAGAAGGTGCAAGAAAAGCAGGCGTAGGTGCCAATCTCACTTATGTGGGTGAGCGTAGCGGACATAACCTAGACAATGGTTTTAATTTACCAAGCTATACGCTGGTCAATTTAAATGGCTACTATGCCCCATCTGACCGCTTACGCTATCAGCTGAAGGTAAACAACCTGTTTGATAAAACCTACTATGTCTCAAGCTATAGCGATTTATGGGTTCAACCAGGTGAACCACTAAATGCTTCAATCTCGGCACAATGGAAGTTTTAATTCATACATAAATCAAAAGCCCGAATTATTTCGGGCTTTTGATTAGAACATACCATTTTCATTGACGAGCGGGGCGGGCTGTACTTGGCCAATATCCCAAAACTCAGCAATTTTACCCTTTTCAAAACGGCAAATATGAACCACGGCCAAGGTGGTTAACCCATTCATTTGCATTTCAAGTTTTGAATGCACAGCAACCAAATCGCCCTCTTCAATGACATGTTGAACATCAAAGACTTTGTTGGGAGTTTCAATTGCACTTTCACGCATCCCTTCCTTCAAAGAAGTCGCATCACCCGCATAATAAGGGTTGTGATGCTTGAAGTTCGGCGCAGTGTAATTGCTGTAAGCTTCATCAACTTCACCAGCTGCGGCAAGTTCTAAAAACCGTACTGCAATTTGTTTTTGAGATAAATTCATGATTATCTCCTACTCTTTATTTTAGACCTTACTGCAACAGGTCATCTTCTTCGTCTTCCTCAAAGACATAGGCCATACAGCCCCATCCATCATATTCGCCCTGAAATTTCTCAGCGATGCTGGCAAACCATTGTTCCAAGTCAACAATGTCTGAATACTCAGGTTCCATGTTAACGAAGATGGTAATCACCCACTCATTTGGCTCAACAGAGTCATCTTGAAAAAGTGAAACTTTTTGTTCTTGGTAAAGCAAATAGAGTGCACATTGCTCTGCATTTTTCTGATCTTGAAAAGCAATTGAAAATTCAATTTCATGCAGCTCGGTTAAATCATCCCCATCTTCAGCCATTTGCCAAAGTACGTTGCCGTTATCGTCATCTGGAAATTGTTCGTAGTCACGAGTCATAAAATGATCCTTGTTGTTGTCGCAGTATTAATATTATTCAACATCAAGAATACCCGACTTTTATTGCAATTTGGGTATATATTCCGTTCCCAATTGCATCAAATTAATTTTTTAAGTGTATAAAATTTAGAAAGGCACTTGCGACTCAATCACCACATCCGTTCCATTTAGTGGATGCTGAAAAGCCAAATATGCGGCATGTAAGGCCATGCGGTTTAAGTGAAAACGTTTAGGCTCAGGGTGATACAACTTGTCCCCCATAATCGGATGTCCTATATGCATCATGTGCACACGTAACTGATGCGAGCGTCCTGTTACTGGTTCAAGTAATACTCGACTTTGATTGTTCTTTTCATCATATATGAGTGGTTGAAACAAGGTTTTAGCATGTTTGCCTAATTCAAAATGTACAATTTGTCTTGGGCGATTTTCCCAGTCGGTAATGAGTGGAACCTCAACACTGCCCTCTTCTGCGACTTGGCCTTGCACCAAAGCAATATAATGTTTTTTGACTGTTCTGGCCTGAAACATTTTACTTACCGCAACTTCTGCATCACGGTGTTTAGCAAACATAAGTAAGCCTGATGTCGCCATATCTAAACGATGCGTAACCTTAGCTAAAGGGAATTTTTCCAGCACCCGTAAATAAGCACTGTCATGATGCTCAGGTAACCGTCCCATTACCGACAACAAACCCGCAGGTTTATCAACCACAATTAAATCGTCATCTTCAAATAGAATTGAAAGTGGATCTTGTGGTGGAGCGTAAACAAAGTTGTCGTTTAAAGGCATGGTCGTAGAAACAGCAATGGAGCATGGCGGCAGATCATAAAGAAATTTCAGACCTACCGCAAAATAATCTATAACGCTTTACTCATGTTCCACGTGAAACTCAGAAAATCTTTATCGTTTTTTATTCATTTCTGCTAAAAGATCAAGTTGAATTTCTTGAATGTGTGCAAGCCTTTCCCATTGATGCGATAAAAGATGGTCCATTTTTTCATGCAAATGACGAATCTCAAGCTCAGCTTTTAAATTAATTTGATAATCATGTTGAGAACGTAAACGGTCTTTTGCTTCTTGGCGATTTTGGCTCATCATAATAATAGGTGCTTGAATTGCAGCTAAACATGACAATACTAAATTCAGCAAAATAAAGGGATAAGGGTCGACGGGACGGACTACCATTACGACCGTGTTTAGAATAATCCAACCTGTCAAAAATAGAGCAAAGCAAATGAGAAAAGCCCAGCTACCACCAAATGTTGCGATTTTATCTGCCAGTTTTTCCCCAAACGTCCATTTTTGATCAAAGTCGGATTCGGTATTTCGGCTAATTAGCTCATGGCGTTGCATACTGCCAATCACTTCATTTTCTAAATTAGAGAGTTCACCCTTTTCGGAACGTAAAATTGATTGAACGTACTTAATTCGATAATCTGCCAGATCGGCTCGACAAATAAAACTTGAGTAATTCCAATCTGGATAGTCTTTTAAAATTTCATCACTAATCACTTTACGAATGACTTCACCAGACACTAGATCTTTTAAAGGAAAATTTTTCCCACAAACGGCGCACTGCCGACACTGATTTTTATTCTCCATATTATTCAGCTCTTTATTATGATATTAAGATTATTATATAAACAATTTTGGCTGATCACATCGTAAATAAAAATAGTAATCTAACCTAAAATCTGTAAAGTCGCTGGTACGATTTTTCGATGGGCAGGAATTACAGGTAGCATATACAATCGCCCAAGCCAATTTTTAATATGCACTATTGTAGTTACGGTAAGCACTTGGGTATCTTCATTTTTATAAATAGATAAAGTCACATTTAAGTGCTTGTCATCGTCTCCAATCACTAATTCATTTTCGGTACGCTGCAAAAAAGTAAAAATTCAAATTCGGTCGCCTGCCACATACTCATTTTCTTTTTTATGAGTATCAATCTGCTTAAAACTTCCTAAATCTTTAAGCCCAATCTTTGAAGTAATTTTATTACGCATATTCATGCTCCACTCTATCCACTGCGGAGTGTGCTGAAATAGCTTAATAAGTTGCTGAAATACATTTAGGTCGGGCTGACCAAGCACAATACTCCACGAATCGTGGAAGTAAGCATTATTCAGTTGAGATGAGATTTGACTGTCGGTAGGTAAAGCAGAAAGATAAGGCTTATTCATAAATTATATTCTTGTAAAGTATCGTTTTTATTATAGAGAATTTTTTAGGGTGTCAAGGGAAAACATCTATGGTTTACTTCAACAATCATAACTTTGTAAGTTATAACCTTGTGCCTATAAACTTTTGATCTATAGCGTCCTAAGCCGAATCGAGACCTTTTGGGTGAGTACACACTAACGTTATACGTTTTGGTGCATGCTACTCTTTTCGATCCCTATCACACCCTTGAGATATAGTTTAGCCAGCACCCTGCGGGATTGTTTTTCTAAGAAAAGCTAATTTTTACTATTTTTGGGAATTTTTACGCCATTAGACAAATTTAAAAGAATTTATTCCCATTTAACCATAATTAGTTATATTTAAATTCCACTTTATTTGTGTTTTTCGGTTTATTTTACCAAGAGAAATTTTTAAGCCAAATTGGAAGTTCGTTCAACCGCGCATGTTTAGCCAAATAACTCATGTAAAGCTGACTCCCTAATCCCCACTTTTAAGCATTTTTATTCTTTGGGTACTATTCTTAGAGATAACTTTTGTGCTTGAATACATTATAAAAACATATTATAAATTATTTCTAACCAAATGATTGGTTTTTTGGAACTTTATAATGAACAACAATATTATAATTTTTGGTTATGGAACGGGTATTTCCCAAGCCGTAGCACATAAATTTGGTAAAGAAGGCTATAAAATCGGTTTAGTAGCACGAAACGCTCAAAAACTTGAAAAGGCTATTCTAGAGCTTAAAACTCAAGGTATTGAAGCTTACGCTTTTACATGTGATTTAGCGGTTCTTGAAGATATACCAAATCTTATTAATCGTATTAAAGACCGATTAGGAGAGATTAAAAATATTCATTGGAATGCTTTCCATGATATTGAAGGAAATATCTTAGAAACCCCTCCACTAGAGCTCACCAAAAGCTTTCATATTCGTGTTTCGAGCTATATTGCGACGGTTCAAACTTGCTTAGGTGATTTAGAGAAGAACCACGGTAGTATTTTATCAACAAATGGAATTTTTGCTTTCGATGCAGTGGGTATCGACTTGGTGGCTAAAGAGTACTCATCATTAGCAATTACTGCCGCTGCTCAATACAAAACCACCAATTTACTTGCTCATAGTCTCGCTGACTCAAATGTTTATGTGAGCCAAGTGATCGTGAATGGTTTCGTTGATGGAACATCTGGAGCACAAGATAAGACCTACACGGTACATCCAGAAACCATTGCAGAGCAGTTCTGGTACTTACACCAACATAAACAAGAAACTGTCTCCTTTTGTGGTGAAGCAATTCAAGCTGCTTAAAATTATTTCTTATGACAGAAGAAGCGTAATCAATTACGCTTCTCTGAACTTTTTTAATTTTATGTTTCTATGCCCCAGAAATATTTAATTATTTTTCATACTCTGAAGGATCAATTGTGTATTCTTTGAATAAAATTGAACGCACAGAGTCTTTTATACGTTCATCATGTTTAATAATTAAATAAATATCTTTTTTAGTCAGAGGAATTTCTTTTAGTAAATCAGGCAAGTCCTTCGACCTTATACCACTGACTTCACTAGGTTGTTTTAAGATATCTGGGTCTTGTTCTTCGAATTTAAAATCTACACCTTGTAAATTGAAATAAACCATAACCCTTCTGTTCAAAGAGTCACTATCATCATATAAAACAGTACCTTCTGGTAAAATATAATATTCTGGCAAAGTGCTATTTTTCGAATATTTACCTTCAAACGAATATATCTTTAAAGGTTTTTCTAAAACATGAATTTCGGGTGTTTTTGTGCGGTTCCAGAAGTAATAATTTAATAAGGACTGTATGATGAAAATTGAAATTAGTACGGTAATTAATAAATTCTTTTTCATATCCTCTTCTTATTAAAAAGATCTTTTATTATTTAACTACAAATTCATAGGTTTTAGTTAGCTTATCATCGCCTCGCCCATAAAAATATGTATTAATTACAATTTTGTATTTTCCTTTATATTTAGGAATACCTTCTATTTTTATGTGATTGTATCCATCTATATCATCTACTGGAGTAATTTGGAAACCCTGATTTTCTGGAATATTAGAAGTTAATTCAAAATGTTGTTCTGAGAGTTTACCACCTGTAATTTTAATAAATTGACTATATGACTTTCCTACATAAGCTACTGGGAGCTCATGTGGTTCAATCTTGTAATCGCTACTACACCCTAAAAAACTTGTCATTAAAAACAATATTATTAAGTTTTTAAAGTTCATCTTTATTTCTCTAGATTTCGGGCATAATTATAGCCAACCCATCCTAAATCTTTTAAAAAATTTTCCACCATTGCTTGTTTTTTCTCTGCTCTTCCGCATCTTTGATAGCTTTATTAATATTAGCTTCTATTTTATCTTTATTATTATCCCATATCTTATTTAATACCTGCTCAAGATCTTCTCTGCTCCATAAATGAAATAAGCCACTGCTTTCACCCATTGCTTCTATAATTTTTTCATGAACTTTCTGGTTATCATAATTTTTTATTTTTTTATTAAACATATCAACAACCAAATCATTGATATTTGGCTTTATGTCATTATAAAAATCTATTGTCGTATGATCTTCTAAATTATCATCTTGTATAACCCATTTAGGTACAGGTAAATACAGATTAGTAACAATGATTTCTATCCGTATAATATTTTTATAATACATAGTCCGCTGCGTACCATTAAATCGAATTGCTATTATTTTTTCTTCATCCCAAGATAATTCTTTCGTTAAATATGGAGAAGATTTTTCCTCTTTATGATTACTTTCTTGTTTAAAAAAATTAAATAGCATTGTTTTACCTCTTTTTAAAATACAGTCCAAGCAGTAAATGCTTCTAATTCTTTATCAAATGCATCTACCAGTTGATATGCAGCAATCCCCCCAATTGCACCACCAATGAGGATACCAATACCAGAACATATAGGTGATCCTGGACCACAAATTCCTCCTGCTATTGCTCCACCTGCCGCACCTCCTGCAATACCAGCACCAATAGAGGCGCCTTGTCTGTAAATTTCTTTTTCTTTATTTTCTGCGTTATAGATTTCATAACCTGCATAAGCAGCAGAAAAAACTACAATTGCTCTTCCCCCCCATTTCATAAATGAGATTTTAGAATTAAACCCAGCATTCGTTTTCCCTGAACCTTTTAATATGCTGTAAAACACTCTGTTCTTTTGTGAATCATTAAGCGATTTAAAAATAGGGTTTCCTTGTTTTGCAGAGGCCTTAACATAACTATCTATCGCACTACGCCCCTTACTCTTAAGCTCATCAAACAATTTGGGGTTTTTCTCTTGTAATGCATAGTACTCCATGAATTCATCCATTGTTTTTGTGAGCAGTTTTTCTTTTTCTGCTATAGCACGCCCCACTGGTGAATTACGTTTTCGAATACCTTCTAATATTTCATTTCTTAAACTCGTTGCCTCTGAGGTCGCCTCTTTTACTGTCATCTTTCCTTCTTTGACTAACTGAAGGTAGCGGTCACTCATCTTTTTCACTTCACGGATATAAATTTCACGTAGATGAGAATCATGAGCTAGGAAATTATTTCCAAAATAAACAGCAGTACCATTTAAACTATCTAATGCTATTTCCAGTTCATTTTTTACTTTAACAGGTACTTTATTAGTATCAGCCTGTTTTGTTGAGCCACTCGTTGTTTTTAATTGAAAAGTGGATTTATTAAACTCTCCATTTTCCAATGCAGGAACACGAATTCTCGCGAGCTTAGAATTATTTAAAATGAGTTCAACAAAAATTAGATCCAACTTGTTGCATGGATAAACTCTCGTACATCCATTCGCATCAAGCTTGCCTCCATAGTTCTGTTTTGTTGTTGTATTTGTAAAAGTATAATTTAGCTCAGTCAGAATTTCTCTATTGTCGCAAAATACCTTTAAACGAGCAGTATAAGTCACTCCTTTTCCTCCATAGCTTCTACATCATACTTATGAACCATGAGGGTATATTTTTCTTCTTTATCCGACGAAGCGACACGCACAATTCCGTCTTTTGGAACACTACCAGTTCTAATATTACCTTGAGAGTCTATAAGGCTATATGTTGGTAAGCTTTCTAATGCCACATTATCAAGTTTATGACGAACATCGAATTCTAATATGTACTTACCATTAGGTGATGAGGGAAGATTAGGTAGATCGGTTGTTACTTTTTGACCACCGCTAAACAAATGCTGCCCAGCCTTCACCTCAAACTTACCGCCTGTCGTCATAAAAATGCCTGACCCAGTAATTTTGACTTGAGAGCCGCCTGCGGTGAGTACAATTTCTTTGGCTGCTGTCGCCTCAATTTTGTCTTCTGCTGAAATAATCTGAACAGCTTTACGGGCAATTAAATCTGCACCATCGCCTTGTGCTTGTATCTCAACTTTGCCTTTGCCTGCATAGAGTCTTGCGCCTTCTTGCGCTGCAAAAAGGCTAATCTTGTTTTGGGCATGTGCGATTAAATTCTTTTGGGTAGACAGGTTAATACTGTCTCCAGCAGTTTGGTTTATCTGGCCATCTGCACTTAAGTGAATGTCTTCGTTACTGCTCAGCGCGATGCTATTTGGGCTCGCCAACAACATAATCGCCTCTTTAAACGTTTTGGCTTTTGCGTTGTCTTGCTGCTCAAGTTTTTCAATAAACGACTTTAGGTTTTCTAAATTTTCTAACGGGTCAGTTTGCTGATTTTTAGCAACTTCACTGAGTGCCTTGGCATTGTTGAGGCCGCCTTCTATTTGTTGTTTGGCCTCATTTGCGTCGAGGTGTACGCCTTGAGCTTGGTCCTGCTTGTGGGTACTAACGAGTAAACCACTGCCTGCTCTTACCGCTCCCCACTGGTCTGTTCTAAGTTCAAAACCTTCACCTCGGCCATCACTTTCGGCTTTGTCTTTTGGATGGCTTAAGTTACCCAAGTTGAGCTGGCTGGCCGCATGGCTACTTTGGAGCTGGGCACTGATTTGACCTGTGGTGTCATCAAACCGCAGTTGGTTAAAGCCTTTACCGTCGACTTCCTCAGAGCGGATGCCACTGAGTTTTTTGGTGTCGGGTAACTGGCCTTTCTGGTCGAACTGCGTTGGGTAGCGTTCAGCTTCATGAATACGTCCCACCACAAATGGACGGTCAATATTGCCGTCAAAGAAATCGATGACCACGATTTCGCCCACGCGAGGCAAGAAGCGTGCGCCATAACCGGCGCCCGCCCACGGGGTCAGCACATCTACCCAAGCCGAGTCAGTGTCATTGTCGTTACTTCCTGCCCCACCGTCATGACTATGATCGTCAGCTCGGGTAAACAAGAAACGGACTTTAATGCGTCCCCACTGGTCAACATGAATACTTTCGCCTTCTAGCCCCACCACTTTAGCACGCTGCGGGTAAGCTGCTGGTCGGTGTTCTAGCGGGTTATATTCAGGCACAGCTTTAATATTGCGTCGAACGACATTCAGCTCAGCATAGTGGCGCTGCTCAGGATTTTGGCTGTCGAGTTCGGCTGCCTTGAGCTTGTCTTTTGGTAATAGTCGCTCAAGTTGCTGTTGTAATTCTTTCGGTAAATTATTCTGGTTATAGTAATGCTTGCTTAAGATTAAGAATTCTTTATCGGCACTGTCATGCTGGTCGAGTTCAGGATGGTCATTCAGCTCAAACCAGTAACCGACCTGTGCATCACGGACGTTACCCGAAACGGTAAACTGTTTCGAACTTAGGTGATGATAAGCATTGATGTGCTGGTTAAGCTGTTCAATCTGGCTATTACCAGAAGCAGTAGCTTGGTCTTCACCTTTTAGGTCCTGCATCCACGCTGGGCTAACATGCCATGCATCTTCAAGGTTTAAGCTGGCATTGTCATAGTGTTCGCTGTGCTTTTGCGTGCCTTGTACGCTACCACTGCCTTCTTCTTGTTGTAGGGCATCAGCTTGCCAGCGTTGCACATGAACCGAGGTTGGTTGTAAGCGACGCTCAGCTTTAACTTGGGTAATGGTATCGAACTGTTCTGTCGCACTGCTGCGTTGGTAGCGGAGACTACGGCGTTCAAGCGCCTGATAATTTTGGTTATCGTCAATTAAACGTAAGACTTGTGGCTGAATGGAAGCATTCGGGTCAGCGACAAAAAGTTGCGATTCATCGACCAACCAGTTAATGCCTTCGCTACGCCATAAACGGGTTAAAAAGTCATAATCGCTTTCGTTTGACTGCATCACAAATGGACGCACATCGTAGTCTTTAGTTAAGCCTGCTGTGTCGAGTGTTAAGCTTGAAGCAAACAGCGGGCTTTTGCCTTGCCATTCTTTAAACAGAATTTCGCTAATATCACGCACGCTTTTATTCATAAACACGCGGCTATTGCGGCGTTTATGCCAGAGTGCAGTTGGGTCTTTTAAGGTTAAGTTATAAATGGTGAGTGAGCCGTCGCTTTGACCTTGGCTCGCTTGGGTAATAATGCCCGTAGTTCTAAAAAATTGGCCTGTGTCTGTCACCTGATCTACGGCCACCTGACAGCCAATAAATTGTTTTAATGCAATATGTGCGTTGGTCGATAGACACAGTAACTCAGCAACGCTACCTTGATTGAGGGTATGCTCGCCCTCAATGCGTTGCAAGAAGACTTGCTGATTTAAAGACTGATTTGAGAATTGGATATGAACAGCGCGATTTTGTGAAACAAGGCCTAAACGCTCCAATATACTCGACACACTCATCTGCATTTTTATTATCAATCAAACTTATATTTAGGCCGCATTTTAATTAAAAAAAGACTAATCTGTCTATCTATACTCATTTTCAAAATGTAACTAGTCTAAATATGCAGTTTTACGTTAATTTCTTATTAAATAGGTATTTAAACCGTAAAATCAGATCATTTTAAAGCACTCTAAATCAGCCAAACATATTTAATATTTTTGTTTTATATTCAAATGGATATTGAAGAAAGCAACTACTCAAATTAATAAAATTCAGGATGAGATATGAAAATAAAAAAGTCTGCTTTTTATATATTTACGGTGATTTTCTCACTTCATTCTTCAGCATTTGCTGAACCGAGTGTGGCTGATATTCAATATCGTGCAGAACAAGGGCAAGCTGTTGCTCAATATCATCTGGGGATGATGCTTTTAAGTGGCGAACAAGGCGTTGTTAAAAACTATGAGCAAGCGTTTAAATGGCTAACTGTAGCTGATCAAAATGGAAGTATGGGGGCAAAATATAGTTTAGGGATGATGTATTACACAGGCACGGGTGTTGAAAAAGATGCCAAGCGTGCTTTTGATTATTTTACTAAGGCTGCGGCCAAGGGTCATGCTAAAGCGCAATATAACTTAGGGGTGTTATACGACAGAGGTGAAGGAACTGCGCAAAATTATGTGCAGGCGTTTGAGTGGTTTAGTCGTGCTGCCAAGCAAGGCTACCCACCCGCAGAATATAATTTAGCTCATCTATATAAAAAAGGTCACGGCGTTTCACAAAGTGATGAGCAAGCCCTTAAGTGGTACACCAAAGCGGCTGAGCATAATGAAAGCGATGCCCAGTACAACTTGGCCCAGATGTATTTAAATGGTGAAGGCACGCCGAAAAACCTACAACTGGCAAAGAAATGGTTTCAGCAAGCTGCCGATGCAGGTGATTCGGATGCGAAAGAAATGCTTAAAAGTTTAGAATAAGGTATTAAAACTTAATGTTTATCTAGCTCTAATAACTCACTAATTTCTTCACCATATAGCCATTTATTTAAAATACCTTCCGAACTTTCTAGGCCTACAATATCTAGAAAGCTTTCAAATGTAGTTGCCACTTGTTCTCGATCTTCTGTATCAAGCTTGTCAGGATCGATTTGGCTAATTCCATGAGCAAGAACATGTAAAAGTTCTGCCTTAGTTGGTTCATTCTTTTGTTGATAGAGTCCAATAAAAGCTTGTGCAGCATCAGCCACTTTTTGGTTCAAGCTCATACGTAATGCAGGATTTTGAACCCCTGTATATAGTTGTCCATCTCCAGCAAAATGATCTTGAGCTTTAAACTTTTCTAATTGTTGAATAACAATAGAGTTTGAATTTTGAATACTCATTTCTGTTTTATTGTCAGTTTTTTGGGCACAACCAACTTGTGAACTTAAGATGGCCATAACTAAAACTAAAAGCTTTTTCATAATTTTATTACTTTTATATTTGTCTGCATCAAATATAAACTAAATTAATTATAATTTTCCATACCCATGAAAACTTATTTTATTATTTATTTTTTCTAATTAAATATAAATATTAATCCTATTATTTTAAAAATACATTTAGTTTTATTATTAAATCAAAAATATTTTAAATATTAAATTGACGTAATTAAAATCACCGATTATTATCTCGTTGCTGGCCTACATTGCCAGTCGGTTATGACAGACCGCGAATAACAAAGACGATATGCAAAATTCTTATTTTGCGTGTCGGGAACTCGTTCGCCCCCTTTTTCTCTATGGTAGGGCGGAAGGGGGACACCTTTGTGTGTGCTGGTTCCTTTGTTTCCAGTCTGTCAACCCTCTTTCGTTCTACCACCATAAATTAATTCGCGGTAATCTGGTGGTAGGACTCCATAATTTTAAGGAGTTGACCATGACATTTTTCAAACTTATTCCCTCTCCTGCTTAATCATTTTATTTATTTAAAATTTAGGTTTTCTATTGTCTATTTTTTAAATTTATAAATTATTTTTATTTTAAAAATTTAATTATTTTATTTTCCTATATACACGGGAGGATTAATTATTATCTAAAAATTATTTTAATCCTTAAAACTAATTATATTTTTACACTACTCATAGATATAAATCATTATGAGAATAATATGACAATTTATAAATCTATTTTGGCTTTAAATTTGGTTCTAAGCAGCTACGGTTTTTCAGTTTGCAAAGTCCTGTTCTCCCACGGGACTTTGCCCCTACTTTTTAGCTTCATGCAGCGGTGTGACAAAAGTAGTCTGGGCTAAGCGTTTGGCTTAGCTCCTCTATCTCTGTGTTGCAATGGTTTATTACTTTACATCAGCGCAAAAGATTAAAGTCTGTTGCAGCACAGAGGCCTAAAGAAGAATATTTTTAAGAAATTTGAACTCTTATAGTTTAGATATTTCTATACTCAGCTCGTTTTTAACGATAAAGTCATGTTTAATAAGTAGTATTTTTTAACATTAATATCATAGAGTTAATAAAAATGAGTTTTTATACAGAACTACAAGTCCGTTATACAGATTTTGACACGATTGATTTATCTACTGAAAAGCAAAAGATCCTAGAAATATTAAAGGAAGATTCAATCCACGAAGATGTTTATGGCGCTTTAGTAGATGCCTTTTCTGATGGTCAGGCAGGCCTTAATGTCGATCCCGTTTATTGCTTACAACTCATAGAAAAAATTACCGCTCTATTTCCAAATGCAAATTTTGAATGTCGAGGGTTAGGAGAAGAGTATTTCTATACGTGGATCCTCTGTGCTGAAAATGGGCAGATTATTTTTAGCAGCAAGCCTTGGGAAACTGAAAACCCTTTTATATAAGGATAACCCTACCCATTTTTGTACGCTTTAACTTACAAACTTTTAGGGATTTTGCGGATTGGCGATACTCCTCTTTTTTCCTAATATGAACTCATACAGGAACAGGATGTTCCAGAACATAAAACAACAATAATAGGTTCAAGCACCAGGAGCGTGAGATACGACAGGAGTCATATCTAGCAACCAAATACGAAAAAGCTCGACAGGATGTCGGGCTTTTTTTATTGCCATTTAAAAATAACCTAAAAGAAAATTCTTATATTGTTCTATTCACAACATACCTTTGAACTACTTGGTTGAGAGTAATTTCAGAATGAAGACGACCATTGTTTGCTTGAATAGTTTTTGCAGAAGCTAAATTAGATTTATAACAATGTATATGTAACTCCGTTAGGCCTAGCTTCCATGCCTCCTGAATTGTAAGCTCTAACAATTTCGAGCCAAAATTCTGTCCACGTTTAGAGGGACGAATACCTAAACCAATATGTCCACCACAATATTCAATCTGTTCATTGAGTTTAAGTCGCAAGTTGGACGCGCCAATAATTTCATCATCCTCTACTAACCAATATGTAATGTTGGGAACATGCCCTTCTTCTAGGGATTCCCCTTTTTCATAATCTCTCAGTTTATTCAAAAATGATTCAAAATTTGTATGGTCAAACTCCGTTGTCAAAGGGTGACGATCTTCATCTGCTAATTCATTAATATAGTTGTTATAGCTCTCTTTAAATCTTAAATGAGGTTTTACCAACATAACGGTCATTTATTTATTACTCCCGATAAAATTGTTCTTTTTACAATCAAACTTAAACATAACATATTGTTATCAATAGCAACTCTTATTCTTCTTAACATCTTAAATGATTAGATATAAAAGTAAGCCCCCTCTATTTACCTCCCGTGGTAACTACAAAATGCCCTACACCATATTTCAATGTACGTTTTATCCTACAAACTTTTAAGGATTTTGCGGATTGGCGACATCCCTCTTTTTTCCTATGATGAGTTCATACAGGAACAGGATGTTCCGGAACATAAAACAACAATAATAGGTTCAAGCACCAGGAGCGTGAGATACGACAGGAGTCATATCTAGTACCCAAATACAAGAAAGCCCAACAGGATGTTGGGCTTTTTTTATTGCTGTTTAAAAATATGTTCAGGCTAAACCTATAGAGGACTATGCGCCTGTTCTTGCTTTTTATGGCGTATCCAACGTACTGCTAAAATAACCGCAATCAGCACCACTACAGCAACAAGTGCAGGCACTAACATGGCCGAAACTGAAAGTAAGATTGCACCAATCCACTCACCTGTCGCAACAACAAAATTACCCAAACCACCCGTAGTTGCAGTTGAAACGCCACGTGCAGCAACGGTACTCATTTGCACCACACCAGCCGTGCCACCGCCCACAATAATCGCTGCCGCCCAACTGGCAAACTGAGACATTTCTCCACTACTCACCGCCATTGTCGCTAATGTACCCGCGATCATCGCCGCAGGGGTTGCGACTGTGTCTAATGCATTATCAACCCACGGAATATAGTAAGCTGCAACTTCACACACCGTTGCTACGCCCAAAGCTAAACACACCGATGGTAGAGCTAACCACTCAAAGCCCTTCGATGGCTCAAACCATCCCATCATGATGGCAATGCTCATGACCAGTAGCGGTACAAACACGCGAAAACCGCAGGCAGCGCTTAAGCCCACACCAATACATAAACCCAATATAGTTTCCATAACGGTTTCCTTTTCATGCCCATCACGGGTCTTGTTATGTAAGTCTTATTTTTAAATTAGCAAAAAGCCCCATCGGGTGACAGGGCTTTTTGTTAAATGCGAACGCAAATATTATTTCATTCTTAACGTTTAAATTGTGTGCAGTAGCATTTCGTGCAAGGTGGTAAAGGGTCAGTGTTAATTTCTAAAAACACTCGATGTCCGCACTGAGCACAGAAATAGAAGCCTGTTCCGGGTTTTTCGCCAGCTGTTACCATGATTACATTCCTATAATCGTATATATATTAAACAGGAATATAACCCACTTAAAGTGAATGTCAATTGTCCATTTCGCCCGATGATGATGGCATAAATGCAAAAAATGTTATTTGTACGATTTATCTTACACAGATTTAGGGATTTAGCGGATTGGCTGCCTTCTGCTTTTTTTCTAATATGAACTCATACAGGAACAGGATGTTCCGGAACATAAAACAACAATAATAGGTTCATGCATCAGGATCGTGAGATACGACAGGAGTCATATCTAGCAACCAAATACGAAAAAGCCCGACAGGATGTCGGGCTTTTTTATTCTAATGGTTTTCACTATATCTTATTAGATGAATTTTAGTACTAAAAATTTATTAGGAAGCTTCATCTAAATTATTGTTTGAAACTTTTGGATTAGTAATTTTCTCAACAGCATTTTCAGCAATTTTGCTAGCGCTATTTCCTAATTTAGCTAATCCTGTTGTTTCTAAAAGTTCATGGCTGGGGCTACCGTGATTACTAGCTTCAACTAAACGTAAAGGAGCTTCTTCTAAGCGTGTTAATGCTACGTTGAATAATCTTGCTTCGAACTCTGCATCAATTTTAACTGCTTCTTTTTTATATCCTTCATAGGCTTTGGCCACAGAAGCCTTAAAATCATAATCTTCAGCAAGTTTAAAACGCTGACTAATTTGTTTAGTTGCAAGCCAAGCAAACCATAAAGGAGCAACTACACTAGTCATAGATAAAACTATTTGAATTCCAATCACGCCCCAGCTCAAAGTTGGAGCACTAAGTGAAGTAGTTAAAATCTGTATACGTTCATGGCCAATCCACGCTCCTATAGCTAATGCAAATAATAAACCACCAACCCAAAATCTCATGGAATTTTTGAGGTCTTTGGCTCTTTGATCGAAAGCCGCAGCTAACCCTTTTGTTGTAGTTATACGGTAGGCTTCTTCGCATTTTTCAACTAGTTGTTGAGCTTGACCATGCAACTCATTAATAGCTTTTAATTGTGCCTCTGTTGATGTCTTATGTTCATTTACTTTTTTACGATCAAAAGAGCTTTCTTTTTCCAGTTCAGATACTTTATGCCTAGCCTCCTTTAGACTTTGCAAGTCTGTTGGTAATGACTCTGCTGCTTCAGTTGCATCATTAATAAGAGTTATCTGATCTGACAATATGTTCTTGTTCGGAATCAGGTTATCCAGCTCTGTTTGAATCCCTCTTAATCGACGTGTAAGTGAGGGTGGTAATGCTTTAGAATCTTGCAAGGTTTCCCATGAAAATAATGGCTGAGTTAGTCTTTCAACCCATTGAAGGGTAGATATATAGGCAGGTATTGCTTGGTTACCGTTCCCATTAAACATATAGGGAATAGTATTTGCATACATTATTTTTAATCGTGCAGGTATCGGTAATATTAATTCTACTAGTTCAGAGTCGATATTTTTAATATCTAATTTTCGAATATTTATTGATAAATTTTTTGGAATATTGGCTAAATCATGTCTTGTTATGGCTGGATGATGCCATCCATAAACTTCTTGTAACATTCTATCGTCATTCCATGCATTTAAAACAACTTGTGCTAGCTCATCTAAAGCATCACATAATATAACTAAATTTTTATCCATATTCCCCCCACTTAATCGTGTAAATTTCTTACATTTCTCATGATATAAGAGTTTAATCCATTACCACTCTTAGCCAATATTTTCATTTTTTCGACATGAAGTTGACCTGCTTTATAATAGCTGCACTGATAAATTTTAAAGGTTTTATCAAACTTTACCCTTATATATGTATCACTAATTTCATATGCAAAAACGCCAGAATCACCGTCTAAATCTAAATATTGTTGCATTTTATTCTCATTAAAAAACCCCATCATCAAGATAGGGCTTTTTTTGAACAATATCAATAATGTTTAACTAAACTATCAAGCCACTTGACCTTCTAAAAAGTCTTGTGCAAAACGCTGTAATACACCGCCCGCTTCATATACAGAAACTTCTTCTTCTGTATCTAAACGACAAGTCACAGGTACTTCAAGAATCTCTTCTTTACCATCCGCAGTAGCACGTTCAATCACTAAAGTTAAAGTCGAACGCGGCGCAATATTACCAATCACGCTATAAAGCTCTGTACCATCTAGTTTTAAAGTCTTGCGGTTTACACCCGGTTTAAACTCAAGCGGTAACACGCCCATACCCACCAAGTTAGTACGGTGAATACGCTCAAAACCTTCTGCCACAATCGCTTCAACACCTGCAAGGCGTACACCTTTTGCAGCCCAGTCACGGCTTGAACCCTGACCATAGTCAGCACCCGCGATAATGATTAACGGTTGCTTACGGTTCATGTAGGTTTCAATCGCTTCCCACATACGCATCACTTCGCCTTCTGGCTCTACACGCGCTTTTGAACCTTGCTTAATGGTACCGTCTGAACGAACCACCATTTCGTTATAGAGTTTCGGGTTGGCAAATGTTGCACGTTGTGCAGTCAAATGGTCACCACGATGGGTTGCGTATGAGTTGAAGTCTTCTTCTGGTACGCCCATTTTGTGAAGGTATTCACCCGCAGCCGAGTCCATCAAAATCGCATTTGAAGGCGACAAGTGGTCGGTGGTGATGTTGTCACCCAAAATCGCAAGCGGACGCATGTTCGCCAAAGTACGTGGTGCAGCCAATGCCCCTTCCCAATATGGTGGACGGCGGATGTAAGTACTTTGCGGACGCCAGTCGTAAAGTGGGCTTTTCGCTTGCTCAACTTCGCCCAAGTCAAACATTGGAATGTAGACTTTACGGAACTGTTCAGGCTTTACGGCTTGCTTAACTAACGCATCAATTTCAGCGTCAGATGGCCAAATGTCTTTGAGGTAAATCGGGTTACCGTCTTTGTCATGACCTAACGCATCTTTTTCGATGTCAAAACGAATCGTACCTGCAATTGCATACGCTACGACAAGCGGTGGAGATGCCAAGAACGCTTGTTTTGCATAAGGATGGATACGACCATCGAAGTTACGGTTACCAGAGAGTACTGCTGTTGCGTACAAGTCACGATCGATAATTTCTTGTTGAATGACTGGATCTAACGCACCCGACATACCGTTACACGTCGTACAAGCGTAAGCCACAATACCAAAACCAAGTTGTTCTAAGTCTTTTAGAACGCCTGCTTCTTCAAGGTAAAGTGCAGCCGCTTTTGAACCCGGTGCAAATGATGATTTCACCCAAGGTTTACGAACCAAACCTAGCTCATTTGCCTTACGTGCCAACAAGCCTGCCGCCACGGTGTTACGTGGGTTAGAAGTGTTGGTACATGAAGTAATTGCAGCAATAATGATTGCGCCATCTGGCATTAAGCCATCAGAACGGTTTTCAACAACACCCGCAATACCTTTTTCTTTTAGGTCGGCAGTTGATACACGTGCATGCGGGTTTGATGGACCAGCAATGTTACGTGTGACTGTCGATAGGTCAAAACGAAGTACACGTGGGTACTCTGCTTTGGTCATGTCAGACGCCCAAAGGCCGATTTCTTTTGCGTACTGTTCAACCAATGCGACTTGAGTATCTTCACGGCCTGTTAGACGTAAGTAGTCGATCGTGTTTTGGTCGATGTAGAACATCGCAGCCGTAGCGCCGTATTCTGGTGTCATGTTCGAAATGGTTGCACGGTCGCCCACAGACATGCTGTCAGCACCTTCACCAAAGAACTCAAGGTAAGCACCAACCACGCGCTCTTTACGCAAGAACTCAGTTAGAGCAAGTACGATATCTGTTGCAGTAATGCCTGCTTGACGCTGTCCTACAAACTCAACACCAATAATGTCTGGCAAACGCATCCAAGATGCACGGCCCAACATTACGTTTTCAGCTTCTAAGCCACCCACACCCACAGAAATTACACCCAAAGCGTCTGTATGTGGTGTGTGTGAGTCTGTACCTACGCAAGTGTCTGGGAATGCTACGCCATCACGCGCCTGAATGACCGGAGACATTTTCTCTAGGTTAATCTGGTGCATAATGCCGTTCCCCGCAGGGATCACATCGACATTTTTAAATGCGGTTTTGGTCCACTCAATAAAGTGGAAACGGTCTTCATTACGACGGTCTTCAACAGCACGGTTTTTTGCAAAAGCGTCTGGGTCAGCACCACCGTATTCCACTGCTAAAGAGTGGTCAACAATAAGCTGAGTCGGCACAACAGGGTTGACTTTAGATGGGTCACCACCTTTGTCAGCAATCGCATCACGTAAGCCTGCAAGGTCAACCAATGCAGTTTGACCCAAGATGTCATGACACACCACGCGAGCAGGGTACCAAGGAAAGTCTAAGTCCTGACGGCGTTCAATCAACTGCGTTAAATAAGCAGTTAAGTTCTCGGCATCGGCACGGCGTACCAATTGCTCTGCAAGTACTTTAGATGTGTAAGGCAGTTTTTCGTATGCGCCTGGCTGAATATCTTCAACGGCTTGACGCACGTCGTAATATTCAAGCTGGGTACCTGCCAGCGGTTTACGGTATTTTGTGTTCATTAACCACGCTCCGCCAATGGTTTAAATTCGAGGTTTTCAGGGCCTGTGTAGTTCGCGCTTGGACGAATGATTTTGCCGTCTTGACGTTGTTCGATCACGTGTGCTGACCAGCCTGCTGTACGTGCAATCACGAACAATGGTGTGAACATTGCAGTTGGAACACCCATTAAGTGATAGCTCACCGCACTGAACCAGTCGAGGTTCGGGAACATATTTTTCACTTCTTTCATCACTGCTTCTAAACGCTCAGCGATGAGGTACATTTTGGTGTTCTCTTGTGCTTCAGCCAAGTCGTGCGCCACTTTCTTGATGACTTCGTTACGTGGGTCAGAAACTGTATAGACAGGGTGACCAAAACCGATCACAACTTCTTTATTTTCAACACGCTTACGGATGTCAGCTTCTGCTTCGTCTGCATTGTCGTAACGTTGTTGAATCACGAATGCAACTTCGTTTGCACCACCGTGTTTAGGTCCACGAAGCGCACCAATACCACCAGTAATTGCTGAGTACATGTCAGAACCTGTACCTGCAACTACACGTGACGTAAATGTAGACGCGTTAAACTCGTGCTCAGCATACAAAATAAGCGATGTATGCATTGCTTGAATCCATTCTTCAGATGGTTTTTCGCCATGAAGTAAGTGCAAGAAATGCGCTGCAATTGAGTCGTCATCTGTTTCAACTTCAATACGACGACCGTTGTTGCTGAAGTGGTACCAATAAAGCAGCATTGAGCCTAAGCTTGCCATTAATTTGTCAGCAATGTCTTTTGCGCCAGCTTCGTTGTGGTCTTCATGTTCTGGAGTTAAACAACCTAGAACTGAAACACCTGTACGCATCACATCCATTGGGTGTGCAGACGGAGGAAGTTGTTCAAGTGCAGTTTTAAGTGCTGCTGGTAAGCCACGAAGTGCTTTTAATTTTGCTTTATACGCTTTGAGTTCAGCTTTGTTTGGTAATTTGCCGTGTACGAGCAAGTGAGCAACTTCTTCAAACTGGCTACCTGCTGCAAGGTCAAGAATGTCATAGCCACGATAGTGCAAGTCGTTACCGCTACGTCCTACGGTACACAGTGCTGTGTTGCCTGCAACTTGTCCACTAAGTGCAACTGATTTTTTTGGTTTGAAGCCTGTTGTTGTTTCATTTGAGCTCATAAGATTGTCCTTTCCTATCTATCTGAATTTATTTATTAAGCACGACGGAGTCGTACCATTTTCACTTCTTATTTCAGGATTAACCTTCGGTTCGACCTACTTTTCTTTCGGGAAAAGTAGGCAAAACCATTGTCATCTGCAAAACTCGTCCACAACCATCGAATATCTTATCTATCGCAGAACCAATTTTAAAAAATGTAGTCCTGTCTCAAACAGGTGCAGATGACGTCTCCGAGTATCAGATTCCAATTAATCAACTTTTTAATTTATTACTTCTTTTTAGCAAATGCGTTGTCTAAGTAGTCTTCAAACGCGTAGTAATTAATGCGTTCATATAACTCTTTACGCGTTTGCATAATATCAATCACGTTCTTTTGCGTACCTTCTTTACGTAAGGTTTCATACACAGTTTCGGCTGCTTTGTTCATAGCACGGAAAGCAGAAAGCGGATAAAGCGCAAGGCTTACATCGGCAGATGCTAACTCTTCAGTAGTAAACAGTGGTGTAGAACCAAACTCGGTAATGTTTGCCAAAATTGGTGCGCCAGTCTTCTGAGCAAATTGCTTGTACATATCAAGCTCGGTAATTGCTTCAGGGAACAACATGTCTGCACCCGCTTCAATGTAGGCACCCGCACGGTCAATGGCAGCTTGTAAGCCATCTACAGCCAATGCATCGGTACGCGCCATAATCACGAAGCTGTCATCACCACGCGCATCGACCGCTGCTTTAATACGGTCAACCATTTCTTCTTGAGTCACAATGGCTTTGTTCGGACGGTGACCACAACGTTTTGCGCCCACTTGGTCTTCAATATGCATTGCCGCAGCACCAAACTTGATCAGTGCTTTTGTAGTACGAGCAATGTTAAATGCAGAAGCACCAAAACCTGTGTCAGCATCGACCAATAAAGGAAGATCACATACATCGGTAATACGGCGTACGTCTGTCAACACATCATCAAGGTTACTGATTCCCAAATCAGGTAAGCCTAAAGAACCAGCGGCTACACCACCACCTGATAGGTAAATCGCTTTATAACCTGCACGTTTTGCCAAAAGTGCATGATTGGCGTTGATGGTTCCAACCACTTGTAATGGCTTTTCTTGGGCTACTGCATCGCGAAATAGCTGACCTGCGGATTGTTTAGCCATTGTTATGTTCTCCTTGTGCTTGTAGCAGTGTTTGCTCAATAATTTTGTAAGAAGCATTGATATGTCGATGCATGAGCAGCTCGGCAAGTTCACCATCGCCTTCTGCAATTGCATCTAAAATACGGATATGTTCGTCCCAAGCTTTGCTCGGTCGATCGGGTGTGTTTGAAAACTGAATTCGGTACATACGGATGAGGTGATAAAGCTCATCACATAGCATTTTTTCTAGGGTTTTATTGCCACTACTTTTGATAATGCAGTAGTGAAAATCATCCTGCCCTTCTTGCAAGTAATATCCTTTACCTGCTTTAAAGTTTTCATCTTCAGCATGCATACGTAATACATCACGCAGCGCCAAGATTTGCTTTTTATCAATATGCTGTGCGGCAAGTTTGCAAGCCAAACCTTCTAAAGAAGCACGAATCTGGTAAAGCTCTTTAAACTGTTGCAGTGAGAGCGAAACCACACGCGCGCCCACATGTGCAGTACGCTCAACCAAACGTTGTCCTTCAAGGCGATGAATCGCTTCACGCAATGGCCCACGGCTAATACCATAAGTGCGTGCCAGTTCAGGCTCGGAAATCTTGCTGCCTGCCGGAATTTGACCCAAAACAATCGCCGTCTGTATTTGTTTAAATACATTCTCGGTCAGTGTTCTTCCCTGACTTTGTAATGGCTCTGGTGCGAAGGTCAAATCTTGCATATTGTCGACAATTTTTAATCAATTATGAGTTTTATAGCGGTATGAATGAAAAAAATCAAGGTGATTGTTGACACTTTACAGAACGCATCAGGTCAATTTTTATCGTTAGGACTGACATTTCACCTTATATTTAAAGCATTACACCACCTACTATTTAATATTTATAAAACAATTATTTAGGGTTATTTTATCCATGGTTTTATGACTGTTTCTCGCTTGCTTTTCGACCGCTAATCTTTTGTTTCAAACTTTAGTCTACAACCAATGTATTACAGCAAGATTGTAGACAATCTGCTTGAATGAAAGCATGAGTTAGAAATTAGTTTCTATTTACCGTAATTTCTTTTAAATCTTTTTATCATTTTCATCCAGAAAATATCGATATTAGTGAAATTATAAGGTGCTTCACGGTAGCTTTATTGATACATTATTGAGCATCGACATAGTTGTAGCGTATTTTTCGAGACAGAAAAAACCCAGCACTATGCATATTGTTGAATGAAAGGACTTTTTTGATGTTTCAACATATCCCCCCATACGCAGGCGATCCAATTCTCTCTTTAATGGAACAGTTCAATGCTGATACTCGTTCTGAAAAAGTGAACTTGAGTATTGGTCTTTACTATAACGAAGACAGTATTGTTCCTCAATTAGAGACCATTATTGAAGCGCAAAAGCGTATCGAGCCTAAAAACGGTAAAACCAAACTTTATTTGCCAATGGAAGGCTTCAAACCTTACCGTGAAGCAATTCAAGCACTTTTATTTGGTGCAAACAGCCCAGCAGTTAAAGCTGGCCGTGCTGTAACCATCCAAACACTTGGTGGTTCAGGTGCATTGAAAGTTGGTGCGGACTTTTTAAAAACTTATTTCCCAAATTCAGACGTTTGGGTAAGCCAACCAACTTGGGATAACCACGTTGCGATTTTCAATGGCGCTGGCATCAAAACTCATTTCTACCCATATTTCGACAACGAAACACGTGGTGTAGATTTTGACGGTATGCTTTCTACACTTAAAACTTTGCCTGAGCAAAGCATTGTGTTATTGCACCCATGCTGCCACAACCCAACTGGTGCTGACTTAAACCCAGCTCAATGGGACCAAGTAATTGCAGTATTAAAAGATCGTAACCTTATTCCATTCCTAGACATCGCTTACCAAGGTTTTGGTGACGGTATGGAAGAAGATGCGTATGCAATCCGTGCTTTAGACCAAGCGGGTCTAAACTTCATTGTGAGCAACTCGTTTTCTAAAATCTTCTCTTTATATGGCGAGCGTGTTGGCGGCTTAACTTTCGTATGTGACGATGCAGAAGCTGCTCAGTGCACATTTGGTCAGTTAAAAGCGACTGTACGTCGTATTTACTCTAGCCCTCCTACAACAGGTGCTTGGTTAGTTGATGAAGTGTTAAATGACGCTGAACTTAACCAACAATGGCAAGGCGAAGTGAAAGAGATGCGTGAGCGTATTATTAAAATGCGTAGCATCTTGAAAGACGAACTTACTAAAGCATTACCAGACCGTGACTTTAGCTACCTTGTAAACCAAAAAGGTATGTTCAGCTACACAGGTTTAACTGCTGAGCAAGTTGATATCTTGCGTGAAGAATATGCAATCTACTTAGTACGTAGTGGCCGTATTTGTGTAGCAGGTTTAAACATGAACAATGTTTACACTGTTGCTAAAGCAGTTGCAGAAGTACTTGCTAAATCAGTAGAAGCAGCATAAGACATCTATTAAAAAAGGCGCTTTGGCGCCTTTTTTTATGTCTCGAATTTAAGATTTGGCTTTGCCCCAATATTTCAGTTTTGAGGTATGCCCAATCCCCACATTAAAACTGTTTGTTGGGTCAAGTTTTTGATAGAAATTTGCTAAGGCAGGCTTGGCAATGTAAAGATGCCCAACATTATGCTCTGCCGGATATTCAGCACGGCGTGCATCGAGTAATTTCCACATTTGGTGTTCCATTTCTAAAGGGTCATGGCCCTTTTTAAGAATATAGTCCTGATGGAAAACATGACAAAAGAAATGCCCATAATAGAGTTTATGGAGGATGTTCTTTTCCATCTCGGCTGGCAATTGCTCTACCCACTCGCGGTCATTACGACGTAACGCAATATCAAGCGCCACAATATCTTCAACTTCACTACGGTGCGTATCACGATAACGAATTGCCGCCCCCGCAATCGCAAAGCGGTGTAAGAACGCCTTTCGGCCTTCCTCTTCGCTACATACGAAATAGTGACCTGACTGATGCACTGCAAAATATTCTTTTAAAAACTGCTCGGTCTGTGCTTTTGAATTATTTTCGACGCGTAAAACTAAATGATGCTCATAACGATCTCGATATTCGGTCATACGCTTCGGCAAATGACTCGGTAAAAAGAAGGTGATCGCTTGTAAAATATGGTCTGTTAAACCTTTAATTTTAAATCTTTCCAAAAAGCCATCGACTTTATCTTTCATCGCAAAAGCTTTTGGAACATTGGCTGTACCAAACTTTTCAATAAATAAGAAGGTGTCTTTTCCGTACTTTTCACCAATCAGGTAAGCACCTCGGTGAATATATTCGCCTGCAATCGGTAGACTTGGCAGTGAGGTCAGTAAATAACGGCGAATCGCTGTTAAGTCATCGGCATCATTAGTACCAATATAAAAGACATTACTTTCTACTTTTTCATAGGTATCAAGACGTACCGCAAACACACAGACTTTACCAGCCGAACCAGAAGCCTCAAACAAACGTGACGGATCTGCATTAAAACGAGCAGGCGTATCTTCATCAACTTGGGTTACATCATGCGCATAGCGATGATCCGATGCCTGTTTTTCACTGTCATCTAAAATATCTAAGGCTTGGTATTGCTGTTTCTCTAAACGAGTCAAAATTTCTTCAGGAGTCGAACCTAAATTCACCCCTAAGTGGTTCACCAGTTCTAACTGACCAGCAGCATTGACCTGAGCATATAACGCCAGTTCAGTATACGCCGGGCCACGGCGTACCAATGCACCGCCCGAGTTATTACAGACACCGCCAAGTACTGATGCCCCAATACAAGATGAACCAATCACCGAATGAGGTTCACGGTCATAGCCTTTTAAAATTTGCTCTAAATTATCTAAGGTCGCACCCGGCAAACAAATCACTTGCTTACCGTCATGAATGACCTGAATGCCCTTTAAGCGGCGCGTACTCATCACCAACACAGGACGGTCATAATCATCGCCATATGGGGTTGAACCGCCTGTTAGGCCCGTATTTGCCGCCTGCATAATCACAATACAGTCTGCCTCAATGGCAGCTTGTAGCACCTGCCATTGCTCTAGCAAGGTCCCTGGTACCACCACTGCAAGTACTTTCCCCTCACCAAAACGACGACCTTGACGGTACTGACGCGTGCTTTGGTCATCGGTCAAAACATAAGAACGCCCTACAATATTTTGTAAGCGTTCGATCACTGCTTGAGGAGAAAATGTTTGCATGATGGTTTCCTTTTGGTCATCCATACCACATAGTTTTTTTAAATTTAGAGAAACACAATGGGGTCTTACAGAGAAAAGTTCGATGTAAGCAGCTCATTGACGCTTAGCACCAGCAGCTAATCTCTAGGTATTAGATTTAATGCAAATTGGCTACGCGTTGGCGGCATGGATGCCGCCTGTTGAGCAACCGTACAAGGAAGTACTGTTTGCTCAACAAAAGGTTTTTGGTTACTTTTGACCTTTCAAAAGTGACAAATGCCTATACGTAAAACATCAGCAAATCACCAAATTTTGAGGCTGTGCTTATTGCTTTACTTACTATGTCTTAAAGTCCTTGTTTAATCGCCTGTACTAAACAATCCGCATTAATATCTGAAATCGACTTAGCACCCGTGAGCGTCATCGCAACACGCATTTCCTTATCAATTAAATCAAGTAAGTTCGACACACCTTGTCCACCTGCTGCTGCCAAGGCATAAACAAACGCACGGCCAAGTAAAACCGTATCCGCACCAAGCGCCAACATGCGCACCACGTCTAAACCATTACGAATGCCTGAGTCAGCCAAAATTGCTAAGTCACCTTTTACTGCATCAGCAATTGCAGGCAATGCACGAGCAGAAGACATCACGCCATCTAACTGACGACCACCATGATTTGATACCACAATGCCATCTGCACCAAAACGCACAGCATCTTTGGCATCTTCAGGATCTAAAATACCTTTAATCACCATTGGGCCATCCCAAAACTCACGAATCCACTCAAGGTCTTTCCATGAAATGGATGGGTCAAAGTTCGAGCCTAACCAACCAATATAATCTTCAAGCCCAGTCGGCTTACCTAAATATTTAGAGATATTTCCCAAGTCGTGCGGACGTCCCATTAAGCCCACATTCCATGACCAGTGCGGATGAAACACTGACTGCATATAACGGCGCATCGCAGCATTTGGCCCACTCATACCCGAATGGGCATCACGATAACGTGCACCCGGCACAGGCATATCTACGGTAAACACCAGTGTTGAACAACCTGCCGCTTTTGCACGTTCCAAAGCATTACGCATAAAACCGCGGTCACGTAACACATAAAGCTGGAACCACATCGGACGGTTAATTGCAGGTGCAACTTCCTCAATCGGGCAAACAGAAACCGTTGAAAGCGTAAATGGAATACCTTTTTTATCGGCTGCCATTGCGGCTTGTACTTCACCACGGCGTGCATACATACCTGTTAAACCCACAGGCGCCAAGGCAACTGGCATCGACAGCGTTTCATTAAACAGTTTTGTCTCTAAACTCAACGCGGACATGTCATTCAGCACACGCTGACGCAATGCAATTTCTGACAAATCTTGTACGTTACGCTTTAAGGTATATTCCGCATACGCTCCACCATCAATATAGTGAAATAAAAATGGGGGTAAGCGACGTTGTGCCGCAGCACGATAATCATTGCCAGAAGAAATAATCATTTTGAATCAACTCTATTTAAACGGTTTGCACGTTTCTGGCGAGCTTCATCTTCATCCAGAGAACGCACATGATTAATCACAAATTCAATATGACCGCAGACAGCTTGGCGTGCGGCCTCGGGGTCTTTACGATCAATAGCATCCATCACCTGAAAATGCTGCTCGCTGAGCAAGTCACCATTTACGGGGTCGTTATAAACTTTTTTACGCCCTAACAAGACGTTGTATTGCAGCAAATCAAATAGACTTCGCATCATTTGAATCAGCACCACATTGTGAGATGCTTCAGCAATCGCTAAGTGGAATTCAGCATCGGCCACCGCCGCCTGTGCTGAGTCACCTGCATTTTGGTGGCGGCTAATTTCATTAAAATAATGATGAATTTTGGCGCGATCTTCTGGGGTCGAACGTAACGCGGCATACCATGCAGTCCCCCCTTCAAGTACCAAACGCGCCTCTTGCACATCAAAACGGTATAAAGGATCTTCTTCAATCAGGTTGCTGATTGGGTTCACAATCAGTTGCTGTGGCCATTGTTCAGGTAATTGCTGAATATAAGTTCCATCGCCACGGCGACTAATCAGTACACCTTGACTATTGAGCTGTTGAATTGCTTCACGTAAGGATGGACGAGAAACTCCTAAGCTAGTTGCAAGCTGGCGCTCGGCAGGCAAACGATCACCTTTTTTCATGTGACGCTCTTCAATTAATGCCTGCAATTTCATGACCACTTGATCGGAGATTCTCATCGCGTTTCCTTCACTGGAGTTATGGAATCATCCACGGAACCAGATAAGCCTGAACCGTAATAATGATGCCAACAAAGACAGTGAATATGATGCTATGTTTTACCGTGAAACGGAACAAGTCAGACTCTTTTCCAACTAAGCCTACTGCGGCACATGCAATCGCAATCGACTGTGGCGAAATCATTTTACCAGTTACACCACCGCTGGTATTGGCAGCGACCAATAACACTTCTGGAATACCAATTTGCTGAGCTGTAGTTGCCTGTAGTGCCGAGAACAAAGCATTTGAAGAAGTGTCTGAACCAGTAAGGAACACACCAAGCCAACCCAAAAATGGCGAGAAGAAAGTAAACGCATGACCCGTATGCGATAGAGCCAAAGCCAAAGTTGCAGATAAACCTGAATAGTTCGCAATAAAAGCAAATGCCAACACCATACCAATCGAGTAAATCGGTGTTTTCAACTCATTGAGTGTTTCACCGAAAGTTGTTACTGCCTCACTTGCTTTCATTTTTAAGAAAATAACTGTGATGATCGCAGCAATAAAAATTGCAGTACCTGTTGCAGAGAACCAGTCAAACTTATAAATCGCTTCGTATGGTTTTATCTCGGACACAATCGGTGGCATTTTCTCGACCAATTTGTGTAAATACGGCACTTCAAGTTTAAAAATCCAGTGTTCAAGAGCACCATCTTTTGCAAATAATGCTTTAAATGGCTTAACGCTCCAAATCGTGACCATTACCGTTAAAATAGCAAATGGAGACCATGCTTTTGCAATTTTCCCAATGCTATAACGTTGAACTGTTGTAGGTTGCTGAGCCAAAGTCTGACCCGCTTCAGGTTCAAAACGGAAAATATGTTTTGGTTTCCAAACACGGAATAACAACGTCAGGCTGACCAATGAAGCAATTGCTGCGGTAATGTCTGGTAACTCAGGGCCAATAAAGTTAGAGGTGAGATACTGGGCAATCGCAAAAGCACCACCACTGACCAATACCGCAGGCCAAGTTTCCTTAACACCACGCCAGCCATCCATAATCGCCATAATCCAGAACAGCACAATAATGGTTAAAAATGGCAACTGACGACCCACCATCTGGCTAATTTCCATAGTGTCTACACCGGAAACCTGCCCTGCCACAATAATTGGAATACCCATTGCACCGAATGCAACTGGTGCTGTATTTACAATTAAACATAAACCAGCAGCGTAAAGTGGCTTAAACCCTAAACCGACAAGTAGTGCAGCGGTAATTGCGACAGGAGCACCAAAGCCCGCAGCTCCTTCAAGGAAAGTACCAAATGCAAAACCAACAAGTAACATTTGCAGACGTTGGTCTTCGGTAATAGATAGAATGCTTGAGCGGATAACTTCAAACTGGCCTGTTTTTACCGAAATCTTGTATAGAAAAACCGCCCCGATAATGATCCATGAAATTGGCCATAGACCGTAGAAGAAACCGTAAATGATTGACGCAAAGGCCATTTGACCAGGCATTTGATAGAAAAATAGCGCAATCAGTAATGCAATAATAACTGTGCCCGTACCCGCGATACTGCCTTTTAAACGAAAAACAGCCAAGGCCAAAAAGAAGAAAATAATCGGGATTAATGCAACCGCACTAGACAGCCAAATATTATTTAAAGGGTCATAAAGTTGTTGCCACATATTGAGCATTGTCATCTCCTTGAAATGCCGGGGCGAATTTTTGTACCTTAAAATTTCAACATTTACACAAATTGGTATGACCAATTAAAATTTAAGTGCAAATGCTACTCCTTAAACCACAAGGCGCATCATAAACACAGTTATTGGTAAGATCAATGATTAAATAATTACCACAATTGGTATGACCAATATAGCCAAGAAAAATCAAGCCATTTCTCATCTATAATTTTTTTTATTCGACTAAAGTCGTAAAAAAGCTTCCTTATAAACTTAAATATGACCTACAGAAATGTAGTGCAAAATTTGAATATAAAAACTATAAACATACCTATTTCATGATCTATGTATAATGTGCACACAACTCAAACCACATGTATTGAATTGAATAATGACTACTTTAACGTGTTTTAAAGCTTATGATATCCGAGGCAAACTCGGCACCGAATTGAATGAAGAAATCGCCTATAAAATTGGCCGCGCTTACGGACAAATCTATAAACCAAAGACTGTGGTTGTAGGTTGTGATATTCGTCTAAGCAGTGAGGCTTTAAAACAAGCGACCATCCGCGGTTTAAATGATGCGGGTGTGAATGTGCTTGATTTAGGCATGACGGGTACTGAAGAAGTGTACTTTGCCGCTTTTCATTTAGACGTACAAGGTGGTATAGAAGTAACTGCGAGTCATAACCCAATGGACTATAACGGTATGAAATTGGTTCGAGAAAATGCTCGTCCAATTAGTGCCGAT
Organism: Acinetobacter sp. 12966; assembly: GCF_031196995.1. Lineage (NCBI taxonomy): Bacteria > Pseudomonadati > Pseudomonadota > Gammaproteobacteria > Moraxellales > Moraxellaceae > Acinetobacter > Acinetobacter sp. 12966. Next base: position 84,070 of record NZ_JAVIMC010000055.1, read on the forward strand.
ACTGGTTTAAAAGAAATTCAGGCTTTAGCAGAGACCAATAACTTTGAAGAAGTTAGCCAAAAAGGTACAACGCAAAGCTATAACATTTTGCCTGAGTTCGTTGACCATCTACTGACTTATATTGAACCTGCAAAAATCCGTCCATTAAAGTTAGTGGTAAACGCGGGTAATGGTGCAGCTGGTCATGTGATTGATGCCATTGAAGAAAAATTTAAGGCGCTTAATGTACCGGTTGAATTTATTAAAATTCATCATGAAGCAGATGGTACTTTCCCAAATGGCATCCCTAACCCAATTTTAATTGAAAACCGTGACAGTACCCGAAATGCTGTTCTTGAGCATAAAGCAGATATGGGTATTGCATGGGACGGCGACTTTGACCGCTGTTTCTTGTTCGATGAAAAAGGTCAGTTTATTGAGGGCTACTATATTGTTGGTCTATTGGCTCAAGCTTTTTTAATCAAACAGTCAGGCGAAAAAATTGTGCATGACCCACGTTTAGTGTGGAACACATTTGATATCGTCGAAGAATATAAAGGTGTTGCTGTACAGTCAAAATCGGGGCATGCATTTATTAAAGATGTTATGCGTGAACACAATGCCGTATATGGCGGTGAAATGAGTGCCCATCACTATTTCCGTGATTTTGCTTACTGTGACAGTGGTATGATTCCTTGGTTACTCACCATTGCTCTACTCTCTGAAACAGGACAATCTCTCTCAACACTCGTTGAAAATATGATTGCCAAGTTCCCTTGTAGTGGTGAAATCAACTTTAAAGTAGCCGATACGCAAACTACGATTCAAAAGATTTTCGACTTCTATGCCGATCAAAATCCACAAATTGACCGTACCGATGGTGTAAGCCTCGACTTTGGCGCATGGCGTTTTAATGTCCGTGCTTCAAATACTGAACCGTTATTACGCCTCAACATTGAAAGCCGTGCAGATCGTCAAGCTCAGCCAATGCAATATTATGTAGATGAATTGACTGGATTAATTCAGTCTTAATAATTCCTATATAATAGAGATGGAAATTACTTTTCCATCTCTATTTGAGTATTTTGCATAATCTTATAAGTATGATTATTCCCATCTAATACATCTCTATTTAAATTTTCATAATCCTTTAACAAAGCTTTATTGTTAAAGTTACAAGTTGGAGCTTCTTTTACAAATTTTTGATGTATGGCACTATAACAATTCGAAACATTATCAATAAATTGATAATAGTCTGACAAAGGTAGCCCTGCCAGCTTTAATAGCTTTGGAGCCACAAAACTTGCAGCAATATATGGTTGCTTTAAAGGCTTCTTATCTAATTTATAATTACTCCACACTACAAACGGAGTCTGGTAATTTTTTAGGTTAGTTCTCTCAGTATCTTCTTTAAAAAATCCATATCTATCATAGACTTCTTGCAAATTAGGCAAATGATCACCGAAAGCCACTAAAATTGTTGGCCGTTCTACAGTCTTTAAATATTCAGCAAGCTCCTGCAACTTTTGATCAGCACGTGCAATTCCAGCCGTGTAAGTACTTAATTTTTGTTTTTGGGTTTCAGTTAGTTCTCTACTAAATTTATAATTCTGTCTCCCAAATCGATCATCATTATACATTGGATGATTTTCGACGGTAATCGCATAAATAAACTTTGGCTTTTGCTCATTTTGTTTTAGAGTAGACTTAATCGAATCAAAAATAAGGTCATCTGTGGCCCAGCCCCCTTGATTAAATATATTACTCCGATCTTTTTGAGCAATCATATTTTCAAGTGATATAAATTTCTCAAACCCTAAGTCTGGATATACCTTATTACGATTATAATAATAACTATAGTTATTATGCATTGCAACCGTTTGATAACCCATTGAATTTAAATAATAAGGAAGAGCATAAATTGGTTTTTTTAGCTTAGAAACATATAACAGCTCATTAGGAAAAAAAGTCGTATTCAGGCTTGTAAGGGCTTCAAATTCTACATTCGCAGTACCTCCGCCAAAAGTAGGCGACAATAAATTAGATACTTGATTTTGTTGAACAAAAGACAATAAATCTTTCGGAAGCTCATTATCTAATTTGTGTGAATCCCAAAAAGACTCCTCCATTACTACAATAATATTTGGATATTGAGGAGTTTTATTCTCTAACGGATGTAAAATATGATGTTGGTGCAAAATTTGTTGTATCGCTGATTCAGATACTTTGCGACTAGGTAACAATACGCTGGTTACATTATCCAATACTTTAGAAACGTAAAAAGTCACAAATCCATAATCTTGTATCTTCCGGTAGTCACCAACCCAATCATTTCTGGTATTTGGAAATTCCTGCAAGCTAGCACAAATCATAGGTTTTCTTTCAGAAAAACAAGCGCCTGTAGGGTTCCTAATAAAATTTAAGTAAATTAAACCACTACTGATTAGTCCAAAGATAATGATATTAGGGACATAGGTATGAAAAGTGGCTTTACTTTCTTTACGTAGAGCAATTAAAAGTATGATAAGAAAGAAAATAATAAGAGTAAAAAAGATAAGTTGTAAGTGCCAAGGAGTGGCTTTCATTGCTTCTGGAAGTAAAAAAATATCTTCAGGACTTAAATTGCTAAATAAATACTGTTGCTTCTTTTTATTAATAAAATTTAAAAATATAACGAATAATTGGCTTAAAAAAATTGCAGCATATTTACGACCAACCACAATAAAAAATAGTTGAATTACCGCGTAGTTAAAAAGAATTGAAAAAATAGCCTTTTCTGAAATCAAATAGGTATAAAACTTATGCCCAGTTAAATTCATGTCCCATGCAACATATATACCTACACAGGTAGATAAAAAGGCAATAAAGATGAATAACAGTTGTTGACGTAGAAAAACCATGACTGCAAAAAGAGGCTAACGGAATTGTGGCGAATACTAGCATGAAAATAACCGCTACAACTGCTGTCTCTTTAGAAAACACGCGTTCTATTGACCAACAACTGCTATATATTTGAATTTAGAAAATTTAAATAATTAGCTCTTATAACCCGCCGGATTCTGCTTTTGCCAATTCCAGCTATCCTTAAGCATATCTTCTAAACCGTATTGAGGTTTCCAGTCCAACTCAGCAACTGCACGAGCATTGTCAGCAAAAGAAGTCGCAACATCCCCTGCTCTACGTGGAGCGAACTCAAAAGCAACAGGTACGCCATTCACTTGTTCAAAGGTATTTTTTACTTGTAAAACAGATGAACCATTACCTGTACCAATGTTCCATGCACGGCAACCTTGCGCCTGTAAGCGGTTATTTAAAGCGCATAAATGTGCATTCGCCAAGTCAACAACATGGATATAATCTCGCACACCTGTACCATCTATTGTATCGTAATCATTACCATAAATAGATAGTTTCTCACGGCGACCCACAGCAACTTGAGTCACATAAGGCATTAAATTATTTGGAATACCTTGCGGGTCTTCACCAATACGCCCACTCTTATGTGCACCTACTGGGTTAAAATAACGTAGTAAGGCAATAGACCATTTAGAGTCAGCTACTGAAAGTTTTTGTAATAATTGCTCAACAATTAGTTTTGTATATCCATAGTTATTACTTGGCATACCTGTTGGCATTTCTTCATTTAAAGGAGAGGTATTTGCTTCATCATATACTGTCGCAGAAGAGCTAAATACTAATGTATAAACACCGGCTTTCTCCATTGACTTCACCAGTTGAATACTGCCCGCAATATTATTATCAAAATAAATAAGCGGTTTTTCCTGGCTTTCACCTACTGCTTTTAAACCTGCAAAATGAATAACCGCATCAATTGCGTGCTCTTGAAACACTTGGTCAAGCTCACCAGAATTCCGAATATCGCCCTCCACAAAAGTTAAACTTTTTTGTGTGATCTCTTGAACTCTATTTAAAGATTCTTTTGAGCTATTTGAAAGGTTATCAAATACAATAACTTCATGGCCTGCTTCTAAAAGCTCTACACAAGTGTGTGAACCAATATAACCTGCACCACCTGTAACTAAAATTTTAGCCATCGACTTTTCCTAATAAAATTTTAATCAAACCACGTGTTGAAGCATCAAGTGTTGAAAGATCATTTTGAGCACCATTTAAAATTGGAAGTAACTGATCAGCAATCTGCTTACCTTTTTCAACACCCCATTGATCAAACGGATTAATATTCCAAATTACCGACTGAACAAATACCTTATGTTCATATAAAGCAATTAACATCCCTAAACTATATGGATTTAGTTCTTTTAAAAGTAATGTCGAACTCGGCTGATTACCTTCATATTGTTTATAAATTGGTAAATTCTTTAGTTCAGCTGAATCCAAAGCTTCATTACCAAAAGCCAATAAACGTGATTGCGCCAAACAATTTGATAATGCGAGGTGATGTTGTTCAATCAATGCCTCAGCATTCTCCACATACGTAAAGTGATCTGCATTATAACGTTGGATCGGTGCAATGAAATCACAGCTTACTGCCTGTGTTCCTTGATGAAGTAGCTGATAAAATGCATGTTGGGCATTTGGACCAACCTCACCCCATACAATCGGACAAGTATCTAATTCAACTTTTTGGCCATCACGTTGTACCGACTTACCATTAGACTCCATTTCAAGCTGCTGCAAATAGGCAGCAAAATACTTTAATCTTCCGTCATAAGGTAATACCGCATGGGTTTGAATATTTAAAAAATTATTATTCCAGATACCGAGTAATGCCATGAGAACCGGTATATTTTGCTCAAAGTTTGTATTTTGAAAGTGTTCATCAACAGCATGTGCGCCAGCCAAAAGCTGTTGAAAGCCATCTATACCAATCGTTAGGGCTATAGGGAAACCAATACAAGACCAAAGAGAATAACGTCCACCTACCCAGTCCCAAAGCAACAACTGATTTTCAGGAGCAATCCCCCACTCAGTCATTTTTTCAGCTTTTGTAGATACACCAATGAAGTGACTTTTTACAACGCGATCATGTTTTCCTAAAGCTTTTTCAAGCCACTGACGAACTGTCTGTGCATTTGATAAGGTATCAATGGTACCAAATGACTTTGAAGAAATAATAAATAAAGTTGTTTCCGGACGCAATTGATGGAGTAGGTCTGATAACTGGCTACCATCCATAGTCGAAACAAAGTGTACATTAAGTGGTTTGGCAGTTTTTACTTTAAAATCGCATAGTGCATGGGTCACCATTTGAGGCCCTAAATCGGAACCACCTACACCAATATTAACGACATCCTGAATCACTTCACCTGTAGCACCACGGTATTGCCCAGCATGGATTTTTTCAACCAAAGCGTACATACGCTGTAATTGAGTATGAACCTGTATTGTGAGTTCAGGAAATTTAGAATATTCCGATGGTAAACGCAAAGCCCAGTGCATAGCTGCACGCTGCTCAGTACAGTTGACTTTGTCTTGGGAAAATAAGCGCTCAATCCAGTGAGACAATTGTTTCGTCTTTGCTAAAGCAAACAATTGTTCTAAAACACTTTTAGTTATACGGTGTTTACTATAATCAAAAACCAATTGATCGAACTTTACCGAATAGTTTTGAAAGCGGTCTTGCTCGGCTGCAAATAATTCTTTGATATGTAATTTTGAATTCTTCTCAACTAATGAATGAAGCTGTGCTATAGGCGAGACTAACTCTTTAGGAAACTTCTCGATAGATTTACTCATAATCGACCTACTCCTTCATAAGCGAAACCTTTTGCTTTCACATATGCCGGATCATAAATATTACGCCCATCCAAAATAAGAGGATGCTGCATTACTTGTTGTAACTGTTTAAAATCAGGGCTCCAATATTGTTTCCATGCTGTCACTAAGCATAAAGCATGAGCTCCCTGTGCAGCTTCATATTGGTCAGCACATAAAACTAGATCTTCGCGATCTCCATAAGTTGTTGCAATCTCATCTAAGGCTTGCGGGTCATGCAAACGCACTTTTACCCCTTGTGCCCATAATGCAGCTAACAAAATATGAATAGGTGAGTTATGAGTACTAGAGGTGTTTTCCTTAAATGAAGCCCCCCAGATCGCAACAGTTTTACCGCTCAAATCACAGTGATAATAATTCCATAATTTACGGAATAAAATTTCTTTTTGTTGCTCATTAATCGCCCACACTTGCTCTAGCAACTGACTTTTAGCCCCTGTTCCAGATACAGTACTCGAAAGCGTTAAAATATCATGTGAAAAGTTTTCACCACCAAATCCAACACCTGCCGACAAATAGGCTGCACCAATACGTGTATCTGCAGCAATACCATGTTTTACATTAGCAATATCAATACCGAGTTTTTCGGCCACCATCGCCAAATCATTCATGTAGCTAATACGGGTTGCCAACATTCCCGAAATGCTGAGCTTTGTAAATTCAGCATCTAAAATTGGCATAAATAAATATTGATAGCTAAAACGGAAAAAAGGACGTAACAGCTCTTGCATAGTGTCCTGAGCATAACTCGATTCAACACCAACAATTACATGTTTTACGTTCAGCACGCTATTAATCGCATTTCCTTCTTGAATCACATCAGGAAAATAAACCCACTCATCTTTTGGCAAATGTTGTTTTAATTGATTCGTACCATGTAGACCAAAAGTAGAGCCATTGATCATTAAACGTGGATGAACTATCGGGCGCTCACTCAACTTTTCAACTGTTTTTAAAGCAAGCTCGATTTGTGTTGGGCTAAAACAAAATAAATAAACTTCAATATCTAAAGGAATTTCAGAAAAAGGACTTTCTTTTAAAAAACCTGCTTTTCTCTGTTTATTTAAATAATGATTAACTTCTTGATCTTGATAAGAAAGTATAGAAATGTTTTCTTCACAGGTGACACTTGTACACCAATAGATCTGATTGCCATATTCAGCTAATAATGCTGCCATTACACCAGCATGTAAGGTGGTTCCAAATACCGCGATTTTCATTGTACACCTGATTTTAATATTCTATAAAATTCTCTTCCCTCTCCAAGAAGAGAATATATTGCTCTGTTCATATATTTATTCGTTTTTACAAATAGTTAAGCAAAGCTACAAAATTTTATAATTTAAGTTCCTGAATTAACTGTTTAAAATCATTTCCTAACTTAGGGTGTTCAACTCCATAGTGTAGTACAGCTTTTAAATAGCCAATCTTACTACCACAATCAAACGTTTGACCTTGCATACGATAGGCTTCCACTACATCAGTTTGTTGCAGCATCGCAATTGCATCTGTTAACTGAATTTCATTACCCGCACCCTTCGGTGTATTTTCGAGTAATTGCATAATTTTTGCAGGCAAAACATAACGACCAACAACAGATAAATTGGACGGTGCAGAACCCACTGCAGGTTTTTCAATAATGCCCTGCATAGCGATGCTTTCGCCTTCATTTGGACTTTGTGCAACATCAACAATACCGTATTGATCTACTAAGTGATTAGGAACTGCTTCTACCATAATTTGTGCCGCCTGACATTCATTATAACGAGAAATCATACGCGACAAATCATTCTGCCCTGAGCTATCTTTCACCAATACATCTGGTAATAACACAGCAAAATCATCTTGCCCTACTACACTTTTCGCACATAAAACCGCATGCCCTAAACCTAAAGGTTGAGGTTGTCTTACGCTTACCACACTCACATGAGCAGGAACGATTTGGGTAATCTCTGCAAGTAAATCAAATTTTTTCTTTTGCTCTAGAGTAGTCTCCAACTCAAAGTTCCGATCAAAATAGTTTTCAATCGATGCTTTTGAAGAGTGAGTTACCAAAATAATTTGTTCAACTCCAGCTTCCACCGCTTCACGAACGACATATTCAATGGCTGGGCGGTCAACTACCGTAACCATTTCTTTTGGGATTGACTTACTTGCGGGTAAAAAACGTGTACCTAAACCAGCTACTGGTAAAACTGCTTTTTTGATCATAAGAAATATTTCAAGATATAAAATTTACTTTACAGATGAGTCGACATTTTCTTGGACGTCATTACCTTTAAATAAAGATGGTCCTACATGCCCTGGTGCATTAATACCTTCGCGTCTTAACATCACTTTGACTGTTTTAAACATGATTTTAAAATCAACCCAAACACTATGATTGTCTACATACCAAACGTCACATTTAAACCGTTCTTCATAATCCAGTTCATTACGTCCACTGACCTGAGCTAAACCAGTCATTCCAGGACGTACTTCTAAGCGACGTGCTTGTTCTGGTGAATATAATGCAACAAAGTCTTTAAGCATTGGACGAGGACCCACCACACTCATATCACCTTTTAAGACATTAATAAGCTGTGGCATTTCATCTAAGCTAGTAGAACGCAACTTCTGCCCAAATGGAGTAATACGAGCCTCATCTGGCAATGGATTCCCCTGCGCGTCAAAGGCATCCTTCATCGAACGGAACTTAATCATTTTAAATAATTTTCCGTCCTTCCCAGGTCGTTCTTGATAAAAGAATATAGGCGAACCTAAATTTTTACGGACCTTATAAGCAACTATCAGAAATATTGGCGACAGTACGGTTAGAGCTATTAAAGAAATGACTATGTCTACTAAACGTTTCATATTTTCATTCACTCATTTTTTAATATCTTTACGAAGAAAGGTATTATAAATTTTACCTAGCATATTTGCTGGCAACAGTCTAAACGCAGACCGTATCAGAAACAGCATATTAGCATATACAGGATTTTGTAACTTTAGTTGTTTTTTTAAATCTAGTAACTGTTTTTCACTTTTAATATATTGGAAACCTTTACGTCGTGCGTGCATACCATTACCAACACGAGCATAAAGAAGGACGTCAGGTAAGTTCGCAACTTTATAATTATTACCAATTACACGTAACCATAAGTTGTAGTCTTCCATAAATAAATGATGCTGATAACCTCCGAGAGATAAAATAACATCACGCTTGTACACGACGGTCATATGGTTAAAGGGACAACGTTTTTGTGCAAATTTTTTAATCTCGTCATGTGTTAAAGGCACAGACTTGATTACATCGGCATCAGCAATATCTTGATTAAATTCAATTACTTGAGAACCAAACAAAATAACATCCGGATTTTGCTCTATGAAAGCAAGTTGTTTTTCAAACCGATCAGATGTACAAATATCATCAGTATCCATACGAAAAACCCAATCAGCACTACACTGTTTTAGCCCTTCATTTAATGCCTTACCAAGCCCTACGTTTTGCGGTAACGCAACTACTTTTAGTTTTTCAGCGATTTTAACTTGCCACTCCTGTACAGAAGTTGTGAGTTGCTCACCAATAGGCCCATCTAAAACTAAAACTATTTCACTTGGCTTCAAGCTCTGATTATCCCAAATGCTTTCAAAACACTTTTCTAGATATTCAGGTTTTTCTTTATGATATAGAGATAATAGAACCGAAAACATACAATTTTAACCTTCCAAAACCTTTTCAATCCAAACTTTTAAGATCTGTTCAGGTTGATATTTTTTAGCATTGATCAATGAATTTTGTGAGAATTGCGCCAACATATCTGGAGAGGAAGCAAGTTGTAAAATCGCATCTGCCAATGCCTCAATATTTTGGTTCTCAACCAACAAGCCATTTTTATGATTTTGAATAACATCGCTTGGTCCAAAGGGACAATCATAAGAAACTATAGGTAACCCGAAACTCTGCGCCTCTACTAAAACCATAGGTAAACCTTCATACTTAGACGACATTACAAAAAAGTCTGATTGTCTATATACCTCTTGCACATTTGATGTACTTCCTTTCAAAATAACGCGCTGTAGAGAGTTCTCCTCAATATAATCTTGTAGCATTTTTTTGTGTTCACCTTCACCATAAATATTAAGGTGCCACTCTGGTATTATTTGATATATTTTTTTCCAAGCTTTCAATAAATGAAGGTAATTTTTCTGATCGGTTAAACGGCCTATGGTTACAATTTGTTTTCTACTCAGCGGAGATTCCGAGACAATAGGGAAGGGTGAAAAATTGGGAATAACAATAACTTTAGAATGAAATTTATCAAATTGTTCTTTATCCTTTTGGGTTAAAGTAACAACCTGATCAACCCACTTGTAAAAGAATTTACTTAAGACTTGAACTTTTTTAGGACGACTAACAAAAGAGACATGCTCTAATATAACCAATTTTTTGATTTTAGGTAAAAGAGTACATAATAAAGATAACTTACCCATATTATGTACAATCACAATATTATAAGAGTGAAGAGAAAGATGTATCTTTAATTTTTTATAAAATTCAAAGAAGTTACCTGAAATTGCCACTACATTTACATTATCAGAAACTGGATAAGCTGTATTACTTTTATTAGACTCTCTGTTTAAAAGAGTAACATCATAATTAGCCATGAGAGATAATTTGTTTGCCAGTTCAATAGCAACACGTTCAGTTCCAGATTTGTTCTTTAAAGAATTAATTACAAAAAGAATTTTCATAGCTTAGCCTATCGTAATTATTTTAAAAACCAATCGCTTTAAAAGATATTGCAATTGAAATCTGGATTTCATGACGCATAAGCCTATAAAAAATAACATTTTCAAAAACTTTTTATCAGCCTTTGCCATAAATGCAGATTTTAAAAAAATATTTGACTGATCAAAATCCGCTTTATATTTAGAATATTTTTCTAAATATTGTGAAACATTCAATTCACTAAAATCATCTTTTCCAGTTTTTAGCCTCATCTCATATAGATCAAGCACATAATTTGACATCAATCTCTGATTAAAACCAATTGTAGAGGTAGTATTCCCGTCACGAATACGAACTGAATATTCATAACTATTTAGATTAGTAAAGAGTAAACCTAATGAATGCATTCTTAATAAAAAATCATAGTCTTCAGCACCAGGAATTTCTCTATATCCTTTAAGTTTAGTATAGACTTCTCGCTTAGCTAACCAAATATGTAGAACTGGCGAACTATACTTTATTGTTTTATTAATAATATTATCATTGATTGGCATTTCTTGCTTACCAATTATTCTATTATTAGGGTCTATAGTATTAACATGACAACCCACTAAATAATATTGAGGATTTTTTAACAAAAATTCTAACTGTTTTTCTAGTCTTTCTGGCGTACTTATGTCATCGCCATCCATTCTTGCAATGAATTCTCCTTTTGCCTGTTCTAATGCGAAATTTAAAGTTTTTACTATTTTTAAGTTTTTATCATTTTTATAAAGTCTAATTCTTGGATCAATCATAGCTAATTCAGCAACTATATTGTATGTATTATCAGTAGAGCAGTCATCAACTACTATTATTTCAATATTTTTATATGTTTGATTACAAATTGAAAAGACTGCTTCTTTAACAAAAGCTTCAACATTGTAAACTGGAATCAAAACACTTATTAAAGGCTGCTCAAAAGTCATTTAACTATCTCTTTTTAATAACAATAACAAAAATAAAAATAAGGAGGAAACAGACAAATGAATAAATTAAACCAGAACTAATAGAATACATCAAACTCCGTGGTGCGAACATAAAAGCAGGAAGCGAAGACAATAATACGTATAAAAACAATACATTTTTTTTAGATTTTTCTATTAAATAACAAAAAACTAATCCTAATATAAAAGAAAAAAAACTTAATAACAAATAATTACGTCCACTTAAAATATACAAGTCTAAAAAAACAGACCACCCTAAACCAAACCCATTATCAAATAAAGAGTTATTTAATGTATAAGCAAAAAAAGCGCCTGAATTATAATTTTGGCTTCCTGTCACTAAACCTAACGATGAAAACAAACCAGCTACAGGAAAAAACATTGTTACATAAGTCAATGGAGGCCATTCTGCATGTAAACTATTTACTATTGATGGCAATATATAAGTTAGACTTTGTACATAAATAAATTTTGATAGAGGATTTTCTAAACCAAAGTCGCTTCGACCTCCTCTAAAGCTTTCTAAAAATTGTGCAAAAATCATTAAAGAAATACCCAGTAATGAAATTTTAAAAAAAGGTAAATCTCTTTTTGTTATTAAATTATACATCCATAAACAAATTAATACCCAAACAAATAAAAGTGCTCTTTGACCAACAAATAGATTTACTAATATATACAAAAACAGAATAAATAAAGAAAAATATAAACTTCTTTTATTATTGCATAAAACACCGGTTGCTACCATTATAGGGAGAAGTAAACTTGCTATACGTTGAGCACCAAAACTATAATCCGCCTGACCTGTATACAACCCTTCATAACCAGCTACCATAAACATTGAAATCATTTCATAGGATATTGGAAACCATAAAATAAAAAGTATAGTTGCACTTAAAAAGTTTAAAATATAAAATGTTTTTTTATAATTCAAATTGCTTAATTGTATATTAAACTCTAACCGAGTAGAAAAAATCAAGCTACCTAATATAAAAGAAGATAACGATAATTGCCAAAAAATTAAACTCTCAAAAAAATCTAAATTATTAAAATAAAAAAGCTGCCCCCAATACAATTCATAGTAATCTCGATATAAACCAAAAAAACTTAAAAAAACTCTACCTAAAGCAAACAAACAACTTGATATATAAAACAAGCCTTGAGGAGAAAATATTTTCACCCTATAAATATAAAACAAAAAGGGGATTAGGGCAAAGTTTAATATATATAAAAATTCACAAAACTTATGATAGAAGCTATCACTTAAGTCATTAAAAATTCCAAAAAAGTAAAATAAAATACAAACAATATTAAATGTTAAAAAAATTACAGTTGCTATTATTTTATTATTTTTAAAAACCATATCCATATTCTTTCACACCCATTTCTTTTTTAACTTTAATAACACTAGATAGATAAAAGGAAAATACTTTAACAAAAAAATCTTATAACTAACTCTATAATTTAGCTTAATATTTGCCTCCTCACTAATAACAAATGAATAGACTGTAGACAAACTTTGCCCTCTATCTATCATTATTGATATTTTTTGAGATAAAAATTGATTATAAATAATAGAATAAAGAGGATATTTATTTGTTGGTATAAATTTCTTTATCCCTAAGTCAATTCCATTTAGAAGAGGTGCTGGATACCCACTTCTAATTGAACTACCCTCTCTATGTCTGTAGCAAATAAGTTCTTTTTGCAATTCAAAAATTTCTAGACCATTTGCAAAGTAATAAATTTTTGGAAAATACAGCTTATCTTCCATATACACATTAATATCAAAAGCAAATTTACTTAGAATGTCTTTTTTGATAACTCTTAACCAAGGATACCAATAAGACTGTAAAAACAACTTTTCTCTATAGGATTCATCATTTATTGAAATTTTACTATGTGTAACAAAACAAATATTCTCAACATAACCTTTATCTGTATCATATTGTTTAGCATTAAAATGAATTATTTCTACTTTTTTCTCATTTATAACTTTTATTAATTCATAAAAATAGTTTTGTAATAAATAATCGTCTGAATCCAAAAATCCAACATACTCACCCTTTGCTATTTTTAATGCATTATTTCTAGCAACGCTTTGTCCTTGGTTTTTTTGATCAATAAAAACAAATTGTTTTTCAAAATGAGGATATTTCTGAGCAATATAATTACGTGCTAAAGCCATAGATCTATCAGGCGTACCATCATTAATCAAAATAATCTCTACGCCACTGATCAATTGATTACATATACTCTCAATACACTCAACAATATATTCTTCTACTTTATATATAGGAACAATTATACTTAAAATTATCATTAGTTGTACTCTTTTCTATAAGTGGAAGGTAAAAAAATTCTCTTTTGAACATCGAGTATGATTCTATCTTTATAAAAATAATTAAATATAGAAAATGACATAATTTCTGTAGTTAAAATGGCAAAAACTGCACCATTTAAACCCCAAAAATGAACAAAAAAAGCTGTTAGTATGATATTAAAGACAACTAAATAAAGTGTTTTTTTCTTCAAATAGTCATATGCATTAAATTTCAACAAATACTTCTCCGCAATTGTGGAAAGCCCTGAAAATAACGTAACAAATACTGTAAATATTAGAATATTATTTACACTTGCATATTGCTTACCATATAACCATTCAATAATATAATGTCCTGTTAAAGAAAAAATAACCATTACTAACAGACAGATTAAAATGATAACCAAACTTAGCTTAGCAACCATATTTTGGCTTTTTTCAAAATCCTTCTCAACATAAACTTGTGTAAAATATGAAGAAATTATTGCAACCAAAACAAAATAGAAACTATTCCCCAATGTCATTGCTACAGTATAAATACCCAAATCATATTGGGACTTAATACCTAGAAATAACTGCGATGTTTTTGTAAAAATTGCAACTGAAAGTGAGTAGAAAGCAAGTTTACGCCCCACACCCAACATAAATTTTCGATAACGCTTAAATTTTTCTACTACAATATCACTTTCACTCACTTTTTTCTGTGCATACAAATACTTTCTAATAAAAAAAGGTATCAAGGTAATCATTATTATCGGAATACATAATAACTCTATTGCTAACTGAAATTTTGCGATACAATATCTTATAATTAGTGAAATAATCAAAGCTAAAATATTACAATATGCATTTATTTTAGATTGCAAAATTGCATTAAAATATATTAAATATACATCGTGAACAGCAAAATAAATCGCCACACTTGTCGCAAGTGAAAATACAAAAGTTAGATAATCAGTAGCATAATAAATATAAAACAATGTAAGTGATGAAAAGCCAAGATACAGAATATCTCTAATTATTTTTGTGGAATCAATTATATATTCACCTATTTTTTTGTTTTTAGATGTTTTTTGAAAAATAATATTTTCCGATCCAAACATTGCAATTGTTTGAATGATCGCAAAAATTGAACTTGCAAAGGTTAGCTTTCCAAAGTTTTCAGGACCTATATACTTTGCAACAAATGAGGTAACAAAGATTAAACCAAAAATTGAAATTAGTTTTTCAGACATCATCCAAACAGAATTGGCAAATACTTTGTTCTTTAACTTCCCAATCAATACCATTGCTATAGTCTTAAATCTGCATCTACTTTATTAAGAACATGCTTTAAATCATAAAGGACATGCTTTTTTTTACCTAAAGAATGAAAGTCTTCAGTACTCATTACCTTAAACTGATCATGTGCAACTGCAATTACGATAGCGTCATACCGACCTTGTTTTAATTCCATGATTGGAGCTAACCCATACTCTGCTTCAACCTCAGCACTATCTACCCAAGGATCATAGATATCAAGATCTAAATCGTATTCTTTTAGTGCTTTAACCATATCTACAATCTTAGTATTTCGTATATCTGGGCAGTTCTCTTTAAAACTCAAACCTAAAATTAATATACGAGCACCAACAACTTGGATACGTTTCTTTACCATTTCTTTGATCAATTGGGTTGCAACATATTCACCCATACGATCATTTAAGCGACGAGCTGCCAAAATAATTTCTGGATGTAAACCAATTGACTCTGCTTTATGCGTTAAATAATACGGATCAACACCAATACAATGACCACCAACTAAACCAGGTCTAAAGTTTAAAAAATTCCATTTTGTACCTGCTGCCTTGAGTACATCTTCTGTATCGATACCCATTTTATTAAAAATCAGAGCCAACTCATTGATTAAAGCGATATTCACATCTCTTTGTGTATTTTCAATGACTTTAGCAGCCTCAGCGACTTTGATACTCGGGGCCTTATGTGTACCCGCCTCAATAATTAAATTATATACTTGATCAACATAGTCAGTGACCTCTGGAGTCGAACCTGAGGTAATTTTTAAAATATTAGTGACACGTCGTTGTTTATCACCAGGATTAATACGTTCTGGACTATAACCAACAAAGAAATCTTTATTAAAATTTAAACCGGAATGTTTTTCTAATTCGGGTATACAAACCTCTTCTGTCGCACCAGGATAAACCGTTGACTCATAAACAACGATATCGCCTTTTTTTAGAACTTTAGCAATGCTTTGGGATGCTTTTATGAGAGGGGTCAAGTCAGGTTGTTTAAAATCGTCAATGGGTGTTGGCACAGTGACAATGAAAAAGTTTATATTCTGTAAGTCTTGAATATGTGCTGTATACGACAAATGCTGTACGTGTTTTAACTCATCAGAAGTCACTTCTAATGTATGGTCATATCCGTTTTTTAACTCTAATATCCGATTTTCATTTATATCAAATCCGATTGTAGGTTTATGTTTACCAAATTCAACTGCCAAAGGTAATCCAACATACCCTAAGCCGATAATTGCTATTTTTAGTTGCTCAAGTTGAAACATATATAAAACCTAACCATTTAATTTTAAATGGAGAAACATCATGGATACGACCTACTACGTTAATATAGCAGACTTTAAACAAAATTTTCTCGAAATATACAATCACTGCTTGGCAAATAAAGTATGATTTGGGTTAATTATAGACTACAATCCAATGTCTTCATGCAAAGTATCATTGGATTACAAACAATAAAGGGTTTGAATGTGAAGCACCAAAGCACATTATTATTTTTAGCCATTTCACTTTCGTTTACAGGATGTGCAGTCACCTCAGGCTTACAAACTTACGACTTACCTGAACAAGGTACTTTTAAAACAGAACAAGGCGCAGAGGTTTCTGTTGTTCAACTCACCCAAAACAATATTCCAAAGATTAGTTCTGAGGCTTTGCGTCCACAAGGAAATATAAGCGCCTTATTTAATACTCCTTTTTATCAATACCGCTTAAGTGCTGGGGATGTTTTATCTATTCAGCTTTGGGCTTATCCTGAAATTACTCCTCCTATTCAAGGTGCCTCTACTGATATTAAAGCATTTGGATACCCTATTGATTCTGCAGGAAATGTACAGTTACCACTTGTAGGCCAAGTTCACATTGCAGGGAAAACACTGGCTGAGACCAATAAATATTTACGAAGTCAATTTGCTAAGTATTTAAAAACACCTGATGTTGTAGTTCGCGTGTTGTCATATCAAGCTAAACGCTATTTTGTTAATGGTCAGGTTATGAAAAGTGGACAATACACTTTAGATGATCAACCAATTAGTATTTATACAGCCTTAAGTATGGCTGGAGGTGTAAATCAAGAGTCTGGTGATAATACTGATATTCAACTCATTCGTAATGGCGAAGTTTATAATTTAAATGTCGTTGCACTTGAGAAACAAGGTTATTCACTACACAAATTATTAGTCCAACCCAATGATACAATTTATGTAAATACTAAACAAAATCAAAAACTCTATGTTATGGGTGAGTCTAATAAAAGTTCAGCAATTCCATTACGAGATCAGGGAATGACCCTAAGTGATGTATTGGGCGAGAGTGAAGGTGTTAATCCATACTCGGCAAGTGCAGCTCGTATTTATGTCATGCGTACAGATTTACAAACAAAAAGATCAACAATCTATCAGCTCAATTTGAGTAGTATTGGTAACCTTGCATTATCTAATCAATTCCAAATGCAAAAAAATGATATTGTTTATATTGATGCAACTGGTTTAACACGCTGGCAGCGTATTATGAACCAGATTGTACCATTCTCAAGTGCACTCTATACATTTGATCAATTGGGTAAAAACTAGAATGCAGTTACAAAATATCTTAGTAGTCTGTGTAGGTAATATTTGCCGCAGTCCAATGGCAGAGTACTTTTTAAAGGCCCAACATCCTACATTAAATATCTCATCTGCTGGTATTTCAGCCCTAGTAGGTCATACTGCAGATGACAAAGCGATTCATTGTATGGATCAGTTGAATATTGATATGAGACCACACGTGGCTCGCCAGCTCAGTGCTGAATTGATCAAACAAAATGATTTGATTTTAGTAATGAGCAATAATCAGCAAAAGCATATTGAACAAACTTGGCCATTTGCTAAGGGTAAAATTTTTAGGCTTGGCCATTGGCAAGGGCAAAATATACCTGACCCCTATCAGCATGACCAAGCTTTTTTTGATCAGACTTGCCGCAACATTCAAAGCTATGTGCAAGATTGGCGCACTCAATTATAATTGTATATTAGTTGTAAATTTATGAACCAAAACTCTAAAACTAGCGAAGATAGCATCGATTTAAAAGAGTTATTCTTTTCATTGATTGCACAGTGGAAAATCATAGCATGCTGCGTGGTCTTAAGTTTAATTTGTGCCTTGCTATACTTACGGATAACGCCAGATACTTATTCTGTAGATGCAATGGTACAAGTTGAGGACAGTAAAGGCGCTGCCTCTGCTGCTTTGCTTGGTGACCTTTCTAAAGTCAGTGGAGGTCTATCTCAAAAATCACCAGCTGATCCAGAAATAGAGATTCTTCGTTCTAGAATGGTTTTAGGACAAGTCATTCAGAACCTTAATCTTGATATTAACGTCAAAGATAACCAATCAGGATTGATCGACAAGTTAATTTCACAAGATAAGAGTAGACTTGAGTATCGTCATGAATCTGTACTGTACAGTAATCAAAATAATAATTTGATTATACGAGAACTTAAAGTACCTGAATATTATTTAGATAAACCCTTAAAGTTAGAGTTCAAAGGTGCAAATCAATTCACTTTAACATACAAAGATCAAGTTGTATTTAATGGTCAATTAAACAAAAAAAATATACTAAATACAAATAGAGGTCTTTGGCAGGTACAACTTAATGCTCAAGGTAACCTGAAAGAACAAAGCTATACTTTAACTAAACTCGCTCTACCAACAGCCGTTAAAAATTTTAATGATATCTATAGTGTTGCTGAAAAAGGTAAAGTGACTGGTGTTATTGGTTTAAATTATCTAGGCCAAGATCCTGAGCACATTACACAAGTACTTAATAATGTTTTAAATGTTTATCATGAACAAAATATTGAGAGAAAGTCGTTAGAAACAAAACAGACTTTAGCTTTCCTTGAAAAACAGTTACCAGATCTTAGAAAACAGTTAGAAGATTCTGAGATCAAATTTAACCAGTTCCGTGAAAAGTATAAAACGGTAGATGTTAATGCTGAATCTGAATTATTACTTAAACAAAATATTGATTTAGAAAAGCTTAAAATTGAGTTACAACAGAAACAAGCTGAGCTTTCTGCTAAATATACTAATGATCATCCATTAATCTTGCAAATTGATGCACAAATTACAGAGATTAATAAAAAGATTGCTGATCTTAATAATCGTTTAACTCAACTTCCTGAGACGCAACGTTTATATTTACAACTATATCGTGATGTAAAGGTCAATACTGAGCTATATACATCATTACTCAACTCATATCAGCAACTCAAAATTGCTAATGCGGGTGAAATTGGTAATGTTCGCATTATTGATACTGCTGTAGAACCAGTTAAACCTATTAAACCTAAAAAATTGATTGTTCTAATACTTTCTATTTTTGTTGGTGGTTTTATCGGTGTATTAATTGCATTATTACGCAAAATGATGCGTAGCGGAGTTAATGATTCAACTCAAATTGAAAATGAATTAGATCTGTCAGTTTATGCGACCGTACCTCGTTCTCCTATTCAAGAGACTCGTATGAGTATTTTGAAAAAGAAAAAGAGTATTCCTATTTTAGCAGTTAAAAGTAGTGATGATATTGCAATTGAAAGTTTGCGTAGTATTCGTACTGCCATTCACTTTGCTTTAACCTCAGCAAAAAATAATATTATTATGATTGCTGGCCCGTCTCCGGAAGTTGGTAAATCTTTTATTTCAACTAACTTGGCTACTATTTTTGCACAAGGAAATAAACGCGTATTATTGATTGATGCTGATATGCGTCGTGGTTATATGCATAAATACTTCAATGTTGACGTAAAACCTGGTCTTTCTGAATTATTAAGTGGCCAAGCTGACTTGACACAAGTTTTACATAAAACGCAAGTTGCGAATCTCGACGTGATTACCCGTGGTAAGAGTCCAACCAACCCTTCAGAAATGTTGAGCTCTACCCAGTTCAAAGACTTACTAGAGAAGTTCCAAACTCAATATGACCATATCATTATTGATACACCACCAGTGCTTGCAGTAACTGATGGTATTATTATTTCACAGTACACAGGTGTGAACTTAATTGTTGCTCGTTATGCTAAGTCTCATATGAAAGAGCTTGAGTTAACAGTTAACCGCTTTGAACAAGCTGGTGTTAAAGTGAATGGCTTTATCCTTAACGATATTCAACGCTCTAGTGGCGGTGGTTATGGCTATAACTATGCCTATGCATATAAAGCACAAAAAGAAGATTAATTAAGAGTTTTCTTAAAAAACCGGATCATTTGATCCGGTTTTTTTATTTGATTTTTTAAGTTTCACCAAATTAAAACTAACTAAAATATATAAAAAACCACTCGTTTTTTTTCTTAAACATTCTATGCTTAAGCATGCTAAGATCAAAAGCAGCCTTTTTAGACTCAAATGATTATTTTTGGAACCTTTTATGAGTAAAGCCTTACCCATTGCTGTCGCTGTAGTTTTAGGCGGTGCTGCACTTTTACCAGTTTATTATGCAAGCCAACATCCGACCACAGAAGTCGGAAGCAAAGCAAATAAAAATGCCTCTCCAATTGAAAAAATCAGTTATATTCTTGGGTACGAAGTTGCTCAGCAAACTCCACCTGAACTAGACACAAAATCATTTGTGAAGGGGATTCATGATGCTCGTAATAAGCAACCAAGTGCTTATACTCAAGAAGAGTTAAAAGCTGCTGTTGCTGCTTATGAAAAAGAATTGCAGCAAAAAATGCAACAACAAGATAAATCAGAGCAAGCTGCTGGAGCAGCGTCTGAATCTGCAGATGTTCAATTCCTAGCAGAAAATAAAACAAAAGCTGGTGTAAAAACTACAGCATCTGGCTTGCAATACATCATTACTAAAGAAGGCACAGGTAAACAACCAACTGCGCAATCTATGGTTAAAGTACATTACGAAGGCCGATTAATTAATGGTCAAGTATTTGATAGTTCTTATAAGCGCGGTGAACCAGTTGAGTTTCCTCTCAATCAGGTTATTCCAGGTTGGACTGAAGGGCTTCAGCTCATGAAAGAAGGCGGCAAAGCGACGTTCTTTATTCCATCTAATCTTGCTTATGGTCCTCAGGAACTTCCTGGCATTCCAGCAAACAGTACGCTGATTTTTGATGTAGAACTCATTTCAGTGAAATAAATACATTCAGGAGAGTAAAACAGTACTCTCCTTTTTTTTTGGAAAACGGCATGAAAAAAATCGGTTTAATTATTGCAGCATCAACCATGAGTTTATCTGTTTTTGCTGCAACTCCTATAACGAATAAAAGTCCAGCAAAAGAACAATTTAGTTATAGTTATGGCTATTTAATGGGTCGTAATAATACGGATGCGCTAACAGATCTGAATCTTGATATTTTTTACCAAGGTCTCCAAGAAGGTGCTCAGAGTAAAACAGCACGCTTAACTGATGAAGAAATGGCGAAAGCGATTAATGACTATAAGAAAACATTAGAAGCCAAACAACTCGTCGAATTTCAAAAAACAGGTCAACTAAACGCTCAAGCAGGTGCGGCATTTCTTGCTGACAATGCAAAAAAATCTGGTGTGATAACGACTAAATCTGGTCTCCAATACCAAGTGTTAAAAGAAGGCAATGGACAAAAACCGAAAGCTACCTCTCGCGTTAAAGTGAATTATGAAGGTCGTTTACTAGATGGAACCGTATTTGATAGTTCTATTGCTCGTAATCATCCAGTTGAGTTTCAGCTCAGCCAAGTCATTGCAGGTTGGACAGAAGGTCTACAAACCATGAAAGAAGGCGGAAAAACACGTTTCTTTATTCCTGCCAATCTTGCTTATGGTGAAGTCGGTGCTGGTGACACGATTGGTCCAAATAGTACTTTAATTTTTGATATTGAATTACTACAAGTTTTACCAAAATAAATTCATTAGATATAAAAAAGCGATCATTTAAGATCGCTTTTTTTATTTTAGTGTTTTAAGTCTCTAGGACGAAAACCGGTAATGATTAAAACGACCAGATAAGCAACTACGCCAACAACACACAATCCCACTACTTCGGCAATACGCAACCACTGTGAAAGCTCACCGTTATACCAATTTAATGCAAACCAAAGTGCTGCAATCATGGCAAGGTTCGCCAAACCATATTGAAGCCCTAATTTTTTCCAATGCGAATCAAATCGGAAAATATTACGTTTGTGTAAATAGAAGTAGAGTAGACCCGCATTTACCAAAGCCGAGCCTGAAGATGCCAGTGCCAGTGCCATATGTTCTGCATGCCAATCAATCAGCTTAAAGAAACCAATAAATACAACGTTTAAAATAGCATTAGCTGCGACCGACATTAAACCGACACGTACTGGTGTTTTGGTATCTTGCTGTGCATAAAAACCAGGTGCAAAGACTTTAATCAGCATAAACGCAATCACGCCTGCACTCATACATTGCAGAGCAAGTGCTGTCATTTGTGTATCACGTAGATCAAACTCTCCACGCTGGAATAATGCCTGAATAATTGGTGTAGAAAGCATAAATAAAGCAATACTTGCCGGCAACCCTACCAATACAATGACTTTTGCAGCCCAGTCGATCATACCGCGGAACTTTGCTTGATCCTGCTCTGCATGACGGGCAGAAAGTGAAGGCAAAATGACTGTACCAATCGCAACACCAATTAAACCTAAAGGTAGCTCAGTCATACGCTCAGCACTGTAGAGCCAAGACACTGAACCATCTTGCATGAAAGATGCCCAAATCGTATTTAGCAATAGGTTAATCTGAGTCACCGATACACCAAATAATGCTGGAAGCATTAATTTTAAAATACGCTCTACACCCTCATGTTTAAAATCAACTTTAGGTGGAATCAGTAGGTTTTTACGCCACAATTCAGGGATTTGTATCGCTAACTGTAATACCCCAGCCGCAACAACTGACCAGCCTAATGCTTTGATTGGCTCAGCCATATACGGCGTAAGCCACCACGCTCCTGCAATCATGGCTACATTTAATAAAACTGGCGAAAAAGCTGGTGAGGCAAACGAGCCATAACTATTTAAGATGCTGCTGGCAAAAGCCGTGAGAGACATGAACATTAAATAAGGAATGGTCAAACGGAACATACTGACAGCTAAATCGAACTTTTCTGGATCACTGTGGAAGCCCGGTGCGTACATATAGATGATTGCAGGTGCTAAAACCATAGCCACAAAAGTGAGTAATGTCATAACTGTTAGCAAACAGCCAAATACCCGACTAATTAAGATCTGTACTTCAGCGTGTGCTCGACCCGTTTTATATTCAGTTAAGACTGGGATAAAGGCCTGAGAAAAGGCGCCTTCGGCAAATAGTCGTCGAAAGAAGTTGGGAATACGAAAAGCGACGACGAAGGTATCAAAATCTTTACCTGCACCAAACACGTTGAGCAATACGACGTCACGCACGAGCCCTAACACTCGTGACAACATCGTCATTGCACTGACAATAAAAGTCGATCGCCACAATGCCATCGCACTCACCTACAGCTATATTCGAAAGACGCTATTGTAATGAAACTAGAAAATCTTTTCGTTGTGAAATGATGAACAAACTCAAGTTTTTTTCTGAGCTAACAATTGTCTAAAGTGCTGCCATTTAAAATAAGGGCCTGGATCGGTTTTTCGGCCAGGTGCAACATCTGAATGCCCTGCAATATGGTTTTTAATTTCTGGATAAGCTTGGCGAATTGCAGTAACAACGTCAGTTAGCACTTTATATTGTACGTCTTCAAAAGGTAAATCATCACTTCCTTCAAGTTCTATACCAATTGAATAATCATTGCATTCTACTTTAGCTAAATAGCTCGAACGTCCTGCATGCCATGCTCTCTCGTTAAAGTTAACGAACTGTAGGACTTCACCTGTACGTAAAATTAACAGATGTGTAGAAACCTGCATGCCCTCAATAGTCTGAAAATAAGGATGAACTGACCAATCTAACTTGTTTTGAAAAAACTGCTCAATATAGCCACCTCCAAATTGAGACGGTGGCAAACTAATATTATGAACCACAATCATTTGAATTTCGGTGCCAGTCGGACGCTGGTTAAAATTTGGAGAAGGGATTTGTCTCGCCCCTTTTAATTGTCCATCTATAACTTCATACGCTGTGATTTGCTTCATTGAGACGCCAATAAATTGCTTACCAATTGCTTTAGTTTAAAACAGTTATGAGCTTTTCAAAGTAGTAAATGCGATTGTTTATCGCGATTAATCTCATAAAACAGCTTATTTTTCAGGTCGACGATGCTAATATATCGCAAGTTTTAGGGTCATCGACAAAATGGAAACCGTATGAGCATACCTCAGTCTTTGCTTGAACAATCAATTCAAATCAATATTCAACAAGCATTACAAGAAGATATTGGGGACGGTGACATTACCGCTATGCTCACACCTGAAGATGAGCAAGCCACTGCAACCATTATTAGTCGCGAAGATATGGTTTTAGCTGGACAACCGTGGGTTAATGCGCTCATCTCAGCTTATGACAATACTGTTCAGGTGACTTGGCTAAACCAAGAAGGTGAACGTGTTGCTGCAAACGAAGCCTTTTTAAAGCTTTCAGGTTCTGCACGTAGCTTACTTACTGTAGAGCGCCCTGCTTTAAACTTTATTCAAACTTTATCGGCTGTTGCAACCAAAACTGCTGAATATGTTCAGCATCTTGAAGGTTTAAATACAAAACTTCTCGATACACGTAAAACCTTACCAGGCTTACGTATTGCTCAAAAATATGCGGTTGCTATTGGCGGCGGACAAAACCATCGTCTTGGTTTATTTGATGCGTTCTTAATTAAAGAAAACCATATTATGGCGGCGGGCGGTATTGCCCAAGCAATTGCAAAAGCACATCAAATTGCGCCAGGCAAACCTGTTGAAGTCGAAGTTGAAACTTGGGATGAGCTAAACCAAGCGCTTGAAGCTGGGGCGGACATTGTCATGCTCGACAATTTTAGCCAACAGCAAATGATTGATGCCGTAAAACATGTGGCGGGACGCTGTAAACTCGAAGCATCTGGCAATATCACCATTGAAAACTTGCGTGAAGTTGCCACAACTGGCGTTGACTATATTTCTATGGGCGTCCTAACTAAAGACGTTAGAGCTGTTGATTTATCTATGCGTTTTAATGCTTAGATAAAATCTGTGTCATTATTGGTATTTTTTTGCGACTTGGTCATGTCTGCCGCTTGTGTTTTCTGCCATGCTGACTGAGTCGCTTGTGCCCCACCATCACGTGGGTCGGCAGCCATTAAAACAAATGTAACGACTGCTAATAATACAATAAAACCTTGTAGCATAAATTTTCCCCATTACTTTAAAAATCAGGGTTTCAAGATAAAAGATAAATATGACTAGGCTTAGGAGATTCTGTTACAAAAGGTAAGTCTTTATTTTTATTATTCATCTATACGACAGCATCTTCCCACATAGTATTTTATATAAACACCTTATTCCTCTTATTTACTATCGTGACAGGTGACATGGATGTCACTGTTTCTCTGTGTTACATGGAAGTAACATCAGAGAAACAGAGGTTTTTGTCACTTTTGACCTTTCAAAAGTGAGGAAGCCTATACAACCTCTATTTGAATTTCATGGGATATGAGGCTGTGCTTTTTTATCAAAGCCATCTAAATCGACTTTAAATAACAATCCCAATTCAGGCTATACAACTTAAGACTCTAGATAACCCATATATGGATCAGAAATTGAATCTTCTTGAGTTTCTATACGGCCTGCGAAACGACGACTAAACGTAGCATCATCAGCTAAAGTCACAGTGAAGTCATACCAACCACCAAATTCAGACATATCCCAAACCAGTTCTTTTTCAGAACTATTGGTTTCAATCGTCCATGTCTTATTTGGAAGATAAGCATTTGCTTTGACGTTTAGCTTGACTGACTTATTACCATCATGACGCAATTTTAAATACAAATTCGCATCACACTCTTCCACACATACTCTAATTTCCGGTAATGCTTGAGTCTGGTTAGCTTGACTCAAATCGCCTTTAAACGCGCGATGGAAACCATTTGGTCCAAGCACCCACAAATCGTACTGCCCATTTGTAGCATTCCATACATCATCGAGCTGTTTACCCGCCTCAACCATATAACGACGTGGAATTGCCGAAAGATCTAATGGGTTATAGACATGAAAAACGGCTGCCTGTTTACCTGTATTAGAGAACATCAGCTTAACCGTTTTTTGAGTGACATCGACTTTGGCACTGGTGTGCAAAATATATGGCAAAGCACGTGATGGCCTAATTCCCATTTCCTGCTGAGGAAATTGCTGCTGGCTCGGAACAGGAACTTGTGGCAATAAAGCTTGAGCAACACGAATCGCATCGGCTTCGGCTTTAGTTTTCTTCCCATCTAGTTCAGCAACAGGCAGAACATTCGGTGTTTTAAAGTTAAATGCCGTCGTTAAATCACCACATACAGCACGGCGGTAAGGGCTAATGTTAGGTTCTTGCACACCAAAGCGTTTTTCCAAGAACTGTAAAATAGAAGTATGATCAAAGACTTGAGAATTTACCCATCCTCCACGGCTCCACGGCGAAATCACATACATGGGAACGCGTACGCCTGGTCCATACACTCGACCATCTGGCTTAGGTTGAGATTTTGAAGTCGCTACTGCTGGATGGTTAAAGTACTCATAGGACACTTGCTGATCGTTTAAAGTGGTTTTTCCATATACAACACCATTTACATCTTTAGAAGGTGCACTTGGTGAAGGGACATGGTCAAAGAAACCGTCATTTTCATCGAAGTTCACCAATAAAACGGTTTGGCTCCACAACTCAGGGTTTTCAGTTAATGCATTTAATACTTCCTGAATATACCAAGCACCTTGTACAGGACTAGATGGCCCCGGATGTTCACTGTAAGTTGCGGGAGCAACTAACCAACTCACCTGCGGTAATTTACCTTGTGCGATATCAGCTTTAAAAGTTCCTAAAAAACCACCGTCCGGCATGGTATTGGCAATACCTTTGTAAAGTGGTTGAGTCGCATCAATCTTTTCATCATATGCTGGACACGTTAGTGTGTCGTTACTGACAGGTTGACCAGATTGCTCATTTGCACGGCGATACTGTTTGAAGCCAGCTAACGGGTTATCGGTAAAGTTATCTGGCATATTTTGATAAACTTTCCATGTTACGCCAGCTTGCTGTAAGCGCTCAGGATACGTTGTCCACTCATAACCTTCTGTTGATGCCCCAATCCCATCAAATTCATTTACAACACTCGCAACACCTGCACCTGTAGGACCATTAGTTCCAGTCCAAATAAACTTACGGTTTGGGTTGGTCCCAGCATGCATAGCACAGTGGTAAGCATCACAAATGGTAAAAGCATTCGCTAAAGCAAACTGATATTCGACTTCTTGTTTTTTATAATAGCCCATCGACTGTGGTTTTTTATAAGCGACCCAATCACTCATACGGCCATTGTCCCAAGCTGCTTGGCCATCAGACCATGAGTGAGGTGTACCTGAAACACGCTGAGCATTTCCTAAACGACTATCTAAATGGTAAGGCAATACTTTCTTTTTATTCGCATCATATTGTTCCCAAACCTTTCGGCTTTCCGTCATTGGAATCGTAAAACGATCACCAAAACCACGTACACCTTTTAATGTTCCGAAATAATTATCGAAAGAACGGTTTTCCTGAGTCAAAATCACGATGTGTTTAACATCTTGAATAGTTCCACTTTCAACTTTGGCATCAATAGCTAAAGCTTTTTGAATACTCAGCGGGAAACTCGCTAAAGCAGCTGTCCCAAACATGGTTTTTGTAGAGTTTAAAAGAAATTCGCGACGGTTCATTAGTTCTATCCTGAGTTCTTATTATGGTGCACAGTGCATTTTGCAATTACTGGTGGGCGGTGTTGTTGGCGATGAATTATCTGAGTCATTATCATCGTTACAAGCACTGAGCATGAGTGCTAAAGAAGTAATTAATAAAAGTGAAAGTTTTCGCATTGGTTTTTTCCAAACGGTTTAAATGCGAACTACTAATAAAGTGTTAAAGTGACAGGCAAGTGATGTTTTTATGTCGATTTGATGAAGGCATAAAAAAACGCATCCGAAGATGCGTTTTTTAGAAAGCGTAAAATTACCAGCCTAAAGCTTCTTGTTGCTTTTTAATGAGCTCGGCAATCCCTTTTTCAGCCATCTCTAACATGGCATTGCTTTGAGCACGGGTAAACGGTTTGTCTTCGGCAGTACCTTGAATTTCAATAAACTCGCCCGCTTGTGTCATTACTACATTTAAGTCAGTTTGACAGTTCGAGTCTTCTTCATAGCAAAGATCAAGCAACACTTCATCTTGATACATACCGACAGAAATTGCAGCAACCAACCCTTTAAGCGGATCATGCTTAATTTTCTTTTGAGACAATAAAACATTCATCGCATCAACTAATGCTACAGCAGCACCAGTGATTGAAGCAGTACGCGTACCACCATCAGCCTGAATCACGTCACAGTCGATGGTAATCGTGTTTTCACCAAGCTTTTTCAAATCAACCATCGCACGTAAGCTACGGCCAATCAAACGTTGGATTTCTTGAGTACGACCAGTTTGTTTACCACGAGCCGCTTCACGGTCACAACGTGAATGTGTTGAACGCGGTAGCATGCCATATTCTGCCGTTACCCAGCCTTGGCCTTGGCCTTTTAAAAAGCGTGGCACTGAGTTATCAATGCTTGCAGTACAAAGGACTTTGGTGTGACCAAATTCGACCAGCACAGAACCTTCAGCATAACGGGTGTAGTTTCGTGTAATTTTCACTTCACGTAATTGGTCTAATGCACGTTGGTCAATACGCATAATCCTTCCTAACTTCTCTTAAATACAAACTTGGGCATAGTATAGCAAAGGATTTTGACAGGTTGAGTTTATTCCCTACTTTCAAATGTAAGTCTGCAAGTTTCATAACTCAAAAATAAAAATAGCCCCTAAAAAAGAGCTATTTTTAATTAACTGAGATTACGCAAATTTGAATTTTGCTTTTAACTTTTCTAATGTCTGCATCACTTTTCCAGTGGTATGGTTTGGCAGTGAACATTTCGCTAAACGTACCCATACACTCCAGAACTGGCGCATAAAGTTCGCTTCATTGTAATTAATGCCATATTCTGCGCAAAGTGCCTTAATTTTCGGCGCTACTTCTTTATAACGATTAGCTGGCATATCTGGAAATAAATGGTGTTCAATTTGATGGCTTAAGTTACCACTCATAAAATGCAGCCATTCTGTACCACTAAAGTTACTTGAACCACGAATCTGGCGTAAGTACCACTCTGCCTTAGTTTCGGTATCAGTATTATCAGGCTCAAACGTTTCTGCATCTTCAGTAAAGTGACCATTAAAAATCACAGCAGATGACCACAAGTTACGAATAATATTCGCAACTACATTTCCTGCAAAAACCGGTAAAAACATAGGGCCAGAGATCACAGGGAAAAACACATAGTCTTTTAAGACTTGGCGCGTGGCTTTTTTACGGACTTTAGCCGAATCTTTCCACACCTGTTTCCAGCTCTTGGTTTTATAAACTAATACATCTTCAAGATGTAAGTTTTGCACGCCTACATACCACTCAAAGAAAAACATTAATTGTAGACCGAGGGGAATATTAAACAGATGGCGGGGTTCCCACTTCTGTTGATCACTTACTCGCAAAATACCATATCCGACATCATGGTCTTTACCGACAATATTGGTATAGGTGTGGTGCACATAGTTATGTGTTTCACGCCAGTCATCACCCGATGCAATGGTATCCCAATCGTAAGTATTACCGTTCAGACTTGGTTCATTTAACCAATCAAACTGACCGTGCATGACGTTATGACCAAGTTCCATGTTTTCTACAATTTTAGAAATACCTAATAAGCCTGTGCCTAGTAGCCAGACTGGCGGAATCCAACCACCAAACATCAACATGCCACGCGATGCGATTTCGGTATATCGAACAAAATTACGTACTTTGTAGATATATTTTGCATCTTGCTCACCAAGACTTTGCATAACGTCTTGACGAATCTGCTCAACACGGCGACCAAACTCTTCAGTCTGTTCAGGTGTTAAATGAGCAGATTTAGAAACAGTAGAAAATTCTAATGCCATATTCATAGGGTTAATCCTCTTTAATTCTTTTTATAGATCAATTGTGACTGGGCTTAATGCCTGGCTCACGCATAGTTTAATTGGGCGGTTCGGTTGATCTTCAATTTCACCAGTTAATAGGTTTTGAGTAACTCCGCTTACCTTGGTACAGCTGCATTTATTGCAGACACCCATACGGCAACCATGTTGTGGGCGTAAACCAGCTTGCTCTGCACTGCTCAGTAAATTTGTTTTAGCTAAAAACTCGTGTTGAGCACGGCGGAAAATAACAGGCTGTGCTGCATGTGTACCAGTCACTTGAAGTGGCTGAAAATACTCTTGATGAAGCTGCGACTGAGCACCTTTTTGTGCATAAATTTCATTGGCTTGCTGCATCATGCCATGATGACCACAAACATAAGTTGCTGTCTGCTCAAAATCTGGAACCAGCTTTTGCAGTAAGCTTTCAGTTAAATGCTGTTTTTGCTCGGTGGTATTAAAAAAGTGATATTGAAGCTGTGGGTGCTGTTCTGCCAAAGCCTTTAATTCAGCATGAAAAATTTCCGCACGATTAAAATAAATGACATGAATTTGTTCAAGCTGCTGTTTCAAAGCTTGCTGCAAGAGTGAATAAATTGCAGTAATGCCACTTCCTGACGCAATCAAAATCGCAGGATGCTGACCTTGGTGCAAAATAAAATCACCTTGTGGCTGTGAAATCTCCACACACTCGCCCACATGTAATAGTTGAGCTGTACGAGACACCAAACCTTGTATTTTAATGCCTAAAGCAATTTCACCTTGCGTTGTCACTTCAATAATCGAGTAACTACGTTGTTGGTAAACGCCATCGATAAGTAAAGTCAGCAGGATACTTTGACCCGCAAAAACTCGATCGAAATTAAAATTACGATTTGGTTTAAGTCTAATGAGCACCATATCGGTATGAAGTGGCTGAACTGCAGTAACTTCTGCAAGTACCCTTTTCCACGCCCAAGTCACGTTAATTTTCTGCAAGACAAAATCAACGAAATCTTCTCGAACCCAATGTGGCTGATAGCTAAGTGTTGCGTTCATACGTTCCTCTTTTGTTTCTGGCTATTTATTTGAGTGAACACATGTTCGTATAGTGAACATATGTACACTATATTTATAATTGTTCACTCAGTCAACACTTGTTCACTATTTTTTTTATGAAAGTTTGCTCTTTTTTGTTAGACTTTGGCTCACGGTTTAAATAGGTTCTTTTAATGTCGATACGGGATGAACGAAAACAGCAAAGTCGTCAGGCACTTCTCGATGCAGCCTTGCATCTAAGCACGTCTGGGCGTTCGTTCAGTAGTATCAGTTTGCGTGAAGTTGCACGTGAAGTAGGTTTAGTACCGACAGCGTTCTACCGCCATTTTCAGGACATGGATGAGCTGGGCAAGGAATTGGTCGATCAAGTTGCCCTACATTTAAAAAGTGTTTTACATCAACTTGGACAAAGTTACTTACAACATAAATCTGCTAAAACCCAAACCAGTATTGAGCTATTTGTGCAGGCAGTAAATCATAGCCCTAAGCAATGGCAATTTATGATTGCTGAACGTTGGGGAGGTTCAGAAACGGTTCGTGCAGCAATTGCCCGAGAAATCGAATTTTTGATTGAAGATCTCACAACTGATCTTACTAAACTCGAAAATTTTAAACATATTCAAAATCCTCAAGACTTAAATGTCTTATCTACCATTTTGACTAATATGTCATTTACATGGGCAATGACGTGGCTCAACCTATCGAAACAATATCAAGGTGAACAGCTCAAGCTGCAACAAACTGCCTTTATTGAAAATGCTTCTACACAAGTTCGCTTACTGTTTAGAGGGATTGCAAACTGGGAACGATAGAAGCGGCAAATGACAAAAAACAGGTTATGTGGTAATACGTAAAGAGAGAAAGAAAAAGGCTAAAAATTTCGAGAAAAGTCTTTTTCTTTTTACAGGAAGTAAACTATTAGTTAGGCCAAACTGGTGTGGGAATACCTATGAATCTTGATCGTCATACACAGTTTTTGATGCGTAAAGAAAAAATTCTGAGCGTGGCAGAAAAGTTGTTATTAGAAAACAATCAGGAAATTACTCTAGATGAGTTAGTGGCCGAGCTAGATATTGCTAAAGGCACACTTTATAAGCATTTTAGAAGTAAAAATGAGCTTCTACTTGAGCTCATTATTCAAAATGAAAAGCAAATTTTAGAAATTTCTAAAAAATATAATACAGATTTCAAAGAATATGCTCCTCATTACATGCTTCATCATTTACTTGCACCAGGGAAAACGATTCTATTGCATCAACTTGAAGAAAATCTGACGATGACAGAGTCTAAGTTGAAGCATCTTTTCGAAGAGCTTTATGAAATTCGCCAACAGCGTATTTTGGCAATTAAAGATATTACAGAAAATTATTTAAAATCATTGAATTATGATATGTCAATTCGTGACTATTTGTCTTATATCTGGTCACTGACTTATGGTGCATCACTGCTTTTAAATTCTACTTATTACCAGCGTTCGATTGGTTCTCGCCAAAAATTAATTAATTTATATATTAATCAGGCATTATCACTGCCGACTCAAACAGCTAATTTTGATGTTTTAAATTTTCAGATTGAAGATGAAAATCAGCAAAATTAATTGAATTATTTCGTGATAATTAACTAAATATAAAAATGGGCTTCACATGAAGCCCATTTTTTTGAAGTAAAGCCTAAACAACTTATTTTGCTTTACGTTCTTTCTCAATTAAATAATTAAGAACTTGAGTGACTTTACCATCTTCACCCTGCACGACATATTTACCATTCACGACAACTGCAGGTACGCCTGTTAATTGGTATTGTTGAGCAAGTTTATTTGACTCGGCAACTTTCGCAGTTACTGCAAACGAGTTGTAAGTACTATTAAATTTCTGCTCAGGTACGCCATAACGAGTAAAAAATTTCGCAGCAGAAGCCTGATCAAAAATTTGTTGACCGTTCACCTGAATCGCATGGAACAGTGGTAAATGCGTGCGCTTACGTACACCTAATGCCTCAGATGTATAATATGTACGCGCCCCTTGTTCCCACATTTTATTCATTGCAGCTGGTGTACGCACAAAACGTACATCTTTAGGAATCTGCTTTAACCACGTTTGCATATGCGGTTCAAGTTTGAAACAGTGTGGACATCCATACCAAAAGAACTCTCGAACTTCGATTTTCCCCGGAACTTCCACTTTGCCTGGATTGGCAATCACGGTGTAGTCTTTACCAGCAACAAAATCTGCTGCCATTGCACCACCCGATACGGCCATAATTGCTGCACTCAAACCACCCAAAACCAATTTTTTCATTGCTACAGCTTTTCCTCTAAGTTGTTATGCATTAGCTTATGCCCTAAATATAAAACAAATATGCTAAATTCGTTTTGCTTCTGTGAAGTTTTTTATTGGGTTTATCGC
This sequence comes from Acinetobacter sp. 12966, assembly GCF_031196995.1. Classification (NCBI taxonomy): domain Bacteria; kingdom Pseudomonadati; phylum Pseudomonadota; class Gammaproteobacteria; order Moraxellales; family Moraxellaceae; genus Acinetobacter; species Acinetobacter sp. 12966. Next base: position 117,747 of record NZ_JAVIMC010000055.1, read on the forward strand.
TTTTTTCCCAATAATCGCTACACTAACGGCGAACTACATCCAAAAAGATAACTCAAGTTTAGAGGTAGCACCATGTCGCAATTGAATGTTGATTTACAAGAAATCGCAAAGTTTGAAGCACTTGCTGCCAAATGGTGGGATCAACATTCTGAATTTCGCCCACTTCACCAGATCAATCCACTACGTCTTAACTGGATTGATGAACGTGCAGGCGGTCTTGTTGGTAAAAAAGTACTTGATGTCGGCTGTGGTGGCGGTATTTTGGCCGAAAGCATGGCACGTCGTGGCGCAGATGTATTAGGTATCGATATGGGTGAAGCACCTCTAGCTGTCGGCCGTTTACATGCTCAGCAAGAAAATGTTCAAAATATTGAATATCGTCAAATTCCTGTAGAGGAATTAGCACAAGAACAGGCTGGTCAATATGACGTGGTGACTTGTATGGAAATGATGGAACACGTTCCAGATCCAGCATCTATTGTAAAAGCTTGTCAGGCTCTGGTTAAACCGGGCGGCCATGTGTTCTTCTCGACCATTAACCGTAACCCAAAATCTTATTTATTTGCCATTATTGGTGCAGAGTACGTCCTACGCATGTTGCCAAAAGGTACGCATGATTATCATAAATTTATTCGACCATCTGAAATGGCACATGATATTCGTAATGCAGGTCTTACGTTAAAAGAAATGACTGGACTACATTACAACCCACTGACCAAGCATTACTGGTTAGCGCCAAATGTTGACGTTAACTATATGGTTCATACGATTAATACAGGTGCATGATGAAAGCTGTTTTATTTGATTTAGACGGTACGCTTATCGATACAGCTGCGGATTTCATTCGTATTATTCAGCAAATGTGCCGTGATGCAAGACGCCCTGTTGTAGAAGCCGATCTTATTCGCACTCAGGTTTCTGAAGGTGCACGTGCGATGGTGAAATTGGTCTATCCAGAGCTAGATGTGGCCAACCCAATATTCTTGGCACATCGTCAAAACTTTTTAGATCTGTACGGCAATAATATTGTGGTCGATACAGATCTGTTTGAAGGCATGTATCCACTCTTAGAAGAGTTAGAAGCTGCACAAATCCCATGGGGTATTGTGACCAACAAACCACGCGGATTAAGTGAATCTCTTTTAGAAAAGTTAAATCTAACAGAACGCTGTGCGGTTCTGGTATGCCCTGAAGATGTCAGTAAAACCAAACCAGATCCTGAACCAATGTATTTGGCTGCTAAACAGTTAAATATCCCAGCAGATCAAATTATTTATGTGGGCGACCACCCACGTGATATTGATGCTGGTCGCAATGCCGATATGTATACCATATTGGCAGCTTATGGCTATTTACCTATCGAACACCGTGATGATTTAGCATCATGGCAGGCCGATTCGATTGTAAATACAGTGACAGAATTACACGATATGTTACGTCAAAAGCTTCCTGCTCTACAGGAAAATCAGCGTATGATAAGTTAACATCAGAGTTTTATAGACTTTTTTAACGGCTATTTGTTTTATCAATATAAAAAGAAGGAGGTTTACCAATGAAATATTCAGAATACCAACCTCGTCCGGATCTACTCAAAGATCGAATTATTTTAATTACCGGTGCTGGTGATGGAATTGGGCGAGCTGCGGCTCTAAGTTATGCCCTACATGGTGCAACCGTTGTCCTACATGGTAGAACCTTAAATAAACTTGAAGTGATTTATGATGAAATTGAAAGTCTAGGTGCACCGCAACCCGCGATTTTACCGCTACAGCTTTCAAGTGCCTCTGACCGTGATTATGATTTTTTAGTCGATACGCTCGAAAAGCAGTTTGGGCGTCTAGACGGTATTTTGCATAATGCGGGTATTTTGGGTGAACGTGTAGAACTAGCACATTACCCAACAGAAGTATGGGATGACGTAATGGCAGTTAACTTACGTGCTCCTTTTGCCCTCACTCAAGCTCTATTACCACTTTTGCAAAAGTCAGAAAATGCCTCTGTTGTATTTACCAGCTCGGGTGTAGGCCGTGAAGCACGTGCTTTGTGGGGCGCATATTCTGTCTCAAAAATTGCAATTGAAGCAGTAAGTAAAATTTTTGCAGCGGAAAATACTTATCCAAATATCCGCTTTAACTGCATTAATCCAGGCGCAACACGTACTGCAATGCGTGCTAAAGCCTACCCACAAGAAGATCCGAAGACACTACCTACACCTGAGTCAATCTTGCCTGCTTACCTCTATTTAATGGGTGAAGACAGCTTGGCACTCAATGGTCAAAGTATTGATGCACAGGATTAAAAAGTTAAAGATGAAAAAGCTAAATTAAATTACGGCCAATCATCAAATCTGGCTTGCCTATACCTGAAAAGATATACAAGCCTTTTTTATTATTGATAAAAACCCTTGATCTATCCGTAATTTTAATTGAACCATTAAATGATCTTCACAGTTTCTCTGCATTTTGCGCGTAGAGTATTCAACATGAGAGACATCAGATGTAAACGAGGATGCATCATGAAAAAGTTGTTCACCATCTTAGCCCTTTGCATAACCGTACTAACCACCAGTATGGCGAGCTTTGCTGATCCTCCTTTTGACCGAGGCCATGGCCCAAAAGGTCCTAAAGGTGGAGGTCCACGTGGTGAGTGGAATGATCGTGGACCAGGATTTGGACGTGATCATGATGATGATCGTATCCGTGACGAACGCCGTATGCGCGAAGAGCGTGGCTTTGAACGATTAAAACAACATCGCTGGCAGCCTGGCTATGTTATGCCACAGCACTATCGTGGTAATGGCTATAAAGTCGACTATAAAGACAGTAACTTGCCAAAACCGGGCCGTAATCAACAATGGTACAAAATCAATAATGACTATATTTTAGTCGACACAGATTCTAATAGCATTGTGAGTATTCGTGGTTTTTAAGGCGATAGGCCCTCGCTATCGCTGAGTAAAAAAAGGATAAAGCCTTTGGGTTTTATCCTTTTTTTATTGTTTATCTATCTTAAAAATACAAGCTTTTTTATATTTTCACTTTAGATATTTTCTTAATTTCTTCTTATTTCACAATTAGTTTTCACATTTATTCTTCTTAGCCTCCACGATTTATCTGCAATTGTTCACTAATCTTTAGTTATTGAAATTTAACTCATCATTCGAGGTTTACAATGAAAAAATTAACAACAGCGATTGTTCTTTCACTTAGTGGCTTAGTTGCAACAACAGCAATGGCAGCACCAAATGATCATAATCATCATGGCAACTATCAAAACCATGAAGTAAAAACAGTTAAAGTGATTAAAAAAGACGACCATCGTAATGCGTGGAGAGTAGGTCAGGTTGTACCGCATGAGTATCGACATTCACGTTACGTGATCGACTATCGTCAACACCAAAAATTGACTAAACCGGGTCGTTATCAAAAATGGTATAAAGTGAACGGAAATTACGTATTAGTGAATGAACAAAGTCATAAAATCATTAGAGTTGTTCACTAATCAAAAAAATTTAAACACCCAAATTTCAATTTGGGTGTTTTTTTATCTAAAACATGCGGCTTTAGTCTTTTTTGTTTAGAATCATCTTTATATCTTTTTGCTGTTGATTCGAGATCGGTATGCCAAGTAAGCCTGAAAGTAAGTCGCATAATAACACCCAGCATTATGTACACTGGTTTCGACACTCAGCGCCCTACATTAATGCTCACCGCGATAAAACATTTGTGTTGATGTTTGGTGGTGAAGCAGTCCGACATCCTAATTTCGAACATATCATTCACGATATTGCTTTATTACATTCTCTTGGCATCCGCTTAATCTTAGTTCATGGCGCACGTCCACAAATTAATCAAAATCTTAAAGAAAAAGGAATCGAAACTCCTTTTTATGACAACAGCCGTATTACCACACGTGAATCTTTAAGCTGTGTTATGAGTGCTGTAGGTTCTATTCGCCTTGAAATTGAAGCATTACTTTCTATGGGCTTAGCAAACTCGCCAATGTACGGCGCTCGCATAGATGTGGTATCAGGTAATTTTGTGACTGCTAAACCTTATGGTATTCGTGATGGCATGGATTTCCAGCTTACAGGTGAAGTTCGTTCTATTGATACAGATGCGATTGATCGACACCTCGATAATCATAATATTGTACTGCTAGGACCAACAGGTTACTCCACTACAGGTGAGGTATTTAACTTAAGAGCTGAAGAAGTCGCAACTAAAACAGCAACTTATTTAAAAGCAGATAAACTCATTTTTCTTGGAGAGCAACAAGGATTGCTGAATGAAGATGAGCAAATATTACGTGAATTAAGCCCACATCAACTGGACTACTATATTCAACAATACCAAACCATTAGCCCAACACTCACTTTGCATTTGCAACAGGCAAAAAAAGCATCTTTATCAGGTGTACACCGCGTTCATCTTATTTCTTATGCCTATGATGGCGCCCTTCTCGAAGAGTTATTTACTCGAGATGGTATAGGCACCATGATTACCGATGCGCATTATGAAGAAGTTCGCATGGCCAATATTCAAGACGTAGGCGGTTTAATGAATTTATTACGTCCATTAGAAGAAGAAGGTATCTTAGTTTATCGTTCGCGTGAACGTTTAGAGCAAGAGATTAGCCAGTTCGCTGTTATTGAGCGCGATGGTACGATTCTAGCGTGTGCTGCACTTTATCCAATTCCAACAGAATTTAATGAAACACGTTCAGCAGAAATTGCCTGCGTCGCAGTACACCCAAGTTATCGTAAATCGAACCGTGGCAGCCAGATTTTGCAATTCCTTGAAGAAAAGGCAAAAGAACAAGGTATTCGTCAATTATTTGTTTTAACGACTCGAACCGCTCACTGGTTCTTAGAGCACGGTTTCCATCAGGTGAGTGTTGATGACTTACCAAATGCTCGTCAAGCACTCTATAACTATCAGAGAAATTCTTTAGTCTTTAAGAAACTGCTTCCCTAGCCTTTGCTATTTTTAAGATATTCTTATTTCAGATAAGCTTAGTTCAAAAAGTACACCCGTAAACACGATTAATTTATGGTTGTACTTTTTTTAAATCTAAATTTTTTAAGGTTTTAATATTTTTTATTTTATTTACATCAACTTAATCAAAATTCATTAAATATATTTTTAATAGATAAATCATTTTTTCGCATAAGTTTATAGCCTATTGTGTTTAGCTTTTTTTTGCATAAATAAAGACCGAATACTTATTTTTTCTGAAATAAAAATCCATTTAGGGTATCTGCTCATCCAATTATTTTTTTCTTTTTCTCTTTCGGGGAGTACGAAATCTCATGGCACTTTTCAACACCACTTCATGGGCAAAATATTCAGTCATCGCGGCCAGCCTTGCAGGAGTGATGATGTTAAGTGGTTGTGCCAAAAAAGAGGAACAAGCCACCACAACTTTAAATATTGGCTACCAAAAATATGGGATTCTTCCTATTTTAAAGGCTCGTGGTGACTTAGAAAAAGCATTAAAAGAACAAGGCGTGCAAGTAAAATGGGTTGAGTTCCCTGCTGGCCCTCAATTGCTTGAAGGTTTAAACGTAGGAAGTGTTTCGCTGGGGGAAGCTGGTGAAGCACCACCGATCTTTGCTCAGGCTGCCAATCCAAATTTAGTCTATGTCGCAAACCAACCTGCTGCGCCAAAAGCTGAAGCACTATTGGTACAAAAAGACTCTCCAATCCAATCTATTAAAGATTTAAAAGGCAAACGTGTTGCTCTTAACAAAGGCTCGAATGTTCATTACCTATTGTTAAAAGTTTTAGAAGCCAACAACTTAAGCTTAAGTGATATTCAACCAGTTTATTTACCGCCATCAGACGCTCGTGCTGCCTTTGAAAAAGGTGCAGTCGATGCATGGGTCATTTGGGACCCGTTCTTTGCAGCAGCTGAACATCAAATTCAGGCCCGAGTTTTAGCAACAGGTGAAAACTTGGTGAGTAATCATCAGTTCTATTTAGCTGACCGTAAATTTGCAGAAAATAATCCGAAAGTACTCAACACTGTTGTACAGACACTTAACCAGACCACTGAGTGGGTAAGTTCACATCAGGATGAAGCTGCCAAGTTACTCGAAAAACCTACCGCACTTGAGTTTGATGTACTCAAAACTTCCATTTCACGTATGGGTTTTGGAGTGCAGCCAATATCTGACAAGGTGGCACAAGAACAACAATATGTGGCTGATGCTTTTTATGCACAAAAGCTCATTCCAAACAAACTCACCATTCAAGACGCCATTTTAAAACTGAAATAACCCCAGCTTGGGCACAGCTTAAATAACGATATAAATGCTGTGTCTTGCCTCAAGGGGAACAAGGATATCAATATGCAACATCAGTCATTATTTAGTAAGAGTCAGTGGACACAATTAATTAAGCGCCTCAGTGCAGTCACTGTATTAGGCTTAACAATCGCAGCGCCAGCTTGGGCAATTGATCCAACTGTGAAAGAACTTCGTATTGGTTTTCAAAAAAGCTCGATTAACTTTGCAATTGCCAAACAGCAAAAGCTATTTGAGCAAGAATTCCCAAATGCAAAAATTACTTGGAATGAGTTTCCTGCTGGACCACAAATTTTAGAAGCTTTAGCTGTCGGTTCTCTTGATGTAGGCGTTACTGGAGACACACCTCCTGTCTATGCACAAGCGGCTGGCAAGCCTTTATATTACATTGCTTATGAAGCGGCTAAGCCATTGGCATCGGCAATTCTAGTTCCCAAAAACTCGCAGCTCAAACAGCTTAAAGACCTTAAAGGCAAACGTATTGCGCTGCAAAAAGGTTCAAGTTCACATTACTTACTTGTACAAGCCGTACGTAAAGCAGGCCTAAACTGGAGTGACATTACTCCGATCTGGCTTACTCCTGCCGATGCTCGCGCAGCATTCCAAAAGGGTGCTGTTGATGCATGGGCAATTTGGGATCCTTACTTTGCTTCAGCACAACTAGAAGACCAAGCGCGTGTTCTTGCATCGGGTAAAGGTTTAAGCCCGAACTATACATTTTATTTAGCGGCCCCAAATTTTGTTAAACAACATCCTAAAGCTATTTCAGGGCTCATCAAACAAATCAATCAAGCTGACAAATGGGTTCAAAGCCATCAAGCAGAAACGGCAGGTGCGATTGGTCAAAGTACAGGACTTAAGCCTGCAACCAGTGATTTATTCATTAAACGACGTCCACGCCCATCATCGGCAGCTCCACTCAGCAGCAAAGTGATTGCTGAGCAGCAGCAACTCGCAGACATTTTTACTCAACAAGGCATCATTCCAAAACCAATCAGCATTAAACAAGCTGTTTGGGGTGCCAAGTAATTTCAATAGACATATAGGTAATGCACATGAAAATTTTCTGGTTTATTCCTACCCACGGTGATAGTCGCTATTTAGGTACAAGTAAAGGCGCTCGTCAGGTTGACCATGCCTATATGAAGCAAATTGCTGTGGCAGTAGATAATTTAGGTTACGAAGGTGTACTTATTCCAACAGGCCGTTCATGTGAAGACCCTTGGATTACGGCGGCTAGCCTAATTGATGCAACTCAACACCTTAAATTTTTAGTTGCATTACGACCAGGGGTAACGACACCAGCGTTGGCAGCACGTATGGCTGCAACGTTTGATCGTTTGTCGAATGGCCGTGTGTTACTCAACTTAGTGACTGGTGGTGATGAAGCAGAACTACGCGGTGATGGCTTATATGAAGATCACTCAACACGTTATCAAACTGCTAATGAATACGTAAAAATCTGGCGTGAGATTTTGACACGCTCACATACAGGTGAAGCTTTTACATTCCACGGTGAACGCTTACAAGTGGATGATGCAAAACTACTTTACCCACCTGTTCAAAAGCCTTATCCACCACTTTGGTTCGGCGGTTCTTCAGACGTCGCGGTCGATCTTGCAGCTGAGCAAGTCGATACTTACCTTACATGGGGTGAACCACCAGAAGCAGTTAAACAAAAAGTCGAACATGTTCGTGCCAAAGCTGAGGCTAAAGGTCGTAAATTAACTTATGGCATTCGCTTGCATGTGATTGTTCGCGAAACCAACGAACAAGCTTGGGCAGCAGCGAATGAGCTTATCCAATATCTTGATGATGCAACTATTGCTGCAGCACAGAAAAAATTTGCACAAATGGACTCCGTAGGTCAACAGCGCATGGCAGCTCTTCACGGCGGTAACCGTGACAAACTTGAAGTATCTCCAAACCTTTGGGCAGGTATTGGTTTAGTCCGTGGCGGTGCTGGTACAGCACTTGTAGGTGACCCAGAAACAGTTGCTGCCCGCATTCAGGAATATGCTGATTTAGGTATCGATACTTTTATTTTCTCGGGCTATCCACATCTTGAAGAGTCGATCCGTTTTGCAGAGTTGGTCTTCCCGTTATTACCAATCGAAACTCGCGCTAAACTTGCTCAGCCAAATTTAACCGGTCCATTCGGTGAAATTATTGCCAACAATTATGTTCCAGACGAGAAGAAGCAAAATAGTTCCGTCAAGGAGCCTGCATGAGCAAAGCTGAAAGTGTTGTTTCACGTGGAACAAAACAAATTGGGCAGCGTTTGCTGCCTTGGATTTTCCCTATTCTTCTATTGGTTGTTTGGCAAATTGCCTCAAGTTCGGGTCTTTTAGAAAGCCGTATTTTACCCGCACCTACTGCTGTAGTTTCCGCCTTTTGGCATCTACTGGTGAGTGGTGAACTCTGGCAGCACGTTAAAGTCAGTGCTGGTCGTGCACTGCTTGGCCTTCTGATAGGCGGTGGTTTAGGTTTGTTATTAGGCCTACTCAACGGGTCTTCGCGTTTCGCCTCTACACTGCTCGATACGACCTTACAAATGATTCGTAACATCCCAGCCTTAGCACTTATCCCACTCGTCATCTTGTGGTTCGGGATTGATGAAACAGCGAAATTATTTTTAGTCGCAGTAGGTGTTTTCTTCCCGATTTATATTAATACCTATCACGGTATTCGATCAGTTGACGCTCAATTGATTGAGATGGGTAAAAGCTACGGACTTTCACGTTGGCAGCTCTACAAAGAAATTATTTTGCCAGGTGCGATGCCTTCTATTTTAGTGGGTTTACGCTTTGCTTTAGGTTTGGTTTGGGTATTACTCATTGTCGCTGAAACCATTTCAGCTCAAGCAGGTATTGGTTATATGACCATGAATGCACGTGAGTTTTTACAAACAGATGTAGTTCTGGTCGGTATTCTTCTTTACGCCTTACTAGGCAAACTGGCCGATGTTTTAGCCCAGCTTTTAGAACGCTATTTACTACGTTGGCACTCTGGATATCAGAAATAAGGGAGCTTAAAATATGACAAATCTGAATTTAAATATTAATCAGAATGACGTAGAGCTCATTCCAGAAAATCATCCAGAATCACAAGAACCTGTATTAGGTGCAGAGATTCTGATTGAGCAACTTTATAAATTTTATGGTGAGGTAAAGGTCCTCGAAGATCTTGACCTACACATCCAGCCGGGTGAGTTTTTAGCAATTGTTGGCCGAAGTGGTTGTGGCAAAAGTACGCTACTACGTTTAATTGCTCAACTTGAAAAAGCCAGCTTTGGGGAAATCAAATTTAAATCTGCGCGACATTTACGTGAAGGCATTACGAACGATGATATTCGAGTAATGTTCCAAGATCCTCGTTTACTTCCTTGGAGAAATATTCTTCAAAATGTTCAACTTGGGCTACCAAAATCGCAACATGCTTTAGCAGAAGAATTACTAGAAAAAGTCGGTTTAAAAGAGAAATCAGGACAATGGCCTTCCCAGCTTTCAGGTGGTCAACGTCAGCGTACTGCCCTAGCCCGTGCACTATCACATACTCCCCGTATTTTATTGTTAGATGAACCTTTGGGTGCATTAGACGCGTTAACTCGTCTTGAGATGCAAAGCTTGATTGAGCGCTTGTGGAAGGAGCAAGGCTTTACTGCAATTTTGGTCACCCACGATGTGAGTGAAGCAGTACAATTGGCTGACCGTATTATCTTATTAGATAAGGGCAAAATTGCTCAAAGTTTCCAAGTTAATTTGCCGCGCCCGCGTAAAAAAAGCATTACTTTTGCTCAGCTTGAGCAACAAGTACTCGATGCGGTTTTGGCAACTTAAGGTTGCGATGAGTAATGGCAATTGTTCAACCGAAAAATGCCCAATTTATGAGCAATAAAACTGCTGTTTTATTGCTCTTTTTTAGGGCGAAAATAAAAAAATATTTTTAAGAATAACAATAAACTAGTGAATCTCTCTATTTTTTGCACAATAGTATATCTATTACGCAAATAACTAGCTGTTTTTTGATTAAAAAAGCAAGACACCTGTGCACAAATCAAACAATTTCCCTTACAATGGGAATATTATTTTTTTAATTATGCAGCAGATGGAACAAAAAAAGAGTACCCAAAAGCGCAATCAGCTTCTTGCTGCGGCCCTTGACGTCTTTTCAGTCTATGGGTTCAGTGGAGCAAGTCTGGATGAAATTGCCCAACTCGCCGACATGCATAAGTCGAATATTTTCTATTACTATGAAAATAAAGAGTCTTTATATGTAGAAGTGCTCACAACCGTTTTACAAAAATGGTTGGCCCCATTACAAACTTTAGAAGCTGAATTAGAACCAGCCGAAGCCTTATCTCACTATTTAATTCAAAAAATCGAACTGTCTCGTAGCCAACCGAAAGCATCAAGATTGTTTGCACTAGAAATTATTCAAGGCGCTCCTCATATTTTACCTATACTGAAAGGGCCTTTGAAAAAACTATTTAAGCGCAAAGCCAAGGTCATTCAGACTTGGCAAGAAGAAGGAAAGATTTCCCCAGATATCGATCCAGAATTATTAATCTTAAATATTTGGGGTCTTACGCAAAACTATGCAGATTTTGCAACTCAAATGGAAATGGTGACCGGTAAAACGCTTCGTAACCGCAGTATGTTCCAGCGTTCGATTGAGCATACAGTCCACCTGATGCTCTACGGCGTATTGCCTCGTTAAAACAAAAAAAAAGATCGGCAAATTTGCCGATCTTTTTTAGAAATGGTGTTGATAAAGGGCTAAAAGTTTCTGGGCGCCTAACAATAAATTTTCTTCCCAATCCAGATGCGCGGTGTCATCTGCCCCATCAGTAATATACTTCACCGAGATTAATCGTACACCTAACTTATGGCACACTTTAGCTAAAGCATAGCCTTCCATGTCAACCACATCACAAGCTACTTTTGGCTGACCTGTTTCAAATGAATCACCAGTTCCACATACTGCTTTTGGCAAATCAATAAAATGTGGTTGAAGATGAATCTCTGCCGCCAAATGATCATCTAACGGCGTTACACCTACTTCAAAACCTAGGGGTGAAACATCCATATCCCGTTGTACAAAAGTTTTTACTTCGACTAAATCATGTCGATTAAATGCAGAGCTTCCCGCTGTACCTAAATTAATTAGAGTTTTGCATCCTGTTTTTTGAATAACTTCAAATGCTTTAAAGGCAGCATTAATCTTACCAATACCACTGTAATGGACTTCAACACCTGCTTGTTCAAATAAACCCTTAGATTCATTAGGAAGTGCCATAATCAAAGCAATATCAGTGTTCATTCAAAAAGCTCAAATCAAAATTAAATAAGTTAGAAAATAAGTATAAATCAGGTGTAAAAGCTTTTTGCACCTTTTCATCATTACTGCACTTTTTGTTGTAAAGCGATTAAGCATGGAGAAAAAAACAGTTGACCACTATATGCGCCTGCAAGCGTTTTCTTCATTACAACGCCCCACATCGTCAATAACAGAATACTCAATGCGACAGCAACGTATTGTAAGAATACAATTTCAACCTGATGTCCTAAATTAAATAGTGCGAGAATAAATACACCTAATGGAAAGGTTAAGCCCCACCAGCCCAAGTTAAATGGAATACCTGTCTTTGCGTGACGAAGCGTTGTTAAAATCGCAAGACCAAGCCACCATAATCCAAAACCTAAAAGCACGAGACTACCTACAACTCCTAAAGCTTGAAAGACATTAGCAAATTGGTCAAATCCTACATTTGGCGCCACTCTTTGTGCCTGCTGCCCTAATAACAATAAACCTAATGCACCTGTACCAATCGGGCCTAAAGAGAGCCAGCTAGAAATAGCGATTTCTTTTTCAGGTAGCTGATGCAAAGCCATACGCAGCATTAAAATTGTCAGAATAGCGAATGCTGGTAAAACAGAGATTCCCCAAAGTACATAGCCAGCCATTAATAAATGAAAGCTATGCAAATCTGCTGGTAAATGTCCTACCAACATACCCGCAGAACTTGCTGCTACTTCACAGGCAACCACAGGTAAAAGCCAAATTGCAGTCATGGTATGTAGCTGATGGTTCTGACGACTAAACATACAAAATGGCACGATCCACGCAATTGCCAGTGCTAAAAAGACATCGATGTACCATAAAGCTTGAGCAATATGTATTGCCACTTCACCGTAAAGCCCGAAACCGAAGCTTAAAAAACCATTTAATATCGTTGCGAGCCCCATTGGGATAGCGCCTAAAAACAAGCTCATATTGGGATGGTTAAATATTTGCTTCGCTTCATGAGGGAAAAGAAACCACCGCAATAAATAAAGAACTGAAAAAACGCTAAATAAAACAATATTAAATTGCCATAACAAAGTAGCTAGCTTGAATAAAAATGATTGAGCAAAGGGCAGCTGGATTAAAATCATACTCACCACGCCAGTACCCATAGTCGCTGTAAACCAATTTGGGGTAAAATGTCGTATAACATCTTTGCTTTGATTTAATTGGTAAAAGGGTTTTTTCATCTTAGTTCTCTAATCAAAGAGTGGATAAAGACATAGTAGAGCAAACCAATAATAAGAAAAATTGATTTATTTTTATTTAATTCATCAGTATTTTAAATATATAGATATTCATTTTGAAAAATAACTGAGTAAAAACACAACAACAAGACGAATCTGTGAGATTATGGCAATATATAGCCCTTGCAAAAATAGCCATATTTTAAGTTCATGAAACTGCTTCGTCTCAATGCGTTATCGCCCAATTTTCAGTTACCTCAAACAGCGGTGACTATTGGTAATTTTGATGGTGTCCATTTAGGCCACCAAGCGATGATTGCTCAACTCAAAAAAATTGCTGCAGCACAAGGCTTAAAAACTTTGGTCATGATTTTTGAGCCACAACCTCTTGAGTTCTTTAAAGGTTATGATGCACCTCCTCGTATTAATTCACTACGGGAAAAAGTTGAATACCTAGCTGAGCTTGGCGTTGACTATATTGCGGTTGCTAAATTTGATGAACATTTTCGTAGCATGAGCGCATCTGCCTTCGCAGATTTATTAAAAGACAAATTAAATGCTCAAGCTTTGGTTTTAGGAGATGACTTTCATTTCGGCAAAGACCGCCAAGGCAACAGTGAATTTTTAAAAGATTATGGCTTCCAAGTCACAAATTTACATACCATTGAACTTGAAGGTGAACGCGTCAGTTCAACCCGTATTCGCCAAGTACTTCAAGTGGGTAATCTCGCTTTAGCAGCTAAATTATTAGGCCGTCCGTACAGTATTACTGGACGTGTCCAATATGGCGATCAAATTGGACGAACTCTTGATTTTCCAACCATTAATGTTCGACTCAATCGCCACAAACCTTGTTTAAACGGTATTTATGGCGTTGAAGTCATTTGCGAAACGACTTCTCTCACTGAAAAAGTGCGCCAAGAAACACCTGAAAAACCGGGAATTGCTGGATATCATGAAAATAGCCTCTATGGCGCAGGCCATGTCGGTACACGTCCCGCCATTCAGCAAGAACATCCAGAATGGAGATTAGAAGTACATTTCCCTGATGTTTCTGCTAATCTGTATGGCTTATTTATGCGGGTGACTTTTCTTCACTATCTTCATGGTGAATTGAACTACCCTTCGCTTGAAGCACTTAAGGCTGGAATTGATAATGACGTGCAACAGTTACGACAATACCGTAACGACACGACACAATTTCCTTTTTAATTCGAATTTTGATTGTAAAACATGTCAGCTCCCAAGCTGATTAAACTGGAAGAAAACTTGCATGAGCGATAAGCAAACTCCTGAGAATGCAGTGGACTACAAAGCCACGCTAAACCTGCCGGATACTCAATTTGCAATGAAAGCAAATTTGGCAGTACGTGAAGTGAAATGGTTAGAAGAGTGGTATACCGACAACATTTATCAGCAGATTCGTGCATCGCGTATTGGTAAGAAAAAATATATTTTGCATGATGGCCCTCCATATGCGAACGGTACAATTCACTTGGGTCACGCAGTCAATAAAGTACTCAAAGACGTTATTGTAAAAAGCCGTACACTTTCAGGTTTTGATGCACCATATGTTCCAGGTTGGGACTGTCATGGCTTGCCAATCGAACTAAAAGTCGAAGAAAAAGTAGGTAAAGTGGGCGAAAAAGTTGACGCAGCAACTTTCCGTAAACTTTGCCGTGAATACGCACTAAAACAAATTGATTTACAGCGTACTGACTTTAAACGTCTTGGTATTTTAGGTGATTGGGATAATCCTTATCTCACCATGAATTACAAACAAGAAGCCGATATTGTTCGTGCTCTAGGTCTCATCCAGAAAAATGGTCATATCCAGCCAGGTTTAAAGCCAGTGAACTGGTGTATGGACTGTGGTTCAGCTCTTGCTGAAGCAGAAGTTGAATACGAAGATAAAAAATCTGACGCAATTGACGTTGGTTTTGGTGTCGTTGATCTCAAAGATTTAAGTATCCGTTTAAACGTAGAAGTTCAAGATCCGACAGATATCGTGATCTGGACCACTACACCATGGACATTACCAGCTAACCAAGCCGTTGCGTTGCATGCCGAAATTGAATATCAATTGGTGCAAGTGACAACTGAGCGCGGTAAGCAAAACTTCATTCTTGCTAAAGACTTAGTTGCTTCAGCGATTGAGCGTTACAAGCTTGAAAACCCAGTTGTTTTAGCTGATTTTACTGGTTCGGCTCTTGAAAACCTTACCCTACAACATCCTCTACTTACTGATCGTCAAGTTCCGGTTATTTTAGGTGAACACGTTATTGCAACAAGCGGTACAGGTGCCGTACATACAGCACCTGGCCATGGTGCAGACGACTATAAAGTAGGTCTTCAATACAACCTTAAAGTAGATAACCCAGTGGGTGGTAACGGTGTTTATCTTCCAACTGCTCCAATCTATGCTGGTGAGCACATCTATAAAGCCAATCCAAAGATTATCGAAGCTTTGGGCGCTGTAGGCCGTTTGTGGGCTCATCAACCAATTAAACACAGCTACCCACACTGCTGGCGCCATAAGACTCCTATTATTTTCCGTGCTACACCACAATGGTTCATTAGCATGGATCAAAAAGGTTTACGTGAAGGCGCGCTTAACGCGATTGAAAATGATATCGAGTTTGTACCGAACTGGGGTAAAAACCGTATTGAATCAATGATCGAAGGTCGTCCGGACTGGTGTATTTCACGTCAACGTACTTGGGGTGTTCCAATTCCATTCTTCGTTCATAAAGATACAAACGAACTACACCCGCGTACACCTGAACTCATCGAAGAAGTTGCTCAACTGATCGAAGAAGAAGGTATCGAAGCATGGTTCAAACGTGAAGCAAAAGACTTCATCGGTGAAGATGCTGAACAATACAATGCCGTTCGCGATACACTCGATGTATGGTTCGACTCTGGTACAACGCATTACGCTGTACTTGAGCAACGTGATGAATTAGAAAGCCCTGCTGACTTATATTTAGAGGGTTCAGACCAACACCGTGGCTGGTTCCAATCTTCTTTATTAACATCTATGGCAATTCACAATCGTGCGCCATATAAAGCCTTGTTAACTCATGGTTTTACAGTGGACGAAAACGGTCGTAAATTGTCGAAATCTTTAGGCAACTATATCCCGCTTGAAGAAATCATCAAACAGCTTGGTGCAGATGGTTTACGACTATATGTAGCGTCTAGCGACTACCGTTATGAAATCGCAGCATCGAAAGAAATCTTTAGCCGTGTAAGTGATAGCTATCGCCGTATTCGTAATACCCTACGCTTCTTGCTTGCGAACCTAAATGGTTTCAAACCAAGTACTGATGCTCTGGACGTAGATGACCTTATCGCTCTAGATCAATACATCTTACAGCGTGCGAATGAAGTACAACAAACCATTATCACTGCCTATGAAGAAATGAACTTCCATGTGGTGTGTAGTGCGTTAACAAGCTTCTGTATTAATGACTTAGGTGGTTTCTACCTAGATATTATCAAAGACCGTCAATACACCACTAAAGCAGATTCTCAGGCACGTCGTTCTGCTCAAACAGCGCTTTATCATATTGTCCAAGCATTTATCCGTTGGATGAGCCCAATCTTAAGCTTTACGGCTCAAGAAGCTTGGCCATTGATTCCAGAACAAACTGAAAAGTATGTATTTACTTCAGAATGGTATGACTTACCTGTTTCATCAAAAGCAAACTTGCTTTCTGAAGAAGATTGGCAAACATTGATTAGCGTAAAATCTGCAGTAAATAAACAGATTGAAGCAGCGCGTAACGCTAAACTTGTCGGCAGTAATCTTTCAGCCAAAGTTGAACTTTGGGCAAGTGAATCATTACAAACAGTTTTAAACCAACTGGCTGATGAACTCCGTTTTGTTCTTATTACTTCGCAAGTAGTAGTACATCCATTTGCTGAGCAAGGTGAAGCAACTGAAATGGAAGGCTTACGTGTACAAATATCTGCAGCTGAAGGTGAAAAATGTGCACGTTGCTGGCACGTTCTTCCAGATGTAAATACACATGCCGATCATCCTGGTTTATGTGGTCGTTGTATTGTGAACGTCACTGGTCGTGGCGAAGTGAGAAAATATGCCTAATTCACAAGCTAAAAAAGGCTTATTCCAGTTTTATCCACATAATCTGATTTGGCTTGGACTTTCAGTCCTTGCCATTGTATTGGATCAATGGACAAAATGGATTGCGAGTACACATCTAAACTATGCAGATCCTGTACCTGTACTTCCATTTTTAAACTGGACACTATTACATAACTATGGTGCAGCTTTTAGCTTTTTATCTGATGCAGGAGGATGGCAGCGCTATTTCTTCACATCTTTGGCGGGCTTAGTTTCAGTACTTTTTGTATTTTGGTTAATGCGTATGCCTAAAAAAATGGTGGTGCTACCTGTAGCCATCGCTTTAATTTTAGGTGGAGCTTTAGGCAATTTAATTGACCGTGTTACCCTAGGTTATGTGGTCGATTTCATTCATGTTTATTACCAAAATCATCACTTTCCAGCTTTTAATATTGCGGACAGTGCCATCACTCTAGGTACGATTTTGCTACTCATTGATACATTCTTCCTTGAGAAGCAACGTAACCAAAATTCGGATGCATAATATGACCGAAATTATTCAACCTAACGAAGAAATTCGTATCCAAGAAGGCTCTAAAGTCGACCTACACTTTTCTGTAGCTATCGAAAATGGTGTAGAAATTGACAATACACGTAGCCGTGAAGAGCCTGTTAGTCTGACTATTGGTGACGGAAACCTTTTACCAGGTTTCGAAAAAGCATTATTCGGTTTACGTGCAGGTGACCGCCGTACAGTACACCTTCCACCAGAAGAGGCTTTTGGTCCGTGGAATCCAGAAAATATTCAAACTTTCGATACAGTTAAGTTTGAACAACGCCCTATTCCTGGTCACATGATCGAATTTGAAGATAAGGCAAAAACCACCTTATTCGGTGTAGTAAAATCAGTTAATGATGACATTACAGAAATAGATTTTAATCACCCATTAGCTGGGAAAAATATTACCTTTGAAGTAGAAATATTTAAGGTTACTCCTGAAGGCCAACAAGGCATTAAGCTAATGTAAATAAAAAAGCCCTCTAAATGAGGGCTTTTTTATGATTTAATTTTTATTAGTGACATAAGAATCCTTACAAATTCTATATTCTCTACTACCTATAGAATGAATTAAGTTATAAAGATAAAAATTCTTAGGAAAAATACATGCTGGTCTATATTATCGTAGGAAGTGTTCGTGAAGGACGTACAGCAATTAAAGTTGCCAATTGGCTAGAATCCACAATTCAATCATTTAATCTAGAAGATTTTCAGACAGAAGTAATTGATTTAAAAGAGTGGAATTTACCGTTATTTTCAGGCTCTCACCCACCTGCTACCGGGATTTATGATCAACCTAAACAACAAGAATGGGCAGACAAAATTGCTCAAGCAGACGCATTTATCTTTATTAGCCCAGAATACAACCATGGTTACAGCCCAGCTTTAAAAAATGCACTTGATTATATCGGTAAGGAATGGGGTGGTAAACCTGCTGCATTTATTGGTTATGGTTCAACAAATGGCTCTCGCTCTATTAGCCAAATACGTCAAGTCACCTCAAGTTTAAGTATCATTGACCCCAACGCTGTAATAGAGATAAGAGATATATTTAAACGTAATAAAGATGAAAAATTCGAAGCTAATGAGTTTGAAGTAAAAGGTCTTCAATCCATTGTTGAGAAACTACAGAAATATCATTTGTCTTAATTGAACAAAAGGCCTCTTTTCTAAACAAAAGAGGCCTTTAATTTTATAAACTCTTTAAATACTCCACTACATCAGTATTACCTGCCATTTCTGCAAGCTCTAATGCTGTGTATTCACTTTTGTAAGCGACATGTGCACCTTTTTCAACTAAGAGCTTTACTACCTCTAAATGATCATTTTCAGCAGCTGCTTGTAGAGCACTATATCCCTCATCATCTGTCTGATTAGGATCTTCTCCCTCTATTAGTAATTCTTTTATTTGATCGATATCACCTAGAGATGCCCAATAAATCAATACAGGCAAAGATAGCTCTTCATCATCTTCAGGTATTGGAGAGAAAGAATTGATCTTCATGGACGTACCCAAAAATAATAAAGTTCATCATTATATTCATAGAATACAGCCAGAATACAAATCTAATTTTGGATCTATCTTTTATTAAAAATTAAATTCCGCCCAATAAAAAAACACCCCC